>JALWPZ010000218.1 GCA_026994745.1 Campylobacteraceae bacterium | reverse complement strand
ATGGTGCCCCTCTATTTCCTGATGAAAGAGGCGGCCAAGGAGGGGGTCCGGGTCCTGCTGGGAGGGGAGGGGAGCGACGAGCTCTTCCTGGGCTACCGCAGCTACCGGGAGTTCTACTCCATCGAGCAGGCGGCGCAACTCCCCTATCGGGAGTGGCTGCGCAACTACTTCCGGCGTCACTACAGCGAGAACCGGGAGTGGGAGTGGTACAAGCGCGCCTGGGAAGGGGAGCCGATCTTCCGCTCCAACGCCGAACTCTACACCGATCGGCAACTCGACAGGCTTTTGAAGATGAACGTGAAGGATGGAGCGAACCTGGAGGCGATCCGAAAATGGAGGGAACGCTTCGAAGCCTCTCCTCGCAGCCACCCCGCCGACTGGTACAGCTATCTGGACCTGAAGGTCCTCCTGGGGGAGGTCTATCTGGTCAAGCAGGACCGGGTCAGCATGGCCGCCGGGATCGAGGCGCGCTCCCCCTTCCTGGACCGGAGGGTGGTGGAGAGCGCCTTCGCCATCGACCCGGAGCTTCGGATGCGCACGGCCCCCAAAGGGATCCTCAAACGCATCGCCCGGAAGCATCTGCCGTCCGAGATCGTCGATCGCAAAAAGAAGGGGCTCAACTACCCCTTCATCCGATGGATCCTGGAGAGTGACGGAATGGAGGCGATCCGGAAACTGCAGGAGCGAACGGGCCTCTTCCGGCAGGAGCGACTCGATTTTCTCGCTTCCCGGATCGAAAAGGGGAAGTTCGGACAGCACCTCTTCCCGCTCTATCTCCTGGCGAAATGGCATGAAAAACAGAGAGGAGTTAGCAGTGAGGAGTGAGGAACCGAAAAATTAACAACGAGTAGATTTTGTATCCGAGAATGTCTTACCAATCACGATTGAGCCCTCTGAAAAACCTCATGAGAGTGACCCCGTCATCCTGAACTTGATTCAGGATCCACGATATCATGGGCATGCGTGGTCCTAGATTCCGGATCAAGTCCGGAATGACGAGGGTTTTTCAGGGGGCTCGATTCACGATTCACGAATCACCAATCACGAATTACGAATCACGAACAATCACTCCCCCGTGATCTGCAGCAGTTCGAAATACTTCTTCTGCAGGCGCTGGTTCTCGTGGAGCAGGCGGTCCTTTTCGCTCAGGAGGGTCCGTTTCTCTTTCTCGACGCTTCGCAGGACCATCAGGGAATTGTTGCCGGTAATGAGGTAGGTGACGTAGAGGGCGAAGAGCAGGATCCCCAGGAGGATCAGGAGGACGCTGCGCAGGGAGAAGCCGAACCAGCTGAAGCTCTCCCCCGGCAGGGGCTCTTTGGGTTCGTGGCGATGGGGCCGGCGGCTCTTCACGGTCGGGTTCAGAAGAGTTCGTTGCCGAGATACTCGAACTCGCCCAGCTCCTCTTCGATAGCCAAGAGGCGGTTGTATTTGGCGATCCGCTCGCTGCGGGCGGTGGATCCGGTCTTGATCTCGCCGGTGTTCAGGGCCACGGCGAAGTCGGCGATGAAGCTGTCCTCGCTCTCACCGGAGCGGTGGCTCATGACGCAGGTGTAGCCGTGACGCTGGGCCAGACGGACGGTGAGCATGGTTTCGCTCACACTTCCGATCTGGTTGGGTTTGATGAGGATGGAGTTGGCGATCCCCTTCTGGATCCCCTCGGCCAGGATATTGGCGTTGGTGACGAAGAGGTCGTCGCCCACCAGCTGGACCTTGTCCCCCAGGCGCTCGGTGAGCTCCTTCCATCCTTCCCAGTCATCCTCGCTCAGGCCATCTTCGATGGAGACGATGGGGTACTTGGAGACCAGATCCTCGTAGTAGGCGATCAGTTCGCTGCTGCTCAGCTCCCGGTTCTCGGATTTAAGCACGTACTTCCCGTTCTCTCCCACCAGTTCGCTGGAGGCGACGTCCAGGGCGATGACCACATCTTCGCCGGGGGTGTAGCCCGCTTTTTCGATCGCCTGCATGATCACCTGGATCGGCTCTTCGTTGTTGCTCAGGTTGGGAGCGAACCCTCCCTCGTCGCCCAGAGAAGTGCTGTGGCCCATTTCGTGGAGGATCTTTTTGAGGGTATGGTAGATTTCGCTGCTGGCCCGCAGGGCCTCGGAGAAGCTCTCGAAGCCCGTGGGCATGATCATATACTCCTGGAAGTCCACGTCGTTGTCGGCGTGCTCCCCGCCGTTGATGATGTTGAGCATCGGCGTGGGCATGACCACGGCGTTGGCACCGCCCAGGTAGCGGTAGAGGGGCATCTTCAACGAATTCGCCGCGGCGCGGGCGACGGCCATGGAGACCCCCAGGACCGCGTTGGCCCCCAGGTTGGAGTAGTTGTCGGTTCCATCGAGTTCCTTCATCACCAGATCCACCTCCGCCTGGTTGAAGGGGCTCATCCCGATGAGAGCCTCGGCGATCTGGCTGTTGACGTTCTCGCAGGCGGTGAGCACCCCCTTGCCCAGGTAGCGCTGGGGATCGCCGTCGCGCAGCTCCAGGGCTTCGCGCTTCCCGGTGCTCGCCCCGCTGGGGACGATGGCGTCGGCGACGGTCCCGTCGCTCAGGTTCACCCGGGCGCGGACGGTGGGGTTGCCCCGGCTGTCGAGTACCTCGTCGGCTACGATATCTTCGATATAGATCATGAAACTTCCTTTGGAACAGAGATGCGTTATTTTATCGCAGATTGGATAATGGAACGAAGGGGACGGGGCGCCCCTCCAAAGGGGCTCAGTCCGCCTTGGCCTGGGTGTAGCTGGCGTAGTAGGTGCTGCCGTCGCTGAAGCTGTTGACGGTGAGTTTGGAGAATTGGTCCAGGTAGTCCCAGAACTCCTTCTTGATCTCTTCGTCGACCCCCTCGACCTCGTCCAGGGCGTCCCGCATGGTCCCCAGCCACTCCACCCTGGCCTTTTCGTTGATGGAGAATTCGTCGTGGACCCGGATCATGTATTCGTTCAGGTCCATCCCCTGGGCCTCGTCCTCGTAGACCTTGGGCCCTCCGCAGATCTGGATGAAGAATTTGGAGTTCTTCTCCTTGACCTTCTGGAACTCCTCCTCGTCCTGGGGGAAGAAGTGGGCGATGTCGCTCTCGTAGATCTTGTCGTAGAAGCTGTACATGAGCTTGCGCATCCCCTCCTCGCCGCCGATGGCGTCGTAGAAGCGTTTGGAGGGGTTCTTGAAATGGACGGTCTCTCCCTTTTTGACGGGGGTGATTTCCAATGACATGGCGATCCTTCTCTTTAAATCGGATAAATTCTATCAGGATTATATAGTTTCTGCTTGATCACGGTCAAGAGAGGAGATGGAACCTGGAATTCCGGACAGATTGACAAAATATGCCCATAATGTTATCATTTAGTGATAACCAAAGGAGTTCAATTGGACGATCTTGACAATCTGTTGATGCTGGATGGCGAGACATTCACGCTCGAGAACGGATACTGGGTCAAGTTCGAAGCCAGGAGGGTCGATGTCAGTGCCGAGATACCCCATGGTGTCAAATATTCGTTGACACTCCACGACAAAAGCAACCAGAGGGTGATCGGCTACGACAACGCCCACAGTTTCAAGCCCCGAAAAGGCAAGTACGGAGCCAACAAAGAGACATGGGATCACCTGCACAGGAAAATGGAGGTTTTTCCCTACGAGTTTTCGTCGGCACTGCAACTGATCGAGGATTTCTGGGCAAGTGTGGAAGCCTATATGCGGCAAGAGTAAGGAGAGATTATGGGAAAGAGGGTCTACGTAGGGATCATGAGCAAAGAGGCGTACCAAGAGCGCACGATGGCCATCGCAAGAGGAGAATACGTGCCCAGGGAACATGAGCCGAAAATCTGGTTCGAGTCCCTCCAATCCATGGCGCAGATTCTCAGCAACGAGAATCGGGAGCTACTCAAGGTCATTCTGGAGAAGAAACCGAAATCGCTTGCGGAGCTCGAAGCGATGACCGGCAGGAAGAAGCCCAACCTCTCCCGTACATTGAAGACATTGGAGCGCTACGGGATCGTGAAGCTTCACAAAGAGAAAAACAGAACGGTTCCGGAAGTATTGGCGACGGAGTTCAGGGTAGAGTTCGGACTGGATGAATTGGCCGCTTAGAGTCACTCCATAATGGGAAAAACGAGCCGTTTTTCTCTAATGCCATACCACTCCCTCTTTTCGGAGTTTTTCGGCAAGATAGGGTGCCTGTGAAAGATCGATCAGGTCGACTTTGTAGGGGATGTTCGAATCTTCGATGAGGGTTTTGATGCGACAGAGCTCTTTGTGGATCGGGGTATCGCTATCGATCGCAATGTCGTAGTCGGAGTACTCCGATGCCGATCCTCTTGCCCGGGAACCGAACAGATAGATTCGCTGCTTCGGGAAAGTTTCAATCAATAGAGATTTGAGCTCTTCGATCGTCTTCATTCCTAAAGTATAACATGTGGTGGAGCGGATGAATCCGCATTTCCTATGCCACCGTCACTGTGATGTCGTCATCCACCTTTACGGTAACGGTCGGGTCGTTGCTGTTGGTATAGGTGGTGTAGGTGCCGTCATCCGCACCTTTTACCCATCCCTCTGCAGAGTCGAATGCCACCTTGTCGGCAGCGGTATCACCTTCGATTGTAAGCGCATTATTGCTATCGGTCATACCCACTACATCCGAAAGTGTGAGCGTACCAAGATCGTGGTCACCGTGCTGTGTCAGGTCGAGAATCTCGACATTTTTCAGCGCGCTCAGGTCAATGGTGTTCTGTCCGTCCCAGTCGGTACCGAAGACGATCGTATCGGTTCCTGCGCCTCCGTTGACTCCTTTGGTGTCGTACAGCAGCGTATCGTCGCCACCCGTACCGAACTGTTGGGAGATGTTGAGGGCGAAAGACCCAGAGTCCGTCTGTGTCGTACCATCATTGGGATCGGCGTCATAAACGGTAATCGTCGTATCGATCGTTGCGCTCATATCGTTCTGAACAACGGTAAGATTGTCAATCGTACTGTAGTCGATCCCCGCATCTTTGCTGATGGTGTAGGTATCGCTCCCTCTGTCGTAGGTGACATCCGCTGTGGTCAGCTCCGAACCATCCAGGTAGAATACCGCACCCTCGCCGAGGTTCGTCAGCTGCACTTCGTAGTGCTCCGAACCGTCGATGTCCACGGAAGAGGCGTTGAAGTTCAGCTGGATTTCCGAGCCTTCCGCACCGCCGGTAGAGGATGGGTTGATCGTAATAGGATCGGCGACCGCTGTTACTGTTACATCGATGGGGACGCTGGAGTAGACCTGCTCTCCACCGTCGATCACGCCAGTCTTGAGCTGGAATGTTTCCGTTACGCCTCCCAGTTGTTCGGGTGCCTTGATCCACATCTCAGGTACGGTCGTGCCATCTAACGGAATGTTCCAGGAGTTTTTACCATTCCCATCAGTATCTCCCAGGTTCTGCGCCAATGTCTTCGATGGACCGTAATAGACCAGCCAGCCTACCGGCACATCGTCTATAATGACGGTTTTGAGCTCTTCTGGCGTCGTATTCTCCGGAAGTTTGTCGATCAGGTCACCGGTAAATGCACCACCCGAAGCGGTCGTGATCTGAATGAACTCATCTTCGAGCCCATCTGCTTTCGCGTTACCCCCACCGGTATCGAGCCCGTCGGCCACTGGAGCGATGTCGAACTCGATCGTTCCCGTATGGGCATTGGTGTTTTGGGCGTGGTCCTCTTTGGAATAGACCGTGTATTCAAAATAAGCCTTGCCCGACTCGTTGGAGTCTGCCAGGAATGTCAGATCGACCGTACCGTCTCCCTTGAGCGTGATAGGTACATCTTTGGTATCACCCGGATTAAAATGCACCCCTCCAAGGGTTACACCGAACTGCCCGTTTCCGACATCCGTAGAACCGGTATAGGTTACGGAAATCGTCGTAGGTGGCGTATCGTCGGTCGGGCTTGTCACCAGGTGGGCATAGACACTGCCAAACTGGTTGTCGACCGTATCGAGTGTAAAGGTGACCGTACTCTCTACATCTTCCGTGACGTCCACCTGCTCTGGTTGGATGGTCACGGGGTCGGTCACCGGTTCGATGTTGCCACTGAAGCTGGTCGATACTACATCTTTCACACCGCTTTGGGTGTAGGTGGTCAGTGTTGTCGTAAAGGTAATGTCATCCTGTCCTACTAAATTGACATTGTTGTGGTTTCTATCCTGTTGCGGTGTGATCTCAAGCGCATTAAGGGCGTTCTCGATCGCCGCCTTGTCACCGGAACCCCGGTAGGTCAGAATCTGAGTACCATCGTCGGCAGTTTCGAAACGCCAGCCGGTAACGACACCGCTGTGGATGGGCTGCCCACCGGCACTCACATCTACAATGCTCAGATCAAGCCCCTGTACCGTGATGGAGAAGAGGTCGGAGTTGATCGTTTCGTGCAATTCGGCGTTGGTGCTTCCCTGAACGTCATTGATGTCAAGGTGGATAATCTCACCCAGTTTAGTCGGAGTATCTTCCTTGAAGCCACCCTGATATTCGTCAGGGTTCTTATCGAAGTTCGGATCGACAGTATAGCCGTCTTTTTCATCAATGGTTTTATCACCATTGACATCCGTTACACCGATGATATCCATCGGTGCATCGTCCGTCGTACCGCTGAAGTTCGGATCTCGCTTAAAGACAAGCGTAAAGTCCCCGGTCTGCGCCGTTGCTTGCGGATTTCCGTCAGTGTCGTACTCCTGATTGATAAAGGAGATATCGACATTTGAGGTGGCCGACGCGGCATTGATGTAATTGCCGCTGACTTCGAACTGCAGGTTGTAGGTCTTGGTCGCGGCATCCATCACGATGGGGTTCTGGTCCAGATCGACCAGCCAGGTATTATTGCCTGTCGGATTACCATCATCATCGACCGTATCACCAATGTATTTCCCACCGATGATCCCGATACCGTCTGGTACCCCGTCTATGCGGATACTGCGGATCTGTTCGGAGCTGTCGATATCCAGGCCATTTTCTCCATTTGGCCCTGTTCCATTCTCGTTTGGAGTATTCACGCCGGCGTTGGTCACTTTTACGTCAATAATGGTAGGTGCGCTGATGGTAATTTCGTGTCCTAAAACACCAATCTCCGTCTTTCCATCTCCATCGGCTTCACTAATGTCATCACCTTGCGCATCGGCAGTGATGTCGTCGGTAACCGGATGTAGGTTGAAGGTGTAATGTGCACTATCTTGAAAACCGCTCTGGGTATCGATCAGGTCGATGTCTGTACCATTCTGTACTGCTTGTGCCTTGTCCGATACGTCAAATTTGAAACCAAAATCCATTTGATGTGGTGTACTCACATTATTTGGATCTTCCTTGCCTCCAATATCGGCATTATAAAGTACATAGAGATTGTCATAATGATCTGGATCAGTAATCTTGTAAAATTTGACATCCACACCATTATCGTCTGTAATAGTCTCCTCTCCAATCATTCCAGCATCCAATGCATCCTGCAAGCTGGTTTTGTTTGTGATGTTCCCGTCACTGTCTTTCTCTACAATGTAAATCGTAAAATCAGCGCCATCAACCCCTTTGAAGTCCTCTCCATTTGCTCGATAGTTCGTTCTGGCTATCCCCAAAGAGCTCAAATACTCATCAGTATCCGGCAACTTGGTTTCGGTATAGAAGGTCATATGGGTCAACTCATCTTCGTTCACATCTGAAGAAGCTTGCAGGATATTGGTAATACCCTCCGCCTCTGGAGTAACGAGCAGCGAAACATCCTGTACCGTCGAAGTATTCGTGTCTCCGTCGTTCTCGGTAGTGACATACCCTATCTTAAAATTGATCTCTCCACTGAAATGCTTGACTGTCGTTATCTTAACGGGGTTGTCCACATTGTTGATCGCATCTACATTGGTTACCCATACTCTTTCGTCCCCTGTACCGCCAACAAGTGTGGCGCCCTGAACATCAAACCTGTCATCCAGTCCGGTGATAATGATGGAAACGGTCTCCGAAGCTACAGATGTATCTGCATCTTGCGATTGATCCGGGTTGTTGCTGTAACGGTTGTCGTACGAATCTATCTGATCCGGTGTTTTGTAGATATCTTTAAGGTTAAACTCGGCCCCCGCCTGGGTATTGCCCATATCCTCCTCGACGACGGCGCTGTATTTACCCGGATCTCCATTGAGCGTAACGGTCAAATCGCCTATGTCAGGATCGGTATCGGAAATAGCAATGTCTATGTCTTCCTTAGTGATCTCGTTGTTGATCACGTCATCGGCGACCCCTTTGACGATGATCTCGAGCGTGTAGGGAGAAGAAACAGCGGAGGTTACGGTCATGGAGTCGCCGGTATCGACCGAGTAGCCGCTGATCTTCAGCTCTACATCCTCGTTGCTGTTGTGCTGGGGGATAAAGAGAGGCTTCTCTCTTGATGAAATTCCCGTATCGGTATAGTTCTCGACCAGCAGCTTCCAGGTGCCGTCGCCATTGTCGGTAATGACATTGGTGTCCCCTCCCCCAAGTGGCGCGTCCGAAACCGTTGTGCTCAGAAGCGTATTGTCGATAATCGCGTTTCCGCTTGCATCGTAGCCAGTGAGCACCCCGCCCTTGACGATGATCTCTTTCGTGCCGTCCCCATCGATGTCGTAGTAGATCGCCGCATCGTCCGGGATCTTGTCGAAATAAACGTTGATGTGCTCCGATCCGTCAGTATCGAGAGTTCTGACATTGGCATCCATCTCTATACCGTCTGCCGCGCTTGCGGGGCTTATGGTACCGTCCGCTTCCCTTCCGGAATCCTCCGGCCCGTTGGCCTGTGAGATCGATACGACCACACCATCGACTACCGGTTGGACATTCATATTGAATGTCACGACCGCGGTCTGATCGACAATCGCAGGAGCGAGGTCCGTCTCTCCATGAAGTTCATGATCGGTCGCTATCAGTGTCAGTGTCGCACCGGTGACGCTTCCGCTGTAGTTCTTGGGCGGCGTGATGAATACCTTTGGCTCGGTAGAGGTAAAGTCCACAAACGCCGTCCCCGATGCACCGACCTTCACGCTGTGTCCGTCCACGCTGAAGATAGTCCCTTCGGGAACCCCCTCTATCTTGTATCGATAGGTTTCCGAGCCGTCAAAGTCGCCAAAGCCCTCCTCCAGTACATCGGTCAGCTCCACCTTCATATCTTCCTTGATATCCAGTGTGAACTCTGTCGGACTGTCGATGGTGATGTTCTCCACATCCGCTTCCGGGTCGGTCGATGTATCATCGGTGTCGTGCAGGGTAATGCTCACGGGATCGGTGACCGCTTGGACATTGACCGTCACATGCTGCGTTTCGACACTCGAAGCGATGTCCGGTGACCAGAGGTCGCCGCTGTCCTGTACCTCATGCTGCTGCGCCTTGATGTCGAACTTGATGTTGTTGGCGTTGTCTTCCACCTGCAAAACGGCGATCTTTTCGTAATCCGCTTTGCTGAGGTTGAAATCGGCATCTCCGATGTCATTGGGATGGTAGTTTGGTACATCCGTAATCTTTACCGTAAAACTTTTGTCGGCAGAAGAAACATCCAGAAGCAGTTGATCACCGGAGTCGAATACACCGTTATCGTTACTGTCGACAAAGACTTTCGTACCATTGACGTTGTCCCCGCTTGGAGAGAAGTCGAAAGTGATCAGCCCCAGCCGCTCCGGTGCGTCGTCGAGCGCTTCGTCATAACTGAGCGTATCTGTTTCGTCTGTTGTGGACTGGTCTGTCTGGTCGTTGAGTGTCGGCAGTTGCAGACCAAGCTTCACGACATTGGTTCCCTCTTCGGTGTTGCTGGCATCCTCTTCCGTTACCAGATTGATATCATCCTGCATCGTCGGCGGATCGGAGATGGGATGTACGGTCGCCGAAATGACCATATCGATGGGGTCGCCATCGACATCGGTGGCCTGGATTCTGAAGGTATCCAGACCGCTGTAATCGCCATTTGGCTTGTACATAAAGAGGTTTGTGGCAGCTTCGTACGTCACTGTTCCATGGTTGACACCCGTGATGTTGATGGATGTCGCATCGATGTGATCGGCGGAGACGCTGAACTCCTTGTATCCATCTTCATCGAGCTCGATATCGAGCTCTCCTGTCGAGATATCGTCTTTGATGGAGACTTTGAAGTCTTCGATGGCTGTGTCACCGTCGGTATCGATCGTGACGAAATTGAATGTCAAGTCCTGCAGGTTCGTGCCGCCACCTGAAGCATGATCGATCGGTTCATGCAACGTGAACTTGTAGGAAGCGTTCGTAGTACTGGCATTGACAATATCGACTTGGAAGATAACAGTAGGCGTGCTGCCGCCAAGGTCCGCACTCGCAATCAGCCTATGGTTATAGTTGTCTATCGCATATGTAATTTCCTGTCCGTTGGATGTCAATGCCGGAAGTCCGTCGATCGTAGCCTGGGTAAATATCGTATCGACCCCATCCGTGCCGGATTTGACATCCAGGGTACCCTCCGCGACTATCGGATACGCATCGTCACCGGCGTGGCTTCCCCTCGGGAGGCCCGCCTCATCGACAAGGCCGTCTGGCTGTCCATCACCGATCACCGGCCCGTCATCCTCGATGATGAAGACACCCTGACTCAGGTCAAAGTCGCTGCTGTCGGTGTCGCCGTCTTTATCGGTGATGGTCTGGCGAAGGACCAAAGTGTTTTCCACTGCATTCAGGATGGCCTGTTCGTCATGCAGATCCGGATCCTGCCCGGGAAGTCCAGGATCGGGGTGCCAGATATTGGCATTTTGTGTAAATGTGACATTTCCGTTATTGTCCGTGCTGATGGTGAAGTAGGTCGTGCCTCCCGCCGTACCGATCACATTGCCCGAAGCATCCAGGCTTAGTACAATCTCATCGCCTTGACCTATCGGTTTGGCACCCGTGCCATCATTGCTTGGATCCAGAGCATAGAGTCCTGTTCCCAGACTACTGCCGTTCAATGCCATTGAGTAGCCGATGGATCCCTTTCCATCCGTTCCAAAATCGTTGGTAGTACCGAAATGTCCGGAGTAATCGGCAAAAGTGGTACGAATACCGTCCCCTGGAGGTGTATCTGATGGCAGTAAAGATTCATCCAGTTTAAGTGTGGCTGCAGGGTCGCTGTCGACACTGTTGGCCGTAGGCCCGTCATCCTCGATGGTGAAGACGCCCGTACTCAGATCCAGCGTATCGCTGGCGCTGTCGCCGTCTTTGTCGGTCAGCGTCATCTTCAGTCCGATCGAACCTGCCGCAGCGTCAATCACCGCCGGATCGTCGTGGTCCGCAGGTGTGGAGCCGGCTGTGGGGTGCCAGACATTTTCACTCTGTGTAAAAGTGACTTCTCCCGTCGCTGTATCGGCACTGATACTGAAATATTTCGTTGTACCTACCGTTCCAACGATCTCTCCACCGACAAGGTTCATCACGATCGGCTTGCCGTCCAGGTTCTTCAATCCGGAATCGACATCCGTGCCGCTAAGGGTCAACTCGTACACTCTGCTGCTTGTATCGGCTGCACCATCTGTACCATAGCTACTTGTCGAGAAGTTGCCGGAATAGTTCACTGTTTCAGAGCGTATTCCGTCTCCAGCTGGTGTATCGTTTGGAAGCGGAGATTCATCCACAACGATCGCCGCTACGGAACTGCTATCTACCACCACAGTCGGTCCGTCATCCTCGATGGTGAATACATTTTTACTGAGATCCAGCGTATCGCTGGCGCTATCGCCATCTTTGTCGGTCAGCGTCATCTTCAGCCCGATCGTACCTACCACAGCGTCGATCACTGCCGCATCGTCGTGGTCTGCAGGTGTGGAACCTGCTGCAGGATGTTGAATGTTGTTGCTTTGTGTAAAGGTAACCCTACCCGTAGCGCTGTCGGCACTGATTCTGAAATATTCCGTTGTCCCTACCGTCCCGACAATCTCTCCGCCAACAAGGTTCATCACGATGGGATTACCGTCCAGGTCTTTCAATCCGGAATCGACATCCGTGCCATTAAAAGTCAGTTCATATACTCTGCTGCCGGTATTAGCCGCACCATCTGTACCAAAATCACTTTTCGCTGCAAAGTTGACAGAATAATCTGCTGTCGCTGAAACAATTCCGTCACCGTTTGGTGCAACCGGAGACTCATCGACTGTAATCGTTGCTATAGATTGGCTGGAATCTACTGCCGCAGTCGGTCCATCATCTTTGAAGGTGATATCCAGTGCATTCTTACTGTCTGTAGTCACACTGTCCTTATCTTTGTCAGTCACCGTCTGTACCACTTTGATCGCTGCGGTATCGAGCTTGAGCGTATCGTCGGGATCGTTGGGATTTGGATGACTGAGCGCTTCCTTCTGTGTTACTGTAACTTCACCAGAAGCATTGTCGATTGCGATACTGAAGGCTTCCGTGCTTCCTACCATCCCTTTATATGCAACAATATCGCCAGGTGCGTTAGTCACTTCCGTCAGGATGATCTCATTGGCTGGATCGGTCTGATCTGCTCCGCTCAAGTATAGACCGGTATTGAGACTACCGGCCTTGAGGCTGTAGGTGATGCTTCCCGCACCATCGGCTCCAAAGCTCGAATTGGTATCAAAGAGCCCCTGAATGATGGTATCGGTAATCACAACACTCGTTTTACCGCTTGGATCGTGAGGGGTAAAATCGGTTTCATCCACAATAGCGTTTGCAGTATCGTCTATTGACGTGCTGGGTGTCGGCCCATCATCTTTGAATACAAGATTCGTTCCAAGGTCGATACTGGCTGAGGCCGTATTGGTATCTCCGTCCCCATCGGTGATTGTGTCGGTTCTGGTCAATTTGATCAGATCGTTATCAAGTGAAATCGGTTCATCGTAGTCGTTTGGATAATCCGGATGTACGACTGCACGCTGCTGATCGAGCGTTACTTCTCCGTTGGCATCTACCGAAAGAGTGAAGACGATATCGCCTGCACCGTTTTTACCTTCGACGACATTACCGTTAAGGCTTAGAACGACATCGTCGCCTGTGGCGGTATCTTTTAGACCGGTTGGTTTGGATGTATCGATGGTGAATTTATAGTCACTTGTAATCGTTCCGGCACCATCCGCACCATATTTTGATGTGGAGGTGAAGTTGTCCGAAAAGTCTGCCTTCGCATCAGTTGCAAGTGTCGTCTCATCGACGGTTAATGTATCTGCGGGCTCAGTTGTTTTGACTTCGATACTCGGATCGTCATCGATGATATTGATATCGATGTTTTTGCTTACCGATGGGGCACCAGTAGCTTTAGATACCACTGTAACATCGATTAGGTCATGCACTTCCCCTGCACTGTGATCCTGATTGACGTAAAGTTCATAGGTGTAGTCGATGGTATGAAGTTCGAACTGTTCACCGGTAGATGCCTGGATTATCGATTTAGAATAAGTATCTAAGGTTACATAACCTTTGCCTGTATCGATAGTGATAGGTAAAGAGTCAGAGAGATTATTGTTGTCAAACTCGACTTTTGTTCCAGCTACCTCTATGTAGTCCACACCGTCTTCGGCTACAAACCTGAATGTACCTCTTGCAATCTCACTTTGACTATCATCACTGGTAGCGCTGGACTCCTCACTTCCGATAATTGGAGGCGTACCGGGAACAGCCAGACCAGCTTCATCGACATCGTGTGCATCGACTACCAGAGCCATACTCCCTGTTTTTCCTTCAATGGTGATATCCAGTGTCGTCGTACTCTGGTCACCGTCACCGTCGGTAATGGTATAAACCAGGTTTTCCTGTAGTGTTTCACCATCTACCAGTGCTAGAACATCGGGGTTCAGCTCATTGAGGTGATACTTATAGGTCCCGTCACTCTGCATAGTGATCGTTCCGTAATTTACGTCAAATGTTGTACCGATATTTCCTGACACCGGATTGTCTGTATCGGTCCCGGATGCAACGCCGGTTACGGTCACTGGAGCGTCCGTACTCAGCATATCTGCCTGATCTCCGGTACTGCTGCCGACTGTCGCGTTGAGTACGTCACCCTCTACCGTACTGATACCCGTTCCCTCTTGTATATGATTTGAATCTGCCAGTGCTGCCGGGCCGTCATCTTCGATACTCAGGAAGTCTCCCGTACCGATATCGAATCCATCTGAAGTAACGCTATCGCCGTCGGCGTCCGTAAGTGTCTGTGTGACGACCAGTGCCCCTGCTACTGCTGTTTTTAATACTTCTGCATTATCACCGTCATTTGCCGGTGTCTGGTCGTGCCAGATATTGGCCGGATCTGTTGTGTCTGAATAGGCGAAAGTCACTTTACCATTATTGTCCACTGAGATCTTAAATACTTCCGTACTGCCATCCAGACCGCTTACGGTTCCATTTCCGTTATCGTGGAGTTGGATCTCTGCGCCTTTGCCATCTGCTGCACTTGGATCCAGGATATAAAGACCCGATCCGGTATCGCTGGAAGTTGTCAGGGATACCGCGTAGGTTGTTGCTCCTGTTGCAGCAGCACCATCTGTTCCGAAGTCTCCTGCTGCACCTGTAAATGCACCTGATACATCCACCGTAGCGCTATATTTTCCATCATCTGTCAGTGCCGATTCATCCAGTGTGGCTGCTGTCGCTGTGAAGCTTGCATCCGGTATGGCGGCTTTTGGGCCGTCATCTTTGAATACAAGGTTGGCACCCAGATCGATAGTCGCCGAGGATGTAGCCGTATCGCCATCCCCATCGGTAATCACATCTGTTCTGCTCAAAGTGATCACTCCATCCGAAAGGGTGACAGAGTCGTCTGGGGTGCTCGTATCGGAGTGGACAACAGCACGCTGCTGATCGAGCGTTACTTCTCCGTTGGCATCTACCGAAAGGGTGAAGACGATGTCGCCATCGGTATTTTTACCCTCTATAACATTGGTTGTACCACTCTTCAGACCAAGAACGACATCCTGCCCGGTCGCTGTATCGACCAGTCCGGTCGAGCCCGCTGTTACTGAAAAGGCATAGTCACTTGTAATCGTCCCGACGCCATCCGCGCCATACTTTGATGTGGAGGTAAAGTTGTCAGCGAAGTCTGCCTTCGCATCGGTTGCAAGTGTCGTCTCATCGACTGTCAATGTATCTGCCGGATCTGTTTTGGTCTCAAGCGTGATACTTGGTACATCATCCACAACTGTTACATTCAAAGTTCCGGTAGCCACAGAGCCATCACGCTCGGTAACTTCAAGAGAGATAACATCTACTACTTCCGTATCTTTGATTGGGTCTGAATGAGTATGGTCAAGTGTATTGTCGGTCAACTCGTATGTATAGTCGATGGTCCCGTTACCCTCCTGGTGGGTCGGGTCGGTGGGGGTGAAGTTGGTAATGGTCAACTCTCCGTATGTCGTAGTGATGACAATCGGTGTTGTTGCACTGTTGAGCAGCTGCGCTTCGCTCACGTCGGTGCCGGCGATGGTGATGTGGTCCAGCCCGTCTTTTGCGACAATATCGATGGTTCCTGTGGTGTACTCTTTGTCCGAAGCAGCGTCTGTACCCTGGTCGTCACCTGGGTTATCGAGCCCTTCTTCATAGACAGTTTTGTCGCCATCCGGAGTGATGATGGGCTCGTCGCCTGTACCGTGGATGGTAATGGTCAATTTCGTGGTCGAACTGTCTCCGTCGCTGTCGGTAATGCTGTAACGGAAGACCTCGGTCAGTTTATCTCCTGTAGAGAGGCTCTGGACTGCCGGGTTATTGTTGTTCAGTGCATATTCGTACGAACCGTCCGCTTGAAGTGTCAACTTTCCATAGGCACCATCCAGAGTAGTGCCGACACTTCCCGCTACACCCGTGTTGAGACTGCTGATGGCAGTAATGGGTGAGGGCTGGTCCGCACCTTCGATGTCATTATCGGAGATGTTACCAACAATGATCGTCGTATCAGGGTTACTGTCATCATGCCCCGGCGCATCCGGAGCGTCTTCTGTGACATCATTGACGTCAGGGTTGGCTTCCGGCACATCATCCACGATGGTAATGGTCAGTGTTCCCGCAGCTTCGTCACCGTTGACATCTTTTACCGTGATGGATATGGGATCAAATAGATTTTCATCGTGGGTGGGTTTGGTATGGTCCAGATTGTCTTTTAGGATGTATTCGTATTGCAGGGTATAACCGCCTCCACTCTTCGTCGCTCCGATGATCTTGAGCGTTCCTTCGCCGGTATCGACCTGAAGAGGAGAGGAGGAGCTGCTGTCGATCTGGGAGCGGGTGAAGGTGACGGGGCCGGTGCCTCCGTCGAAGGTGATCTCTTTGAGGCCGTCGACGGCCTGGATCTCCAGGGTTCCGGTTGCGATATCGGAATCATCTCTGCGAGTTCCATCGTCCAAGCCGGCTTCCCAGACCTCATTTACCCCTCCGATGGAAAGTTTGACGGGATTGTTCCCGGGGCCCTCGGGGAAGGGAGGGAATTCATGGTCCTGAAAACGCGCGTCGTAGAGGGGAGCGTTGATGTTGACCTCTCCCTCCAGTTCGTGACGGGGGATCCCGCCGTAGGAGTCGAGGAATTCGCTGGTGCGCAGGGGGGCGTTGACGTCCACCTCCCGCACATCTTCCGGATCGATATGGTCGACATCGACCCCCTTGGGAGGCACAGTTTTCTTCGCGTGCTTCCCTTCCTCTTCCTCGCCGAGCTGTGCCTGGGCGTGTTCCTCGCCCAGGTTCCCTTCGGGGGTTTCGCTCTTGGCGTCCTGCAGGGCATCGGGAACGATCCTGCCGGCGGCGTCCACGACCACTTCCCCTACGTAAACGGGATCGCCGGGATGCAGAGGTCGCAGATGACCTTCCGGATCCTTGGCGAACAGCTCCCCATTCAGATTTTTCAGATAACCGATAATTTTAGGCATAGATATAGTACTCCGATCATAGAACAATACAGTTCATCTATTATAACATTGAAAAATAACAGGAAAATATTGGGTAGGTTTGGCCGAGAATGAATTCTCGGTTCCGGGAGAAATGGCTAGGCGATACTGTCGGGTACCGTGTCGTCCACCGTCACCGTGACGGTCGGGTCGGGCTGGGGAGCGAAAGGTTCCGATGTATCGGCAAGCACTGCGCTCTGTACAGAATCAGCAGCTACGTCACTTTTTGGAAGGAGCGGTTCGACACTCTCCTCTTCCATATCAAGACGCACCGCTTCAATACCGGCAAAGCGTGAGAGCATCTCTCCCACATGCTCCATGGCACTTTGCTCATCGACAGTCTCGAATCCGTTGCTCTCTATCAGGTTCGCAAGGGCGTCTTCCGAAAGTGCGGAGAGGTCCACCGCATCGTCTCTAAGCTGCAGTTGCACCGCTTCATCGATAACGATGCCGTTGTCGGCGTTGCCGTCACTGTCGAGTGACTGCAGGAAGACCGCCATGTTCTCGACATACTCGTCATCCAGATCGCTGCGCTCGACATCGGCGATATCCTGCAGGAATACCTTCCCGTCTTCGATGCTGTCGGTATCGAGAGTGCCAAGGGTGACGCTTCCGACCTTGAAGGTGACGCTGTCGCCTTCGGCATAGTCGAAGTTCCCCTCCTCGTCGGTGTAGCCCCACATCCCCGAAGAGGTTTCGTAGTAGAGCCCCTCCACCACACCGTCGATCACCTGGCCGTTCTGCAGTTCACCGTAGAGCTCCTGCACCTGTACGCCGTTTAGGGCATCATTATAGAGGCGGAAGCCGTCTATCTCTCCCTCAAACGTTTGCGAACCGTTATAGTAGCTGCCGATATGGGCATTGTCATGTCCATAGAGCGCGCCGCCTGTACCGCTGTCGACCAGAGTGCCGTCGAGGTAGAGTTTGAAACCGTCGGCGGCAAGCCCATGCAGCGGATCGCTGGGGTCGCCCGCTGTCGTGATGACCACATGGTGCCACTGGTCGTCGCTAACATCGATCTGACTGTCGAGAACGGTCGCATTTGCAGATTTCCAGCCGTTCTCACTGTCCGGATCGTTATAGCCTTTTGCTTTGAGAACGCCGTCTTCGGTATATATTTGCAGACTTCGTATACCGCCCCCTTCGGCATAGACATACTGCGTGCCTGTGCCGTCACCGGTTTTGAACCAGAGAGAGACGCTGCGTTCCGCGTGGGTACCATTGTCGATATCGGCAGAATCGGCGAAGTCGAGATAGTCATCGACCCCATCCAGCACGAGGGTATCGCCGTTGGCTACCGAAGCACCTTTATGCAGTCTTCCATTGTCGACGACACTGCCCGAGTCAGCCGTATCGTTTGTATTGCCGTTCATGTCAAGATGCACCGCTTCGATACCTTCTGTCACATTCACATCGAGTGTCGTGCTTGCCGATGCCCCGCCACTGTCTGTTACATCCACTGTAAGCGTATAGTTTTTTGGCAAGACCAGACTGTCTGCATCGACAGTCACGATACCGGTAGCTGCTTCGATACCGAAAAGCCCATTATGGTCGTTTTGCAGCGAATAGGTCAAGTTTGTACCATCCTCCACATCGCTTGCATCGACATCGAAAAGTGCTACGGTACCGGAAAGTGCGGCACTGAGATCCGTCGTCGTATCATCAACACTGTTAAGGTAGTTGTTCGCATCACCAACGACCGTGCTACTGGCACTGTTCCAGCTCATCACTTCATGTACCGTTCCCTGAAACTGGCCGCCAGCTCCGTTAACATCCGCTGTCGGGTTTGTCGGATCGATGGTGCCGTTTTTGTAACCCCCAATACCTACATCGCCGCTGTGTGCACCCATCTGCCCCACACCCGTTTTGACATCGGGGTTCGCTACACCGTTGAGGTAAGCCGTCAGCGTGCCACCGTTAGCCGCAGTGCCGTCATGCACCATCACCACATTGTAGTCGGTATTGGGCTGAATCTGCCCCAGGTCGATGATGGCATAATTTGGATCGATGGTACTGTAACTCTCTCCCCATACACTGGCGTAGAGATGGTCGCCTTTGACGGAGATGCTATAGCCGTTCCACGCCCCGCCCTGCTCGTAAATCACCTGGAATGGGTCGGATGCAGAGACGCTGCCTGTGGTAAAGCTGGCAGCGATCGTCTTCTGGTCATAGGAACCAAGATTGATCGCGGCATCGTCGGCAATGGTGTAGATACCTGATGAACCCACTTGTGTGGCAGTATGACCGTTTTGGGACAGGTCGGTTTTGGAGGATGACGCTTCATCCATATCGTTCCAGAATACCATCCCCTCACGCGACGGCTGTAACAAGGTCGTACTGTCAATGACCGGCACATCGTTGACAGGCAGCACATTCAGCGTCACCGTTGCCGTATCGCTGCCGCCGTTGCCGTCACTGACGGTGTACTCAAACGAAGCTGTACCATTGTAATCAGTCTCAGGCACATAAGTGATGGTGCCGTCATTGTTGAGTGTGACCGTACCGTGTGTATCGGCAGTGGCAGTCACTCCGGTAACAGTAAGATAGTCGCCGTCCACATCACTGTCGTTGACCACAAGCGCTTGTGCATCGAAGGTCAATGGCGTGTCTTCGTCGGTTGCGATGGGGGAAGGTGCATAAATGACGGTTTCGACGGTCGCACCATTTTGCAACGTAGCATCGTTGCCGTTACCCGATTTGTCGGCAAGAGGATTGCTGCCTTCGAAGTCATATGCTGCCACCAGTCCGACTGTCTCAGTACCGATGTTGCCGACTTCCGCACTGCTGAGGGCACGGTCGTAGATGCGTATGTCATCAAGCGTTCCCTCAAGCGACTGATTGTTGGCACCTCTCTCACCGAAGAGAAGATCGTAACTGTTCTGA
The DNA here is from genome assembly GCA_026994745.1 of Campylobacteraceae bacterium. Lineage (GTDB taxonomy): Bacteria > Campylobacterota > Campylobacteria > Campylobacterales > Sulfurovaceae > Nitratifractor. The sequence goes on along the minus strand of JALWPZ010000218.1, from coordinate 26,912 downwards.
TAGGCTGTCGTCAGTGAAGCCGGCACATTCGCTGTCGATGTCGCCACCAGTGCACCGTCAACATAGGTTTTGAGTGTCTGGTCCGCACCGCTGTAGACCACCGTAAGCGTATGCTCTTCGTTCATGGGCAGATCGTAACCCGTGTCGTTCCATACCCACCCCTGACCGTTAGATCCGCGCATTGCATAACGGACAGAACCGTCACCTTCTATGGCCACTTCATAGCTGTTCTCTTTGTTGAAAACGATTCCCGGACCCGTCACAGTCAGTTTCTGTGAAATGGTGAAAGCATCGGTCAAAGCGATTGTCTTGCCGGTATTGACAGCCGCATGAGCCGGGGTGACATCAACATACTGTACCACCGTACCCATTTGCGTATCGTCCACGGCAACCGGTGCATCGTTGACCGGTGTCACAGTTACGGCTGTCTGGCTTACCGTAACTCCGCCGTCACTGTCCGTGGCCGTTATGGTTACCGTATCGGTGCCGTTATAGTCGGCATTTGGCTGATAAGTTACCGTTCCGTTTCCATTGAGCGTTACTGTACCGTGCTGTGCGGAAGCGGTGACATTCAGCGGTACTGAAGCGGCATCGTCTTCGACATCGGTTACCGTATAGGCAATATCCACACTGTTGTCTTCGCTGGTCTGTACCGACGCAGGTGCGGTGACAACAGGAAGATCGTTAACACTCTGAATGTTGAAGTTCACGGTTGCCGTATCGGTACCCCCGTTGCCGTCACTGACTGTGTAGTCAAAGCTTGCCGGCCCATTGTAGTTCGCTTCCGGAATAAAGGTAATCTTCCCGGACTGGACATCGTAACTGACACTTCCATGCTGTGCGTTGGAGACAGAATCCAAAGAGAGTGTATCGCCGTCGACATCACTGTCGTTTGTCAGCAGTGTTGCCGCATCGACGGTAAAGGTTGTGTCTTCCGTCGGTCCTTCCGTCACGGTAATCACTGCCGCACCGCTTTGCAGCGTCGCGTCATTGCCGTTCCCCGATTTGTCGGCAAGCGGATTGCTGCCTTCAAAGTCATAGGCAGCCACCAGTCCGGATGTTTCACCGGCGATATTGAGAACCTCTGTATCGTTCAGTGCCGTATTGTAGATACGAATATCATCAAAGGTTCCTGCAAGAGACTGATTGTTCGCCCCTCTCTCTCCAAACAGCAGATCTTCGGTCGTATTGTTACCGGTGTAGAGTGAGGCCGGAACATTTGCGGTCGAAGTCGCTACCAACGTGCCATCGACATAGGTCTTCAGTATCTGATCCGCACCGCTGTAGACCATTGTAAGCATATGCTCTTCGTTAAACGGCAGATCGTAGCCGGTATCGTTCCATGTCCATCCGCTGCCGTTATCCGCCCGCAGCGCGTATCGTACCGAACCGTCACTCTCGACTGCTACTTCATATGCAACCTCTTTATTGAAGACAATACCCGCTCCCGTTACCTTCACTTTCTGAGAGATGGTAAATGCATCGGTCAAGACGATCGTTTTGCCGGCATTAATTGCCGCATGTGCCGGGCTGACATCGATCTTGTGATTGTCTACCTGTGCAATCGTATCATCAACCGCTACCGGTGCATCGTTCACCGCATTGACGTTGAGTGTGACCGTCGCCGTATCGTTTCCTCCGTTGCCGTCACTGACGGTATAGCGGAAACTTGCCTCTCCGTTGTAGTTCGCATCGGGAGTGAATGTGATCTGCCCCGTACCGGCATCGTAGCTGACAGTACCATGCTGGGCATTCTGTACCGATACAATACCAATGGAATCACCCGCATCCGGATCACTGTCATTGAGCAGCAGCAGTGCCTCATCGATCACCAACGGCGTATCTTCATCGGTAATCAGCGGATTGTTGTAGGGTACAACGGTCACATCTCCGGTGGCAGACAAATCGTAGTTACCGACCGTATCGCTCACCACACCGTTACTGATGCTGTCCATCGTCCAGTGAGCAGCCGGTGCTCCGTCCACATCGATGCTCAGGTCACTGTAGGTACCTTTGAAGATCTGCTGGGGGTCGAGACCGCCGCCTGTAGTATCCTGCTCCTGTCCGAACATCAGCACACCGCCGGTACCGAGTGTATACCCCTGCTTGAGCGTATCGGTATCGGTCACGCTGCCGTCGACTTTGACAACGATCTCCCCGGTGGTATTGTCCCAGCTTACTTCCAGGCGGTGTTCGTTCCCGTCATAGATCGAACTGCCCAGACTCAGGCTTTTATTGGCACCGTTGATGTAGACACCTACCGAGGTTCCCGTATCGTTTGTAAAGAGGAGGAACTCATTGTTGTGTGCCGGTGCGGCATAGGAGAGCAGGCTGTTCGAACCGCTCTGGCCGGCAATGGTCATCGCTACATTCACCGCTCCCGCACCGCCAAGCAGTTCGGGGTTGCTGCCGCGGCTGTCAAAACTTAAAGCACCGTCGGTACCGTTCAGGTTCAATCCGATTGCGGTCGTGTCAATATCGGTATAGCTGTCATCTGTCGCTATCGGTGCATCGTTGACACCATTTACCTGCAGATAGACCCTCTGTGTGTCCGTACCGCCGTGACCGTCACTGATTGTATAACTGAACTGTGCAGCGCCATAGTAGTCGGTATCAGGCGTAAAGGTGATCTTTCCCGTACCGGCATCATAACTGACACTTCCATGCTGGGCATCCTGTACCGACACAATACTCAACGTATCATTTTGATCTACATCCGTATCGTTCGCAAGCAGATATGAAGCGTTGATGGTCAGCGGAGTATCTTCATTGGTTATCAGCTCAGAATCAGTAGGCAGTACGGCAGCATCGCCGACAAGTGCCAAATCGAAATTACCAATCTGGTCTTTGATCACGCCATTCTCTGATTCATCCATCGTCCAGTGAGCAGCCGGCGCTCCGTCCACATCGATGCTCAGGTCACTGTAGGTACCTTTGAAGATCTGCTGGGGGTCGAGACCGCCGCCTGTAGTATCCTGCTCCTGTCCGAACATCAGCACACCGCCGGTACCGAGTGTATACCCCTGCTTGAGCGTATCGGTATCGGTCACGCTGCCGTCGACTTTGACAACGATCTCCCCGGTGGTATTGTCCCAGCTTACTTCCAGGCGGTGTTCGTTCCCGTCATAGATCGAACTGCCCAGACTCAGGCTTTTATTGGCACCGTTGATGTAGACACCTACCGAGGTTCCCGTATCGTTTGTAAAGAGGAGGAACTCATTGTTGTGTGCCGGTGCGGCATAGGAGAGCAGACTGTTCGAACCGCTCTGTCCGGTAATGGTCATCGCCACATTCACTGACCCCGCACCGCCAAGCAGGTCGGGGTTGCTGCCGCGGCTGTCATACACCAGCGCATCACCGGTGCCCTCAAGGTTCAATCCTACATAGGTATTGCCGTCGACATTCGCTACCGGTGCATCGTTGGTACCGGTGACGGTAACGGTGACATCCTGGGTTTTTGAGCCGTCTGCGCTGGTGACGGTGAAGGTCTCGCTCAGGCTCTCACCTGCACCCAGCTGTTGAATGGCACTCTGACTGTTGTCGGCACTGTAGTGCCAGTTCCCGTTCGCATCGACAGTGAAACTGCCGTACGTCCCCGCGGTATTGCTCTGTGGCTGGAAGGAAGACTCTCCGCTGTCGACATCGGCAATCGTCAAGGTACCGCTTGCGTTCAGCATACCGCTGCCGTCAACGCCGCTGTCTTCGGTCACACTGCCGCTACTTACACCGCTGATAACGGGAACATCGTTGGTACCGGTCACGGTTACATTCACTGTCTGTGTCGCGCTTGCACCCTGGTTGTCGGTCACTCTCACGTCAAAGGTGACAGTGCGTGTCTCTCCTGCAGGAAGATCCTGGAAATCACTGCCGACATCGAAGGTGTAGGTGCCGGTAGTGTTATCGATCGTGACACTTCCCTCTGTCGGCTGGGTGACGCTGAAGCTGTGCGTATCGTTCACATCCACATCACTGAACGTCACACTGCCGCTGACACTGCTGCCGTCCTCTGTCGCACTCAGATCATTGACTGCGGTGATGACCGGTGCATCGTTGGTACCGGTAATAGTGATGGTCAGTTGTGCGGTCGATGTGTCACCATCGGCGTCGGTGATGGCATAGGTAAAAAGGTCGCTTGCCGTTTCGCCGACACCAAGCGCCTGGACATTGGGATTGGTATTGTCCAACACATAGGTATATGCGCCATTGTTCTGGAGCGTCAGGGTTCCGTAGGCACCGGCGAGCGGGCTGCCTATCGTACCGTCAGTATTGTTGGTATCACTATGGACTGCAACTACTGGCGTATCGGGATGGTCGGCACCGATAACATCATTGGCAACAACATTTCCGATGACGGGATTGGGAGCGGTGTCCTCTGTGACACCGTTGACGTCATTCGCGGCAGCAGGAACATCATCAACAATATGAATATCGAGGGTCTCCGACCCTTCCGAGCCGTTTCTGTCTGTCACTGTAATGGCAATGCTGTCTGTCAACTCGTTGTTTCCATCGCCATTTGCATGGTTTTGGGCTGACTTCAATACATAGGTGTATTCGATTTTTGCCAAACCGGTGCCCGGGGTCGTCGTATAGGAGGTAATATACAGAATGCCCTGGCCTGTATCTACCTGAAGGGGGTTGGATGCACTGGAATTTTGAAGTTCGGTTTCCGAAAAACTTAGGGGGGAGCCTCCATCGAACGTCACCTTGCCAGTTCCGAAAATGGCATCCGGCGCATCGAAGATGAAGTCGCCACTCACCGAAGCACTCTCTCCAGGCTGGTGGCTTCCAGTTGAAAGGCCACTCTCATAGACCGTTTGGGGGGAAGGGGGACTGACAGTTACCCCATCATCTATGCCCGTGACAGTCACAACCATCCGTGCGACATTGCTCTCGTGGTTTTGACTCGCACCATCATCAACGACAATATCAAACTCGATGGTGGCACTCTCTCCGGGAACCAGCCGGTCAAAGTCCACATGGTCTATGTAAAAATCTCCAACCTGCGCATTAACCTGCGGATAGTTGTCCAAAAACTCCTGTGTGATCTCCACAACCGTTTCATCCCATTGTGAACTGCCTGAAAGCAATGCATGTTCCGGGGTTGCATCATCACTGAATGTACTGTTGTCCGACTGGATTCCTCCATGCCACTGTGGTGACGTGATACCTTTCAGGTGCACACTGAATGTCGAGCTGTCCACATCGGAAATTCCCAAATGCGAAAGCATTTCGGATTTGGAAACGATGGTATAGACCGCCCCCTCCCATGCCGGCCCATATCCGCTGAATCCCTCCATTTGGTCTTCCGTACGTACAACAGGCGTAACACTCTCTATGACCGGCGCATCGTTGGTACCTGTCACGGTTACATTCACACTCTGCACAGCGCTTGCGCCATGGTTGTCGGTCACTCTCACGTCAAAGGTGACAGTGCGTGTCTCTCCTGCTGCAAGATCCTGGAAATCACTGCCTACATCGAAGGTGTAGGTGCCGGTATTGTCGATCGTGACACTTCCCTCTGAAGGTGTCGTTGCAATGGAGAAGGTATGGGTATCGCCGCTGTCGACATCATTGAAGGTCACGCTGCCGCTGACGCTACTGCCGTCCTCTGTCGCACTCAGATCATTGACTGCGGTGATGACCGGTGCATCGTTGGTGCCGGTAATAGTGATGGTCAGTTGTGCGGTCGATGTGTCACCATCGGCGTCGGTGATAGTGTATACAAAGCGGTCATAGACCGCCATATCTTTAGGAAGTGTCTCGACCTCTGGGCTTCCGTTACGCACCGTATAACTGTAGCTGCCGTCGCTATTGAGTGTCAATGTACCGTACTCACCCTCCAGAGACGCACCCACCGCTCCTGTCTGCTGTACATTGAGGCTGCGCACTGCCGTGACCGGTGTGTCGGTATGGTCCGCGCCAATCGTATCTGCACCGCTGCCGGATGTCACCACATTTCCGGTAACGACAGCAAGATTGCCCTCGACAGTTGCGTTCGCATCGTCATGGGCTGTGGGGGTGTCGTCGACAATAACGATATTGATCTCTGTGCTTCCGGTGTTGCCGTTTTTATCATGCACTGTGATCGCTACCTGTTCATACACTTGTGTATCGAAGTCGACATCATTGTGGTCGTGGTCGGTCGTATTGCCGGTAAGCGTATAGGTAAAGAGGACCCTGCCGCTGCCGTCGATGTGGTTCGCGTCCATAGGCACGAAGCCGTTGATCGTGATAGTACCATACTGTGTTGGGATAACGATCGGACTGTTCTGTGCATCGAGCAGTGCTGATTCACTGACACTCTGCCCGGCTACCGTGATGTGGTCGAGTCCCTCCTTGGCATCGACGAAGAAACCTTCGCTTGCCTGAAAGCCCGACGAGGGATTCGATCCGCCCGGAAGTGCCGATTCGGAGACATAGATCTCCGGAGGCGGTGTGGGAGAAGGGGCATCGCTCCGCCCTTCTATGTCGATGTTCAGAACTACATCGGCCATATCGCCATCCGCATCGGCCACCCGATAGGCAAACTGCAGCGTACGCACCTGACCGTCACCCAGCGCCTGCACGACCGGGCTGCTGTTGTCAAGTTCATAGCTGTAGCTTCCGTCACGGTGTATCTCCAGCCGGCCGTAGTCGTTCACGAAGACCCACTTGTCGCCGGCATTGGGTCCCTGCCCCATCACGGTAACGATCTGCAGGGGTCTGTCGGCTCCAGCGATATCGTTGCCAAACAGAGAACCCGACATCATCGAATGGATCGTGTCGTCTTCCTCTACATTCACTCGATCCGTAGAAACGATGGGGGTATCGTCCACGATCGAGAAGTGGAGGGTTCGGGAATTCGTTTCGCCCCGGAAGGTCTCCGCGGTGATGTGTACCGAGTCGGAAAGAGTGTGTTGGTCTGCCGCCGTGGAATGATCGAGATTCCCCTGTAACTGATAGAGGTATTGGATCCGATACTCCCCATGATCCATAGTAAGTCCGGTAATGGAGAGGATGCCCTCTCCGGTATCGATTCGTAGCGGGTGGTCGGGGGAGCTCGCTTCGAGCTGGGAGCGGGAAAGAGCCATTGGGCCGGAGCCTCCGTCGATCGTGACCTCTCTCAAGCCGTCGGTGGCGTGTACGACCAACGTTCCCGAGGCCGTACTGGGAAGTCCATGGGCGTGGCTCCCCGTACTCAACCCCTCCTCATAGACGGTTTTCTCTCCATACGATTCAAGAAAAATAGGGTGAGTAGAAGAGTGAATCGGAATGGTGGGGAATTCGTACTCCCGGAACTGAGCGTCGATGATTCGGGTTTCGATGTGGACTTCTGGGGTCTCTTCGGTATCGAAGATTCCGAGTTCGATTCCCGTAGGAGGAGGTACCGCCGAGGTGGAGGAACCGTGTGTCCGGGGATGCTCCATTGCGGAGTCGGCGGATGTGACGATCTCATCCGAATGGTCCGGATGCTCTTCGGTCCGGGGGGTGTGAAAAGGGTCGTTCAGGATCCGGCCCGTTTTGTCGACGACCGTTTCTCCTTCGTAGACCGGATCTCCGGGACGGAGAGGACGCAGATGCCCCTGGGCATCCCTGGCGAAAAACTCGCCCTGCAACTCCTTCAAGTGACCGATAATTTTTTGCATACGGAACTATACCTCTGGGTAAATAACTTACGTTAAATTCCCTATATTATCGAAAAATGAAAAATAACGTAAAAATAGCGAATCTTCTTCGTTGGAAGTGAAATCGTTTTGAATGGAATATCGAAAACTCGGATTCATTCACATTCCTTGTTGGCCGAGGATAAATTCTCGGTTCCTGCGTTGATTTGTTCGCGTAGTGGAAGAGAAGATTCATCTTCGCCTTTTCTCGTCCTATCGAGAATGAACTTGCGGATCCGGAAGCTCGGATGGGTACGGTTTTCGAAGACTCCGGCTTTGCTATAATGCCTGCCAAAGACTCCATAATTGAAGGATAATGTCATGTGTGTTTTCTGCAAAATCGTCGAAGGGGAGATCCCCAACAATACCGTCCATGAGAGCGAAGAGTTCCTGGCCTTTCACGACCTCTATCCCAAGGCTCCGATCCATGTTTTGGCGATCCCCAAGAAGCATGTCTGCTGTTTTCAGGAGGTGGATGGGGAGACCATGGCGAAGATGACCCCCTTCATCCAGGAAGTCGCCCGGAAACTAGGGATCGATCAGACGGGGTACCGGCTCATCGTCAACAACGGCGACGACGGAGGGCAGGAGATCCATCACCTCCACGTGCATATCCTGGGTGGGGGGAAGCTGGTCTGGAACGAACAGCACGAGGATGCCCGGAAGAACATCTAGAAACGATCGTTATTTCTTTGCCGTGATCCCAAAAATGATCCTTCTGTGACCTCTCCGTGGAAGGCACAGTGTCGTGTGATCATTGAGGATGTGATCCGATTCCATCGGCGACCTCTGCCATTCCAGGAACGATTCGGCGATCAAAGTACCTCATTCATCGTCCAAGAGCTTCCTGTCGCTGAGGAGCGTTTCTATTCGTTCTTTGATCTCCGGGATATGTTTTCGCAGGACAAGCTCCAGGATCTCATCGTCGACACTGTCATAATCATGAGCGATAAAATTTCTAACGGCGTTGATGCCCCGCAGATCCTTTTTGTCGATCTTTGAAAGGATCTCGAATTCATTCTCGTCCTTGAGTCGATTGAATTGTTCCGAGATGGAAATGATCTGCATCCGGATCGCCGGTTTCAGGATCCGATCCTGGAGCGCCGACATAACTTTGCCATCTTTTTGTTCTACGAAGAACTCAATATCCTCGATCTTCTCCAGGATCAAAGCCAATCGGTTTTTCATATGGCGATCTGCTCCTCTTCCAGGCTTTTGCGGATAGAGGGGTTGCTGGTATTGGCGGGGATGAGATCGACTTTTCTCCGTAGTGATCGTTCCAGTTCGCTTTTGATCCGGGCAATGGCGTCCAGCTTCGCGTATGCGTCATCGCGATGGAAACGCTCATGGTCGATTCGGTACGCCAGGTCGATATCGCTGAAAGGATCTTCGGTCCCACGAGCATAGGATCCGAACAGTGAAACGATCTCGAACCCTTCTTCCTTGTAAATATCGTTGAATTGATGAAGAATTTCGATAACTTCTCTTTTGGTCATAATTCCCAACTTTCCTCGAAGGAGATCCATGATTGACACGATTGGTATATTATAGCAATAGTTCCAACCCTGTGAAACTCAAGGGGGTGTGATGAAGGGTTGGGATACTTGTCCACAATCCCAGCGTTTTTTCGCTAAAATCCCCACATTTCACCAATAAGCGAGGTAGCGGATTGGAAAATCTCGAAGCAAAGATCGACGGGGCTTCGTCCCTGGAGGAACTGGAAAAGGTCCGGGTGGAGATCTTCGGCAAGAAGGGGGTCCTGGCGGCGGAGTTCGCCAAGCTCAAGGATGTTCCCGGGCCGGAGAAGAAAGCCTTCGCCGAGGGGCTCAACAAGAAAAAGGCGGCTCTGCAGGAGCGTTTCGACGCCCGAAAAAGGGAGTTGGAGGCGTTGGAGCTGGAGCGGAAGATGCGCTCCGAGGCCCTGGATATGACCCTCTTTTCCAATCTGGGGGAGAAGGGGGCGCTCCATCCCGTGCGGGAGACGATGGATCGGATCATCGATTACTTCGTCGCCCTGAACTTCGCCGTGGAGAGCGGCCCGATGGTGGAGGACGATTTCCACAACTTCGAGGCCCTGAACCTGCCCAAGCACCATCCGGCGCGGGATATGCAGGATACTTTCTACTTCGCCGACGGGACCCTGTTGCGGACCCATACGTCGCCGGTACAGATCCGAACCATGATGCGTCAGAAGCCTCCCATCCGGATCATCGCACCCGGGGCAGTCTTCCGCCGGGATTACGATCTGACCCACACCCCGATGTTTCATCAGGTGGAGGGCCTGGTGGTGGAAGAGGGGGAGAAGGTGAGCTTCGCCAGCCTCAAATGGATTCTGACCGATTTCCTGCACTATATGTTCGGGGAGGTCGAGGTTCGCTTCCGCCCCAGCTTTTTCCCCTTCACCGAGCCTTCGGCGGAGGTGGACATCAGCTGCATCTTCTGCGGCGGAGAGGGGTGTCGGGTCTGCTCCCACACCGGTTGGCTGGAGGTCCTGGGCTGCGGCGTGGTGGATCCCAATGTCTTCAAGGCGGTGGGTTACGAGGGGGTCAGCGGCTACGCCTTCGGCCTGGGAGTGGAGCGGTTCGCCATGCTTTTGCACCGCATTCCCGACCTGCGCTCTCTGTTTGAGGGCGACATTCGACTTTTGGAGCAGTTCCGATGATCGTGACACGCAGCTGGCTGGAGGAGTTCATCGACCTCTCCGGCATCGACGACGACACACTCTATACAACCTTCAACAGCATCGGCCTGGAGGTGGACAGCCTGGAGCGCCACGAGATCCCCGCCAAGGTGGTGGTGGGACGGGTCCTTTCGTGCGAGAAGCATCCCGACGCCGACAAGCTCAACGTCTGCCGGGTGGATACCGGTGACGGGGAGCGGCAGATCGTCTGTGGCGCCGCCAACGTCCGGGAGGCGGAGTATGTGGCCGTGGCCCTGCCCGGCGCCGTCCTGTCCGGTGATTTCGAGATCAAGCCCGCCAAGCTGCGCGGGGTCGAGAGCCTGGGGATGATCTGCTCTTCCACCGAGCTGGGACTTCCCCAGATGGAGGATGGGATCTGGGTCCTGGACGACAGTCTGGGCGTCATGGAGCCCGGACGGGAGCTTCGGGACTTCGAGCGGGTGGCCGACACGGTCATCGAACTGGAACTTACCGCCAATCGGGGGGATTGCCTGAGTGTTCGGGGGGTGGCCCGGGACCTCTCCGCGGCCCTGGAGCGTTCCCTGCGTCCCCTGAACTACCGCCCCCGATGCACCACCAAGCGGGGGATCGCCCGGAGTGTGGAGTTGCACAGCAAAGGGAGGATCGAGGCGGACCTGCTCTATACCCTGGCGGAGAACGAATCCCTACGCTCCAACGCCCTGATCCGTCTGCGCCTGGCCTTCGTGGATGAGTACCGGGAAGAGCCCATGGAGGCGCTGCTGGGCTACGCCACCCACGCTACGGGGGTGATCCTGCGGGCCTACGACGTGGAGCGTCTGAAGAACCAGGAGGGCCGCATCCCTCTGCGGATCGAGGAGGTCGAGGAGGGTTGCGTGGAGGTACGAGTCGGCGAAAAGGAGTTGTCCATCGTCGGGGTGAACCAGAACGAGGAGAGTCGGGCTTCGTCTTCGAGCCGAAGTATCCTCTTGGAAGCCTCCTATATCGATCCCGAGCGACTGGTCCCCATGGTGGCCCGCCGGAAGCTGGCGACGGACCCTCTCTACTATCGCAGTTCCCGGGGAAGCGAACCGGAGCTGGACTTCGGAATGAGTTATCTCTTCAGCGTCTGCGATATGGAAGGGGAGTGCGCGTTCAGCGAGACCGATCTCCGTATCGAGGGGAAACATGACCATCGTAGCGTCACCGTGAACCTGGAGAAACTGGACGCGGTCATCGGACAGGAGATCTCCGCCAGTCGGGTCTATCGGATCCTGGACCGTCTGGGCTTCGAGATCCATAAGAGCGGAAAGAAGGTCTTCGGGGCGGTGGTGCCCCCCTGGCGGCACGACATCACGAACCTGCAGGATATCGCCGAAGAGGTGCTGCGGATCGTGGGGATCAACAACATCGAGGCCAAGCCGCTGGAGCTGATCGAGCGTAACCGCCTGACAGAGACGACGAAGCGCTATCGGATCCGACGGGACCTGCGCCAGCGGGCCGTGGCCGCCGGATATTTCGAGGCGGTTACTTACGCCTTCGCCGAAAAGGCGGCTCTGGAGCGCTACGGATTCCCCGTTCTGGACGAGAGTGTGGAACTGGTCAACCCCATCGTCGAGGAGCTCAACACCCTGCGCAGCACCATTACCGTCAACCTGTTGGAATCGGCGAAACGGAATCTGAGCTACGGCAAGCGGCGCATTCCCCTCTTCGAGATCGGTTCGGTCTTCGACCGGGAGCGCCAGGAGCACGAGAAGCTGAGCCTGCTCTGGTGCGGGGAGGCGGAAGAGCCCGGCGTCGCCAACCAGGGCAAACCCCCGCGGATCGATTTCGCCCGCTTCGTCCGGAGCCTGGGGGAGATCCTGGGGAATTACCGCCTGGGCCCCTGTCGGGAAGATAACGGCTTGATCCATCCCTACCAGTCCGCCACCCTGTACGTCAACGACCGGGAGGCGGGTTGGCTCTGCCGGCTCCATCCCCGGGCGGCCAAGGAGTTCGGGATCCCCGAGGATTGCTACCTGGCGGAGCTGGACTTCGATGCCCTGGTCCCGGAGCATAAAAACGCCGAGGCGATCTCCAACTTCCAGGGGACTTTCAAGGATTTGAGCCTACTGGTGGAGAAGGAGCTTCCCTACGAGCGTCTGGCCGCCGTCATCGCAAAGCTGGAGGAGCCGCTGCTGCAGCGCTTCTTCCCCATCGACGTCTACGAGGACGAGAATCTGGGAGAGCGCAAAAGCGTGACGATCCGTTTCTTCCTCCAATCCATGGAGGGGACCCTCTCCGAGGAAGCGATCGAGGGAGCGATGGGACGGATCCTGGATGCCCTAGAAAAAGAGTGTGGAGCGACCCTGCGATGAGACGGGTACGGGTGGAGCCGGCGGAGAGAGGTTTCGAGCTCGATTGCGACGCCATTGCCCCGGACAAATCGATCTCCCACCGCTGTGCCATCTTTTCCCTCTTGAGCGACCGTCCTTCGATCATCGAGAATTTTCTGCGAGGGGAGGATACCCTGGCCTCCCTCTCCATCGCCGAGCAGTTGGGGGCGAAGGCCGAGTGGGACGGGGAGGGGAGCTTGACGATCACCCCTCCCGCGGAGCTCAGGGAACCCGACGATATCCTCGATTGCGGAAACGCCGGGACCGGGATGCGACTCTATTGCGGTTTTCTGGCTGGCGTGGAGGGGAGTTTCGTCCTGACCGGGGATCGGTATCTGCGCTCCCGCCCCATGAAGCGGGTGACCGCGCCCCTGCAAAGCGTGGGGGCCAAACTGGACGGCCGAGAGTACGGCAACCTGGCTCCCCTGCACATCCGGGGCGGGAAACTCAAGGCCTTCCGTTACGAATCTCCCGTCGATTCGGCCCAGGTCAAATCGGCGATGATCCTGGCGGCCCTGCGGGGGGACGGTCGCAGCCACTACCGGGAATCCTTCCTCAGTCGGGACCATAGCGAGAGGATGCTCCACGGCATGGGGGCGAGGATCGGACGGGACGAGGAGGGGTGGATCACCGTCGATCCCATGGAGGGGCCCTTGAAGCCCCTGAGGCTCCGGGTTCCCGCCGATCCCTCCAGCGCTTTTTTCTTCGCCGTGGCGGCGGCGATCCTGCCGGGTTCGAAGATCCGTTTCCCGGGGATCAGCCTGAATCCCACCCGGATCGAAGCTTTCCGGGTCCTCGAAAAGATGGGTGCGTTGGTGGAGTATCGGATCCGGCAAGATCTCTATGAACCCATCGGGGAGATCACCGTCAGCTACAACGGCCGTCTGAAAGCGGTGGAGGTCTCCGAACGGATTCCCTGGCTCATCGACGAGTTGCCGGCCCTGGCCGTGGCCATGGCGACGGCGGACGGGAGCAGCCGGGTGCGCAACGCGGCCGAGCTGCGGGTGAAAGAGAGCGATCGCATCGCCTCGACCCTTCGGGCGCTGCAGGCCTGCGGGATCGATACCGAGGAGTACGAGGATGGCTACGCCGTGACAGGTGGGGAGCTGCACTCCGCGACCATCGACAGCCACGGGGACCATCGCATCGCCATGAGCTTCGCCGTGGCGGGTCTGCTCTGCGGAATGGAGATCGTGGACACCGACTGTGTGGCGACCTCCTTCCCCAACTTCTTCGAAATTCTCTCGGAACTTACGAAGGTGGTAGAATCATGAAAATCCAGTTGGCATCCTCCTACGGTTTCTGCTACGGCGTCAAGCGGGCGATCCGTATCGCCGAGGAGCACCCCGGCAGCTCCACCTACGGACCGTTGATCCACAACAAGGACGAAATCGGTCGTCTCAAGAAGGCCTACGACATCGGTCTGGTGGAGAGCTTCGAGGAGGCGGAGAGGGTGGACTCCATTGTCATCCGCACCCACGGAATCCCCAAGAATGAACTCAAACAGCTCAAGGCCGAAGGTAAGGAGATCATCAATGCCACCTGTCCCTATGTCACCACTCCCCAGCAGATCGTCGAGCAGATGAGCAAGGAGGGGTACAGCATCGTGGTCTTCGGGGACCGGAACCATCCGGAGATCAAAGGGGTCGTCAGTTACGCCGAGGATCCCCGGGATGTCTTCGTGGTCCTGGAACCCGAGGATCTGGAGGAACTTCCCCTCAAGTCCAAGGTGGCGGTGGTGGCCCAGACCACCCGCAAACCCGCCGATTTTTTGAAGATCGTCGACGCGCTGACCCTGCGGTCCAAGGAGGTGCGGGTCTTCAACACCATTTGCAACGCCACCTTCGAGAATCAGGACGCCGCCGCGGAATTGGCCAAGAAGGCCGACATCATGATCGTCATCGGCGGTAAGCACTCCTCCAACACCAAACAGTTGCATTCGATCTGCAAAAACTACTGCGACGACAGTTACCTGATCGAGAACGAGAGGGAACTGGATGCCTCCTGGTTCGAGGGCAAAGAGCTCTGCGGGATCAGCGCGGGGGCGTCGACTCCCGACTGGATCGTGCAGAACGTCATCGATCGGATCGAGGCCATCGTGCGAGACGATGTCTCGAGAGAGGAGTGAAGAGAGAGGAGTGAAGAGTTTCGGATTGCGTTGCGTGGCAACGCTTTTTATCTTTTGATGGAGGAGGGAATTCATTCCCGGCAATAGCAGGACCGAAGCTCTGCTGACTAGTGACATGTTACACTCGCGACTCGCGACCTAGGAATGAGAAATTTCGAAAGCACCTTTTCGCGACAATCTCTTTATTTTCGCATCGCATAACACACAGCACGTAACACTCTCCTCCGATTTTAAACAATTCCCGGTATAATTAGCGCCAAAATGCGAAAAGTAAGGATTGGTACATGAAGTTCGAAGACATCGAAATTGAGGACGTTGATTTTGAAGCGATGCTGGAGGAGTCTTTCAAGAAGGAAGACCGCAGCAGCGGGGACCTGACCGAGGGAACCATCGTCAAGATCAACGAAGAGGAGAACCAGGCGATCGTGGACATCGGTCGCAAGAACGAGGCGTTCATCAACCTGGATCAACTCCGGGACGAAGAGGGGAATCTCCTTTTCAAGGAAGGGGACAAACTTCCCGTCGTCATCACCGGCAGTCGCGGCGAGCGCCCCATGGTTTCCTACGATCTGGCGAAGAAGCGCCAGGCGATGAACGAGTTCATCGAAGAGTATGACGAGGATCAGGAGTACGTGGTCGAGGGAGTCGTCACCAAGAAGAACAAGGGTGGCTACGTGGTCGAGGCCGACGGTCTGGAGTTCTTCATGCCCCGGACCCTCTCCTATCTGAGCTCCAAGGTCGACGCCATCGGCAAGAAGGTCAAGGGGGTCATCGTCAAGGTGGACAAGGACAAAGGCTCCGTCGTCATCTCCCGGAAAGAGCTCATCGAGCGGGACAAGGCTCGGGTCCAGGAGATCGTCGAGAAGCTCCTGGAGAGCAAGGAGCCCGTCACCGGAGTCGTCAAGAAGATCACCAGCTACGGAATGTTCGTCGACGTAGGCGGGATGGACGGGCTGGTCCACTACTCCCAGATCTCCCACAAGGGGCCCGTCAACCCTTCCAAATATTTCCAGGAAGGGGACGAGGTCAACGTCATCGCTCTCGATTACGACAAGAAGAAGCGTCATCTCTCCCTCTCCATCAAGGAAGCCAATCCCGATCCCTGGGAGAACATCGACGAAATCATCGGTGTGGGCGACACTGTCGAAGCGATGGTGAGCAACATCGAGCCCTACGGAGTCTTCGTCGATCTGGGCGAGGATCTGGAAGCGTTCCTGCACGTTTCCGAGATCTCCTGGGACAAGAACGTCAAACATCCCAAGGATTACCTGGAGGTGGGTCAGGAGATCAATGTCGAGGTGATCGAGATCGACCGAGAGAAGCGGCGCCTCCGCGTCAGCCTCAAGAATCTCCTTCCCAAGCCCATGGAGGAGTTCTCCCGCAAGCATCGCGTGGGCGACGTGATGACCGGAACCGTCTCCTCTCTGACCGACTTCGGTGCCTTCGTTCGTCTGGAAGGTGGGGTCGAAGGGCTCCTGCACAACCAGGAGAGCAGCTGGGACAAGAGCAAGCGGGCCAAGGATCTCTTCAAGACCGGTGACGAGGTGGAGGTCAAGATTATCAAGATCGATACCGACGCCGGAAAGATCAGCCTCAGCCGCAAGGCTCTGGAGAAATCCCCTGTAGACGCCTTCGCCGAGAAGCACAAGGTGGGGGACATCGTCACCGGAACCGTCAAGGACAAGAAGGACTTCGGAGTCTTCATCGCTCTGGACGACAACGTGGATGCCCTGATCCGCACCGAGGACCTCCATCCCCTGAAGATCGAGGAGATCGAGCCCGGCCAGGAGATCAAGGGGGTGATCAGCCACATCGATCCCCGCAACGACCGGATCCGTGTCTCGGTCCGACGCCTGGAGCGTCAGGAGGAGCGGGAAGCCCTGCAGCATCTCAATGAAGAGCAGGACGACAGTATGACCCTGGGCGACCTGATCAAGGATCAGCTCAATAAATAAACCATTCAAGGAAACCTTTCCGATGTCCCAATACACCATCGTAGTCTGCGATCACATCCATGAGAGCGGGCTCAAGATTCTCGCCTCCGATCCGGAGGTGGAGTTGATCAACGCGGCGGACGAGCCCAAAGATCTCCTCCTGGAGAAGTACATTCCCCTGGCCGATGTGGCCATCACCCGCAGTTCCACCGACGTCGACGCCAAATTTCTGGAGCGGGCCGAGAAGCTCAAGGCCATCGTCCGCGCCGGGGTCGGTGTGGACAATGTGGACATCCCTGGCTGTTCCAAGCTGGGAATCGTCGTCATGAACGTTCCCACCGCCAACACCATCGCCGCGGTGGAGATGACCATGGCCCATATGCTCGCCTGCGTACGGCAATTTCCCTATGCCCACAACAACCTGAAGCTCGACCGGGTCTGGCGGCGACAGGATTGGTACGGCACCGAGCTCAAAGACAAGAAGCTGGGGATCATCGGCTTCGGGAACATCGGTTCCCGGGTTGGAAAGCGGGCCAAGGCCTTCGAGATGGAGGTGATCGCCTACGACCCCTACATCGACCCCAAGAAAGCCACCGACTTGGATATCGCCTATACGGAGAACTTCGAGGATATTCTGGCCTGCGACATCATCACGATCCATACCCCCAAGACCGAAGAGACGATCGGTATGATCGGCCGGGAAGAGATCGCGAAGATGAAGGATGGCGTGATCCTCATCAACTGTGCCCGGGGAGGACTCTACGACGAAGAGGCCCTCTACGAGGGGCTCAAAAGCGGAAAGATCGCCATGGCGGGGATCGATGTCTTCAGCAAGGAGCCGGCGACGGACCATCCTCTGCTGGGTCTGAACAATGTCACCGTCACGCCCCACCTGGGGGCCAATACCAGAGAGTCCCAGCGCAACATCGCCGTGCAGGCGGCGGAGAATGCCGTCGCCGCGGCCAAGGGGATCGCCTATCCCAATGCCCTGAACCTTCCCATCAAGGAGAACGAGCTCCCCGATTTCGTCGCCCCCTTCCTGGAGTTGGTACAAAAGATCGGAAACATGGAAGCCCAGGTGTTGCGAAGCGGAGCCAAGTCGATCAAGGTGATCGCCGAAGGTCCGATCTCCGACTACATCGACTCTCTGGCCACCTTCGCCACCGTGGGGATCCTCAACGAATCCCTGGCGGACAGCATCAACTACGTCAACGCCGAATACGTGGCCAAGGAGCGGGAGATCGAAATCCTCAAGGAGACGGTCCGGGAAGCCAGGGGGTTCAAGAACCTGGTCACCGTGAAATTGACGGCCCAGAACGGTGGGCTCATCCGGGTCAGCGGTACAGTCTTCGAGGAAAACCTCCAGCGCATCGTCGATATCGACGGTTATACCCTGGATCTGGAGCCCAAGGGTCGCCTGATCCTCTTCAAGAATAACGACGAACCCGGAGTCATCGGGGATGTGGGCCGGATCATCGCCGAGACGGGCCTGAACATCGCCGACTTCCGTCTGGGCCGGGACAGCAAGGGACAGGCACTGGCGGTGGTGCGGGTCGACGGCGTGGTGGAGAAGGAACTGATCGATTCTCTGGCGGCGCTCCCCGCCTGCATCAGCGTCAAATCGGTCACGCTCTGAACGATTTTCTCTCCGGTGTCCTGAAGCCTGCGAAACACGTGTGGCCGTCGGTGAGACTTGGTACGATCACTTGGAACTTCTCCGAACGACCCTCTTCATTCACCGAATATTGATAAGTTCAATAAAAGACTTGCATAAGTTATCCTCGCTATAATTCCAAAAAGTTGACAGATAATTAACCGATTATTATCGAACGATTCATATAATCGTAATTTTCGCTATAATATCTCTTATCGCCATCAAATCGAGGAGTTTTCCATGCTGCGCACACTCGCCCTGATGCTGATCGGGCTTCTGCCTCTGTCGGCGGGCCTGAAGAATCTGAGCCTGAGCCACGCCCTGGACCTTTTGGACCAGAAGAACATCGAGATCAAAGTCTCCCAGTACGAGGAGACGATGAAGAAGTACGACGAATTGGCCGTGGAGGGGAAGAACTGGGGGTCGGCGACGATCACGATCCAGGCCCTGCGATCCAACGACGCCGGGAACGTTTTCGGCTTCAAACTTCAGAGTCGGGAGGCGAGCTTCGCCGATTTCGGATTCAATCAATTCCTGGCGCCCATGGGTCAGGTTCTTGAAGCGATGAATGCCCACCCTGGAGCGTTACCACCCGGATTTACCCAAGGCATGGGTGGCATTCTGGACATACAGCCGGAAGATCTCAACTATCCCGATGCTCGCAACCATTTCCTGACGAAATTCCATTACGAAGTGCCGATCTACACCGGTGGAAAATTGACCGAGTACAAGAAGATCACCCAAAAGATGTACGAGATGAGCAAGCTCGACACTCGGAAGCTTCGGGACGAAAAGATCTTCCAGGTCAAAAAGGCCTTCTACAACATCACCCTCGTCGAGCAGTATGTCTACAATCTCCGCAAGATCCGGCGCAATATGGAGAAGCTGAAAAAGACGATCCTGGAGATGAAGAAAGAGGGGTACACCAAGAAGACCGACGTTCTGGAGGTGGAGGCCCGCCTCTCCAAGGTCGACAGTATGCTCAACCAGGCCAAGCTCAACAGGGACCTGGCTTATCAGTTCCTCTCCTTCCTTCTCGATACCCCTGTCGACTCCATCCGCAAGGTAAGCCTGCTGATCAAGGCCCCCAGGTTCAACCATGAGGATATCGAGCGTCTCAGCCTCGATATCCAGAAGGCGAAGATGGGATTGGAGGTGGCCGAGCACGCCATCAATACCGAAAAGGCCAACTTTCTTCCCACAGTAGGGGCGTTCGCCGAGTATGGCAGCGCCGACGACCACCTCTGGAACGATTTCGGTCAGAAGGATTTCTACACCGTCGGGATGCAGGTCCAGCTCAATATCTTCAATGGGGGAAGCGACAAGGCCAATCTGGAGAAGGCCCGAGTGCGCCACATGAAGGTGGCCAGCCAGCTGGAGTTGGCCCGCAAGGGGATCGCCCTGCAGGTTCAGAAGCTCCAGACCGCCATCGACTCCCTGGAGTTCGACCTGCGCAGCGCCCAGAAACAGCTGCAACTGGCCCGGGAGATCTACCGGACCTACGAAGCCAAGTACAAGGAGGGGCTCGCCTCCATCACCGATGTCCTCATCAAACAATCCATCGAACTGCAGGTCTTGCTCCAATATCTGCAGGTGGCCAACAAACACAGTGAAAAGGTCTTCGAACTGGAGAAAATCCTCGATCTAGGAGCCAAATCATGAAAAAAATCCTCATTATTGCACTTATGAGCCTGGGGCTCTCGCAGGCGGCCGACCTGGTCCTAAGCGGGACGGTGATCTCCGACAACCAGAAGGTGATCACCAGCCGCTTCATGGGCTTCGTCAAGAATATGCGGGTCAACGAGGGGGATATGGTCAAGAAGGGCCAGGTCCTCTACGAGATCGACTCCAAGGAGATCGAAGCCGCCGTCAAGCAGGTGGATCTGGCGATCTCCCAGGCGCGACTGGCTTTGCAGATGAACCAAAACCAGCTCAACAATGTCCTGCTCAACCTGGCGAGAAACAAACGCCTTTTCGAGAAGGACATGGTTTCCAAATTCGAGCTGGAGCAGCTGGAACTGGCGGCCAAGAACATGCGGGACATGGTGGAGATCGCCAAGAAGCAGGTGGAGCAGGCCGAGGCGCAGAAAGAGGCGGTCCTCAACCAATACAAATATCTGACGATCAAAGCCCCCAACGACGGCGTCGTCGTCGCCAAGAAACTGAATGAAGGGGATATGCAGATCCCCGGGATGCCCGCTCTGATCCTGACGGATCTGAAGCACCTGAAGGTGCTGCTGGAGATCAGCGAAAGCAACCTCAAATATATCCGCATCGGCAAGAAGGTCAAAGTGGAGATCCCCTCCATCGGCTTCGAGACCGAGGGGGAGATCAGCGCCATCATTCCCGCCTCCAACCCCATGACCCACAAATTCAAGATCAAGGTGAGCTTCGACAAGAAAGACGCCTACGTCTTCCCCGGCATGTACGCCAAAGTCTACATCCCCGAAGAGGACAGTAAAAAATGATCTCCTACAAGCCCAAGGACATCGCCGGCAAGCTGGCCCTGGGATTTCTGAAGAATCCCCTGACCTCGGTCCTGGGAATTTCCTTGCTGCTCCTGGGCTTCATCTCCTTGCAGGTGATGCCCCGGGAGGAGGATCCCCAGATCGCCATCTCGGGCGGGGCGGTGATTGCCCCCATGCCCGGAGCCACCCCCCAGGAGATCGAGAACGTCATCGTCAACCCCCTGGAGCGGAAGATCCGGGAGATCAAGGGGGTGGACCATATCTTCGGGATCGCCATGCACGACGTGGGGATCGTTCAGGTGGTCTACAAGATCGGGGAGCGTCGGGAGGACGCCAACCTGAAGCTCTACGACAAAGTGATGCAGAACATGGACCAGCTCCCCAAGGGGGTCATGCAACCGCTGGTCAAACCCTTTGACATCGACATCGACATCCCCATTCTCACCTTCGCCCTCTATCCCCTGGAGGGACAGAAGGCCGACTACGAGAAGCTCTTTCCCATCGCCCGGCGTCTCCAGCAGCGGATCAACGCCGTGCACAACGTGGCCAAGACCACGCTGGTGGGGGCCCACAAACCCCAGTTCAACGTGGAGGTGGACCTGAACAAGCTCAGCGCCTACAACCTCTCCATGGGGCAGATCATGAAGGCGATCCAGTCCATCGCCGTCAACGTGCCCAACGTCAAGGGGCGCACCGAGAGCAAGAAGCTTCTGATCTTCGGGGTCAAGAACGCTATCGATACCGTGGATGACGTCAAAAATATCATCGTCGCCCAGTACATGGGCTCTCCCATCTATCTGCGGGATGTGGCCCGGGTGGAGCGGGGCATCGATTTCCAGAATTTCAAGACCGCCTACATAGGCTTTAAGAATGCTCGTACCCCGGAAGAGGCGGCCAAAGCGAAGCTTTCGCCGATCAAAGAGCAGATCACCTTGACGGTCTCCAAGCTGGCGGGGACCAACGCAGTCTTCGTCGCCAACGATGTGTTGAAAGTGATGGAGGAGTATCGGGAGCAGCTTCATAAACTGGGCTTCGGTTACATCGTGACCCGGGATTACGGAAAGCGGGCCAATGACGCGGTCAACGAGCTGGTGGATCACCTGCTCATCACCATCGCCATCATCGCCGTGATGCTGGTCTTTGCTCTGGGGTTCAAGGAAGCGGTGATCGTCACCCTGACGGTACCGGCGATCCTGGCGGTGACCCTCTTCATCGCCTGGATCTCGGGACAGACCATCAACCGGATCACCCTCTTCGCTTTTCTATTGGCCCTGGGGCTTCTGGTGGACGCGGCGATCATCGTCATCGAGAACATCCATCGCCACCTCCACTCCCATGACGTAGGGGAACGGAGCATGGAGGAGATCCTGGTGGAGGCTACCGACGAGATCGGGGCCCCGACCAACATCGCGACCCTGGCGATCATCATGACGATGGTTCCCATGCTCTTCGTCGGGGGGATGATGGGCTCTTTCATGAAACCGATCCCTCTTAACGTTCCCGTGGCCCTGGTGGCTTCCCTGGTGGTCGCCTACATCTTCACCCCCTATCTGAGTCTGAAGATGCTCAAGAAACCGAAGCCCAAGCATGCCCATGGAAAGAAGGCTTCCGAGGAAGGAGCGAAATGATGAAACAGTTCGAGAATTTCGTACATGCGATCCTGAACCGTCGCTCCAACAAAACCCTGGTGATCCTTCTGACCCTTGTGGCCCTGGGCGCCTCCGTCGCCCTGATCCCCCTGAAGGTGGTCAAGGCCAAAATGCTTCCCGGCAAGAGTGACAATACCTTTTCGGTCTACATCACCACCCCCACCGGAAGCTCCAAGGAACAGACCTACAAGGTGGGCCAATGTGTGGTGGAGAAGCTGAAGAAGGAGCCCCAGATCCTCAATATGGAGATCTTCGCCGGAATGGGGATCCCTCTGGATTACGCCGGTCTGGTCAAGGGATCGGGGATGAAGAACAGCGAAAACGTCGCTGAGATCGCCGTGAATCTCACCGACAAACACGAGCGGGAAGAGACCTCCTATATGATGGTCCATCGTTTGCGCCCCGGGATCAAGAAAGCCTGCGAGCCTTTGGTCCCAGGAACGACGATCCAGTTCGTCGAACAGCCCGCCGGTCCCCCGACCCTGGCTTCCATCGTCGTGGAAGTTACCGGCCACAACCTGAAAATGGACCGGAAATTGGCCGTGGAGGTCGCCACGATCCTGGAAAAGATCCCCAAAGTGGTGGATGTGGACATCATGATGGACGACATCTACAAAAAATACGAAGTGATTCCCGACAAAGAGAAGATCGCCCGCAGTGGTTTGAGCGTGGATCAGGTCAACAGGATCATTTACCTGGCCTTCGAGGGGATGGCGGTGGCCCACAAGAACTCCGCCGAGGAACCCGATCAGATTCAGATCTTCGAAGTCCTGGATCCCAAAACCAAGCTTTTCCGGCACAAGAGTCTGGAGGCTCTACGGGCCAAATTGACGGAGCTGAACCTGATGAACGCCAAGGGGATGATGGTCCCCGTCAGCGAAGTGGTGGAGATCAGGGAGGTCGACTCCAAACCCAGCATCATGCAGAAGGATCTGCACCGGATGATCAACGTCACCGCCGAGACCGACGAAGAGTCCCAGGTCTATCCGTTGCTGGAAGCCCGGGAGAAGATGATCGAACACTTCAGCAAAAAGGGATGGAAGGTGGAGAAGGAGCCCGGAATGTCCACCTATATGTTCGACCTGCATCTGACCGATCCCAAAACCGGCGAGAAGTACCTGCTGCGCTGGGACGGAGAGATGAAGGTGACCCTGGATACCTTCCGGGACCTGGGGGGTGCCTTCATCGGGGCGCTGATCCTGATCTTCCTGCTGCTGGTGATCTACTACAAGAACTACACTCTGCCGGCGATCACGCTGATCGGAAGCTTCCTCTCCATCATCGGGGTGATCGTAGGGCACTGGGTGGCGGACCTGGTGACCCGGGATACCTTCTTCCTGACGGCGACGTCGCTCATCGGCTTTATCGCCCTCATGGGGATCAGTTCCCGAAACTCCCTGCTGCTCATCGACTTCGCCAAGTCCCTGATGGAGGCCAAGGGAATGCCCAAGCGTCGAGCCATCGCCGTCGCGTCGGCCACCCGGGCTAAACCCATTATGCTGACCGCCATCGCGATCATTCTCGGTTCGGCACTGTTGGCCAGTGACCCGATCTTCGGGGGATTGGGAGTCGCTCTGATCTCGGGGACCGTCGCGGCGGTCTTCGTTTCGTTGATCTTCGTTCCGGTCCTTTTGGACAACGCCAAGGCGATGGAGGTGGATGACGAGAATCCGATCCATCACGACCCCAACGATATCTCCATTACCCGCTGACAGGCGGCGGGGGATTTTCCTCTCCCGCTCTCTTCGTTTATCCTTTATCCCCTCTTCGCTATAATCCGCTATCTTTATTGACAGGAGTGACCATGGCAACCATCGGCATGGGTGATATTAAGAAAGGGGTCCGTCTGGAGATCGACGGAAACCCCTACAAAGTGATCGAATTTCAGCACGTCAAACCCGGAAAAGGGGCGGCTTTCGTCCGGATCAAGATCCGCAACCTCTCCAGCGGGAAGGTGATCGAAAAGACCGTTCACGCCGGCGACAAATTCGAGGTTCCCAATCTGGAGCAAAAGAAGATGCAGTACCTCTACGACGATGGAGAGATGCTGCAGTTCATGGACACCACCACCTTCGATCAGATCGGTCTGACCCACGATCAGGTCGGTGACGTCTTCGATTTCATGATCGACGGGATGGAGGCGGACATTCTTTTCCACAACGGCAAGCCCATCACCGTGGAGATCCCCCAGACCGTCGTCCTGGAAGTGGTCGAAACCCCTCCCAACTTCAAAGGGGACTCCCAGGGTGGGAAAAAACCCGCCACCTTGGAGAGCGGCGCCGTGGTCCAGGTCCCTTTCCACATCCTCGAGGGGGACAAGATCAAAGTCGATACCACCGAAGGGAAATACCTCGAGAAGGTAAAGTGATCCAGTAACTAGAAACGAGTAACGAGTAACGAGTAATTTTGGTATGCGTTGCTTCGCAACGCCTCAATTCAAATGGAGGCGGGACTGAAGTCCCGCAATGCAGGGCTGAAGCCCTGCCCCAAAATGACCAAGCTTCTCTCAGTTGTGACTGCTTCGTAGGTGTCCCCAATAATCAATACACCAATATACCAATAACAAAACCCCTATTTCCCCAAATCCGTTATAATTTCCATACATCGACATTGCACATTTCATCGAAAAGGAGGTTGTCATGGCACGAGCATTGGTACCCTTGGCCGAAGGGTTCGAAGAGATCGAGGCGGTCAGCATCATCGACATTCTGCGCCGGGGCGGAGTGGAGGTCCAGAGCGCCTACCTGCCCGGCGAGTTCGCCACCGACCTGGTGACCGGCGCCAACGGGATCACCGTCCAGGCGGATATTCCTCTGGCTACGGTGGTGGTGGACGACTACGACATCATCGCCCTGCCCGGTGGATGGGGAGGCACCAACCGTCTGGCGGAGGATCCCACCGCCCAGCGCCTGATCAAAGAGTTCGCCGCCGAAGGCAAATGGGTCGCCGCCATGTGCGCCGCACCCTACGCCCTGCACGTCGCCGGGGTCCTTAGCAAGCGCTATACCTGCTATCCCAGCGTCGAAGAGCAGATCCGTCCCGAGGACCGGGTGGACGAAAAGGTGGTGGTCGACGGAAAGGTGATCACCTCCCAGGGCCCCGGAACCGCCATCTGCTTTGCACTGGAGATCGTCCGGCAGTTGGTCGGACAGGAGAGTTACGAGACGGTTCGCAACGGAACACTGTCGACTTTCTGTTGATCACGTATCCCTTTTTCTGTTGGTGAAGTAACGGCGGGTCTGCCAGGCCCCCAGCCCGACCAGAACCAAAACCAAGAGTAGATGCTCTACCTTTTTGATCTCGCCGAAGAGTTGCTCGACGCCGGTTCCAAGAAGGTACCCGAGCAGGACCCCCGTCGTGGCCCAGAGGCCGACCCCCAGCAAATCGAGTAGGGTAAAACGCCTCCAGGGGTAACGGTAGTAGCCCAAGGCGAGGGGAAAAAGGATCGCACCGCTGTAGAGAAAACGGCTGCTGAAGGCGAGGATATCCCCTTTGTGTCGTACCTTTGCCCCCATGCGCCCGACCCGCTCGCCCAGCGAGGGGAAACGATCCAGGATCGCCTGCATATAGCGTCGCCCCAGGGCATACCAGAGCTGATCGCCCAGGGTGGCCCCCAGGATCGCTACGGGAATGGCACTTTGAAGCGGGAGCATTCCCAGGTAGCAGAGGATTCCCGTCGCCAGGATCATCGTGGTGCCTTCCACCATCATTCCAAAAAAGACGATCCAGAGGCCGTATTGGGTTACCCAGGGGGTGATCTCTTGAAGTAACGCTTCCATCGTACCACCTTTTTCCCGTGAGTGTAACGAAAGTACCCCAACGAAATCCCTTGACAAGGCGGTGCTTTGGGACTACAATCACCGAAAAATGTAAGAGGGTTTCGTGAGACGAATCGAAAAAGGGGTCCGGGAGATCACCCCGTTCTATGTGATGGAGCTGGTGCGCAAAGCCCAGCGCTTTGACGATACGATCCATTTCGAGGTGGGGCAGCCCGACCTGCCGCCCCCGCCGGGGGTGAAAAGCGCCTTGCTGGAGGCGGTGGAGGCGGAGCGTTTCGCCTATACCGAGAGCCTGGGTTTGTTGAAACTTCGAGAGAGGATCTCGGAGCATTATCTCCGGGATTACGGAGTGGAGGTGGACCCGGCACGGATCCTGGTGACGCCGGGGACCAGCCTGGCCTTCATGGTGGCCTATGAATTGCTGCTGGGGCCCGGCGACCGTTTGGGGCTCAGCGACCCCTCCTACCCCTGCTACAAGAATTTCGCCACGATGGTCGACGCCCGGACCGTCGCCATTCCCGTGGGGCCGGAGAGTGGCTACCAGTTGCGTCCGGAGGAGCTGGAGGGGAAGGAGCTGGAGGTTCTGCAT
Source organism: Campylobacteraceae bacterium (assembly GCA_026994745.1). Lineage (GTDB taxonomy): Bacteria > Campylobacterota > Campylobacteria > Campylobacterales > Sulfurovaceae > Nitratifractor. Next base: position 55 of record JALWPZ010000218.1, on the reverse strand, counting down.
ATCGCCTCTCCCTCCAACCCCACGGGAACGCTCTATGACGCCCAGAACCTGGAAG
>JALWPZ010000217.1 GCA_026994745.1 Campylobacteraceae bacterium | reverse complement strand
CTCCTCGGCCAGGATCCAGCGGTCCAGCTCTCCCAGCTCCTCCACCGGCCGCAGGGCCTCCAGGTCGTTGACGTTGGCCAGGAGGAAGCGGAAGGTGTTGCGGATCTTGCGATACTGCTCGGCGGTCTGCTTGAGGATGCCGTCGCTGATCTTCAGGTCGCTCTGATAGTCGCTCAGCGCCACCCAGAGACGAAGAATCTCCGAGCCGTACTGCTGGGTGACCTTCTGGGGAGCGACCACGTTGCCCCGGGATTTGGACATCTTCTCCCCGTTCTCGTCGACGGTGAAGCCGTGGGTGAGGATGGAGCGGTAGGGGGGATGGAAGTTGATGGCGGAGCTGAGCAGCAGGGAACTCTGGAACCATCCCCGGTGCTGGTCGCTCCCCTCCAGATACATGTCGGCGGGAAACTCCCCGGCGTCGTAGTTGCGGGATTTGAGGACCGCGTTCCAGGTGGAGCCGCTATCGAACCATACGTCCAGGATGTCGTTGACCTTCTCCAGCTCTTCGGGCTGGTAGCCGCTGCCGGGATAGAGAAGCTCGGCGATGGGACGGTCGTACCAGGCGTCGCACCCCTCGTGCTCGAAGATCGCGGCGATGAAGTTGAGGACCTTCTCGTCCAGGATCACCTCTTTGGTCTTCTTGACCCGGAAAAAGGCGATGGGGACCCCCCAGGTGCGCTGCCGGGAGATGCACCAGTCGGGGCGCCCCTCCACCATGGAGCGCAGGCGGTTGCGGCCCCAGTCCGGGTAGAAGGTGGTCTCGTTGATCCCCTTGAGGGCCAGACCCCGCAGCGTCTCTTCGGAGCCTTCGGGCGTTTCATCCACGGCGATGAACCACTGCTTGGTCGCCCGGTAGATCACCGGTTTTTTGGTCCGCCAGCAGTGAGGGTAGGAGTGGGAGAACTTCCCGACTTTGAGCAGGGAGTCTCCCAGGAGCTTCAGGATCTCCTCGTTGGCTTTGAATACATGCATCCCCACGAAACGCTCCGGCTCGGGAAGGAGCTGATGGCCGATGACGCTCTCGTCGTAGCGCCCCTGATCGTCCACGGGCATCAGTACCTCCAGGCCGTATTTCAGCGCGGCGAAGTAGTCCTCCTCCCCGTGTCCGGGAGCGGTATGGACCGCCCCGGTTCCGCCATCGAGCTCCACGTGCTCTCCCAGGATAATCTGGGAGGCGCGGGAGTTGAGGGGATTGATCGCTTTTTTGTTCTCCAGTTCTTTGGCGGCGAACTTACGCACCGCATGGCCCGAGACGACTCCCTCCTCGATCAACGCGTCGTAGCGGCTCTCGGCGACGATGTAGCCGTCGTCGGTCAGGACATACATCTCTTCGGGATTGAGAGCGATCCCGGTGTTGGCCGGCAGGGTCCAGGGGGTGGTGGTCCAGATGACGAGAGCCGCTTTGCCGTGAAGGTCGAGCTCCTCCTTCGCCTTGTCAGAGAGCTCGAAGGCGACGTAGATGGAGTAGTCCTCTTTGTCCTGATACTCCACCTCGGCATCGGCCAGGGCGCTCTCGGCGGCCCAGGACCAGTAGACCGGTTTGTTCCGCTCCACAAGCAGCCCCTTTTTCGCCACCTCGCAGAGGGTCCGGTAAATGTTGGCCTCGAACTTGAAGTCCATGGTCACATAGGGGTTCTCCCAATCGCCGATGACCCCCAGGGACTGGAAGCCCTCCTTCTGGATCTCGATGTATTTGGCGGCGTGTTCCCGGCACAGCGCCCGAAATTCGCTGACGGGCATGGAGTCCTTCTTCTCCTTGCCGATGCGCTCTTCGACCTTCTGCTCGATGGGCAGGCCGTGGCAGTCCCAGCCCGGGGTGTAGCGAACCGCCTTGCCCTGGAAATAGTGGTGTTTGACGATGATGTCCTTGAGGATCTTGTTGAGGGCGTGGCCGATGTGGATATCTCCGTTGGCGTAGGGAGGGCCGTCGTGGAGGGTGAAGCTCTCGCACCCCTCCCGGTTGGCCTTCATCCGCTCGTAGGCCCCTTCGCTGAACCATTTTTTGTAGCGCAGCGGCTCGTTCTTGGGGAGGTTCCCCCGCATGGGAAAGTCGGTTTTGGGCAGCAGTAGCGTCTCTTTGTAATCCATCGGAATCGATCCTTCTCGTCACTGAAAATTGGGGGGATTATATCTTAAAGAGGGTTATGGATTCGTTATAATCCTTACACATAGAGACTCCGGGGAGTGAAGGGCCGCCGGAAGAGAGGAGCGAAGGTTGCGGGGAAAAGTTCGGATACTCTATCTGGGGGCGCAGATCTACGACCATCCCGTTCTGCAGGGCTATATCGACAGAGCGATCCGTCAGAAAGGCCTGCGGGTGATCGAAACCCATCGGTACCCCTCCACCGACCCCGATCTTCCCCTGAGGATCCAGGAGTTCATCCGCGAGGGAGAGCTCGACCTCCTGGTCTTCGCCGCCGGAGAGGACCACGCTCTGGTGGGACGGATCCTCTGCACACTGGGGAACGACCTGCTCCAGGCCAGCGAAGAAGGAATGCTGGCTCCGGCCAGCTGCCGCGATCTGGTGCCGGGCAGCTATCTCTATCGCCTGGAGGGACAACGGATCAATGTGATCGAAGCCCGTCCCGGTCACACCCTCCCTCCCATCCTCCTGGAGAGCGTGGAGACCGAAATCTATCATCTCTTTCTCCCCCGGGAAGAGCGTGACGAAGAGTTGCGCAGGGTTCTACTGGAACGGAGTTCCCACCTGCAGAGCGTGGAGATCCTCCCCGGATGGCATCGCCTCACCCTCTACCGGGAAGGGGAGCTCGGTACCTGGGAGGAGCTTCGCCCCTGGCGAGGACGGATGATCCCCGGCCCCTCCCTCGTCGAAGCCCTGATCCGATACCTCTCCGCCCGAAAGAAGACGATCACCTTCGCCGAGAGCTGCACCGGGGGGAGGATCGCCGCCGCTTTCACCTCCCAGCCCGGAGCCTCGGAGATCCTGGAGGGCTCCTACGTCACCTACGCCAACCGGATCAAGGCCGGATGGCTGGGGGTCCGGGAAGAGACCCTCCAGCGCCACGGCGCCGTAAGCCGCGAGTGCGTCCTGGAGATGGCCGCCGGCGCGCAACGCAACCTGAATGCCGACATCGCCATCGCCGTCAGCGGCATCGCCGGACCCACCGGCGCCGTACCGGGCAAACCCATCGGAACGGTCTGGCTCTGCCTGCGCAACGGGGAGCGGGTCCGGACGGAGCGCCTGCAGCTTCAGGGGGACCGCAACGCCATCCAGGAGCTGAGCGTTCTGCACGCTCTGCGATGGATCGTCGAAAGCGAAAAGGAAATTTTCGAATTTTTTTCGAAAATCTCTTGACAAGGCTTCGCATCTGGGCTATAATTCTGCCCACTCAAAGCCGGAGACGGTTTTTTGTTCTCGACCCGTTAGCTCAGTTGGTAGAGCAACTCCCTTTTAAGGAGTGGGCCCTTGGTTCGAATCCAAGACGGGTCACCACCAACCAGGTGCTTTTCTTTGATGACTGTTTGGACTAGATGACCCTTTCATCTAGTGGCCAAGGATGCTGCGTTTTCCACGTAGTCACAGAGGTTCAAATCCTCTAAGGGTCGCCAAATCCGATAAGTTACCTGATCGGTCGCTTAGCTCAGTTGGTAGAGCGCCACCCTTACAAGGTGGATGCCAGTGGTTCGAGTCCACTAGCGACCACCACGGCATTTCGTGCGGCGGTAGTTCAGCTGGTTAGAATGCCGGCCTGTCAC
>JALWPZ010000216.1 GCA_026994745.1 Campylobacteraceae bacterium | reverse complement strand
CCACTAGCCTACGACGGGTACGGGCCCTGAGAGGGGGAGCCCGGAGATGGACTCTGAGACACGAGTCCAGGCCCTACGGGGCGCAGCAGGCGCGAAAACTCCGCAATGCTCGAAAGAGCGACGGGGGGACTCCGAGTGCCTACGCTTTGCGTAGGCTTTTCCTGAGCCTAAAAAGCTCAGGGAATAAGGGCTGGGTAAGACGGGTGCCATCTGTGACGGCAGTCAGAGATTTGGCTTGCCGTTGCAAGGCATAAGCCGCCGCGGTAATACCCGCAGCTCGAGTGGTGGCCGCTTTTATTGGGCCTAAAGCGTCCGTAGCCGGTCTGGTAAATGCCTGGGTAAATCGTCTGGCTCAACCAGACGGCTCCCAGGTAGACTGCCAGACTTGGGACCGGAGGAGGGAGAGGGTACTCCAGGGGTAGGGGTGAAATCAGCAGGGAATCATTGATGATGTGATTTGCCCTGCAAGTCACAATCCTGTAATCCCTGGAGGACCACCGGTGGCGAAGGCGCTCTCCTAGGACGGGTCCGACGGTGAGGGACGAAAGCCAGGGGAGCAAACCGGATTAGATACCCGGGTAGTCCTGGCCGTAAACGATGTGGACTTGGTATTGGGATGGCTACGAGCTGTCCCAGTGCCGTAGGGAAGCCGTTAAGTCCACCGCCTGGGGAGTACGGTCGCAAGGCTGAAACTTAAAGGAATTGGCGGGGGAGCACCGCAACGGGAGGAGCGTGCGGTTTAATTGGATTCAACGCCGGAAAGCTTACCAGGGGAGACTGCCAGATGTGGGCCAGGCTGAAGACCTTGCCCGAACAATAGGCAGAGAGGTGGTGCATGGCCGTCGTCAGCTCGTACCGTAAGGCGTTCTGTTAAGTCAGGTAACGAGCGAGACCCCCGCCCTTAGTTGCTATCTGTTCCTCCGGGGACAGAGCACACTAAGGGGACCGCTGGCGATAAGCCAGAGGAAGGAGGGGGCAACGGTAGGTCAGTATGCCCTGAATCCCCTGGGCTACACGCGCGCTACAAAGGCTGGGACAATGGGTTGCGATGCCGAAAGGCAAAGCTAATCCCTAAACCCAGTCGTAGTTCGGATCGAGGGTTGAAACTTACCCTCGTGAAGCTGGATTCCGTAGTAATCGCGGGTCAACATCCCGCGGTGAATATGCCCCTGCTCCTTGCACACACCGCCCGTCAAGCCAAGCGAGTTGGGTCTGGGTGAGGGCTTGCTGCTATGGCAGGCTCGAACCCAGGCTCAGCGAGCGGGGCTAAGTCGTAACAAGGTATCCGTAGGGGAACCTGCGGATGGATCACCTCCTATGTAATACTTCGCAATCCATCAAGCGCCAAATTTGGACAATGCTTCTGCGAAAGAAGGGCCGGTAGATCAGTGGAAGATCGCCTGCTTTGCAAGCAGGAGGTCGTGGGTTCAAAAGCTGGCCAGCAGAGTATCCCACCCGGTCCATGATCGCCAACTGGTCTCCTTGGAGATTGGTTGGCAAGAACCGAGGAGCAATGCTCCTGTGAGGTTATGCATACGCAGCCTGGGCGTAAAGAGCTGCTGCTACGCCATCTGGTGGATGGCTAGGCTCGGGCGCCGAAGAAGGGCGTGCCAAGCTACGATAAGCCTCGGGTAGGCGCAAGGAGCCTTTGATCCGAGGGTTCCCGAATGGGACTTCCTGCTACGGCAAACCCGTAGCGATCCCATTGGGATCGGGAACGCGGGGAATTGAAACATCTTAGTACCCGCAGGAGAAGAAAGCAATAGCGATGCCGTGAGTATCGGCGAGAGAAAGCGGCACAGGGCAAACCGAATCTTCTGTCGAAAGACAGGAGAGATGTGGTGTTTGGACTCTGGCACTCCCGAAAGGTGAACCCGAAGTTGGCTGGAATGCCACACCAAAGAGGGTGATAGTCCCGTAGGGGTAAGCCCGTTAGGGAGAGTCCAGATGTTCCAGAGTAGCGCGCGTCGGATATCGCGCGTGAAAGTGGGAGGCATAAACTCCCAACCCTAAATACGTCCCGAGACCGATAGCGAACTAGTACCGTGAGGGAAAGCTGAAAAGTACCCCGAAGAGGGAGGTGAAAAGAGCCTGAAACCAGATGGTTACAGACCGATAAGGCGTGAAAGGGCTTTTGCCCAGCGTCTTATCGTACGTTTTGAAAAACGGGCCAGGGAGTTCTCGTCAATGGCGAGGTTAAGGCAGTAATGCCGTAACCGTAGCGAAAGCGAGAGCCCGCAGCATTTGCGAGGGGCGAGGTGTGTTCGCCTTAAGTCATTGGCGAGAGACCCGAAGCCGGTCGATCTATGCGTGGCTAGGTTGAAGCCTTGCGAAAGCAGGGTGGAGGACCGAACCGGTGTTGACGTGCAAATCACTCGGATGAGCTGCGTATAGGGGTGAAAGTCCAATCTAGACCGGCGATAGCTGGTTCCCCCCGAAACTACCCGCAGGTAGGTCTCCGGCGAGGTAGGTGACGAGGTAGAGCACTGATTGGGTGGTTAGGGGGCGAAAGCCCTCGCCATCCTGTCAAACTCCGAATGCGTCACCGCTGTAGACCCGGGGAATAGGGGTGCCTGGGGTAAGCTTGGCATCCTAAAGGGAATGAACCCAGCCCTACATTAAGGTCCCCAAGCACCGGCTAAGTGTGACCAAAAGGGAGTCCACATCCCAAGACAGCCGGGAGGTAGGCTTAGAAGCAGCCACCCTTTAAAGAGTGCGTAACAGCTCACCGGCCGAGGATGTGGGCCCCGAAAATGGACGGGACTCAAGCCGGTCACCGAGATGTAGGTGCGATGAGCAGGTAGGGGGGCGCGGTGCGTGGACAGAAGCTGGGGTGTGAGCTCCAGTGGACCACTGCACCGACGAGAATCCTGGCAAAAGTAGCAGCAGAGTCGGGTGAGAATCCCGACCGCCGAAGGGGCTAGGGTTCCACGGCAATGTTCATCAGCCGTGGGTTAGCCGGTCCTAAGGGCTACCCCAACTGGAGTAGCTCGAAAGGGAAGCAGGTTAATATTCCTGCGCCACCGCAGGCTATACTCCTGTGCATGACGCATCTGGATACGCCGAGTGGCGTCGTCGCGCCATCTAAGCGTTGAAGTCCCTGGAGTGCCGTAATGGCGAGAAGGGGATGAATGCGTGATGGGCCCTCCAATTGAGGAGGGTTCGGCCGATTCCAGGTGCCCGTGAAAAGTGTGCAGGCGTGGTCTGCGGTGACCGTACCGAGAACTGACACAGGTGCCCCTGGGTGAGAAGCCCAAGGCGTGTCGGTGCTAATCCACCTGAGGGAACTCGGCAAACTGGCCCCGTAACTTTGGGATAAGGGGTGCCTGCTCCGCGAAAGAGCAGGTCGCAGTGACCAGGGGGCTCCGACTGTTTAATAAAAACATAGGCGGCAGCAAGCGCGAAAGCGTGTGTATTGCCGCTGAAACCTGCCCAGTGCCGGTACCTGAAAGCCGGGTTCAACCGGAAGAAGGGCCGGTAAACGGCGGGGGTAACTCTGACCCTCTTAAGGTAGCGTAATACCTTGCCGCTTAATTGGCGGCTTGCATGAATGGTCCAACGAGAGCCCCGCTGTCCCCAGGTGGAGCCCGGCGAAATTGACTTACTGGCGAACAGTCCAGTACCCTCCAGCCGCAAGCGAAGACCCTGTGGAGCTTTACTACAGCCTGTCGCTGGGGTACGGCCTTGGATGTGCAGCGTAGGTAGGAGCCGTCGAAGC
>JALWPZ010000215.1 GCA_026994745.1 Campylobacteraceae bacterium | reverse complement strand
AACCCCCTTGGGGCCACCTTCGACATCGGCCAGTGGATTCGGAGGGAGTATCGAGCGTCCAGTGGTTGCAGCCCCACCAACGGTGGGGCTGTTTGTTTTGGGAGGGGTGTGCTGGACAGCGACGCGAGGTTTCTTAGCCATTTGGCTTTGCCCTTTTTTCTGCCTGGGATATAATGATGACGGCTCTGGGAGGTGGCGAGGTGTAGGCTGTTAGAAAGGAATCTGTCAACGCAGCGCACGTTGGGCGCCTGAAAAGTTGGTGAAGATATGAGTATGTCCGAGCAAAAAATAATCGTGTTCCGTATCGGTTGGATGAAATATTACCAGGGGATGAAGGGAGATGCTATTCGAAGCACTGCTCGCTTCGTTGTGGAAGAAGAGTATGGATACGAAATGTACAACTTCCTCCCTTACGAAGGGCATATGTTGGGGTTTGTGCAACCGAGTGGAAGGGGTGAGTTCACGGAGCGAACCATTCGCATCGAACGGTTGGGGGCAACGAAAAAGGATGAAAGTATTGGAGGTGTTTTGGTTGCGTGGGTTGCACCGTCAACGAATGGTGGCGTGTTGCTGGTAGGTTGGTACAACAATGCAATAGTGTATCGCAGATATCAACCCCCACCACAAGGTTCTGGCCGCGTTTTCAAAGATGTAGAAATTGGATACTACGCTAAGGCAAAAGAAAGCGATTGTGTCCTATTGGCAGAAGAAGAGCGTACTTTGCGCGTTCCAAGAGCAGAAAAGCAGATGGGGGGCTTAGGACAGTATCTTGTATGGTATGCTGATTCTGGGAAAGTAAACGACAAACGATTTCGGCAGGAACTGATTGAATTTATTAGGTTGTATGGACATCAAAGGCTGGAGAATGAATTGAATGACGCTAAGTTCACTACTCGCAAATTTGTGGAGGGCACTCCTCGTAGAGTAACTGCTACAACGTATGAGCGCAATAGGAAAGCCCGTGAGGCTTGCATTAGTTATTATGGCGCTAGATGTCTCATCTGCGGTTTTGATTTTTTGGAGTTCTATGGAGAGATAGGGAAAGGTTATATTCATGTTCATCATGTAAATCCATTGTCGGTTGTTGGACAAGGATATGAGATTGACCCTATTCAAGATTTGCGTCCTGTATGTCCGAACTGTCATGCGATGATCCACAGACGCAATCCTCCGTACTCGATAGAAGATATCAAAGCTTTGATCCAAAAACATGGCGGCTAATCCCGGCCGCACTTGACTTGTTTCTGGCGATTGGTAAGCGGCGCAATTTGGGCCATCTATTACCTGGTCAAAGTTTCTCGGATTGCCCGGCACGGCGGGTGGGTGATGTTCACGTTGGACAGGTGGCGTTGGGTGGTTGGTGTGGGAGTGAGTTGCCCGTCGAGGTGGCGGCTAGGAGTTGAATATGGCCTACACGACGCTGGATGAAACTCAAACAGAAATCATCGAGGACTTTGGCCTGCTGAGGGCCATAAAGGAAGGGGAGGACACAGCGACAGTTGACAGGAAAGAGGTGTTCCAAGTCTTGGAGGGGGCGTCTTGAAGGTGACTACCGCCTCGGTTGGGTGTTAGAGGGGGCGTCCTGTGAAACGTAAATGGCTCATCATAACATTCCTTTTGCTTTTCTCACTGGCGTGCAACGCCACCACCTCTGACCATCCCACTATGAAAAAAATTGACACCTGGCCTATCAACGACTGGCTCCAACCCTATCCTGAGAAAAGTACGGTCTTTTTTCTTTGGCAAGATGGCGAGACCCGTCGCCTCACGCTGCGGTATGGGTATGGAGGGCAGGAGATAGACCTCGGTCATCTCAGTCGGGCTTTTGGGGAAGACGCCCCTATGGAAGCCCAGTTTGTGGCCGTCGAGGGCACACAATTCATTGTCTTCTGGGTGGATCAACAGAATCTCCCTTACCCGGCCAAATTTATACTCCTCTACCGCCCCCGCGTAACGACTCCTCATATTGAAACTCGGGAAAGCAAAATGGTGGAAGTTACCCCTAACGGGCTTTCCGTGCTCCCCATCTTTCCCCTGGAGCAGAAAGAGTGGGATGCATTGGAGTATATCGGTCTCTTGCCCCGAAATGCTGAAGATCCACCGCTCTTTCGGCAAGAATTCGAGCCGCCTTTCTCCCTGGATGGGCGTTTCCAGAGTGTTACATTGCCCAGTAGGTAGAAGGGAATTATGTCTAACGTTTCTTGCCTCTCCGATTTTTTGTCCCCCCATCCAAAGGGCCTTTCACGATGCTTTGACCACCTATGGCTTTCATCCGGAAAGATGTGAATGCGAACCTGGGGGGCGAGCCCCTGAATGTCGGGCCTTTCTAGCCACCTGACACTTTTGTGCGGGTTGACGAGAAGAATTCTGCAAGCCTATCAAATCTTAAAGGATGGTACACGGTGATGAAAAGAGACTACCCCGGCCTCGTCCTGCTCGCTCTGAGCGACATGGCTATCCTGGTTGCTTTGATAATGGTCTTCGCCTACGCCCCCCGTGAGGCGACGATGGGGGACGTGCAGCGGATCTTCTACTTCCACGTCGCCTCCGCCTGGGTGGGGTTCTTCGCTTTCTTCGTCACCTTTATCGCGGGGATTGGCTACCTGGCGCGGCGGACGCGCCGCTGGGACATCTGGGCTCTTTCGTCGGAGGAGATTGGGCTCACTTTCATCACGATGGCGGTGCTCACCGGCTCCCTGTGGGCGCGGAAGGCGTGGGGTACTTTCTGGACGTGGGAACCGCGCCTGACCATCACCGCCGTGCAATTGCTCGTCTACATAGCCTACGGCATGTTGCGGACGGCCATCGTGGAGCCGGAGCGCAAGGCCCGTTTCGCCGCCGTCTACGGCTGCGTCGCCTTCGTCACTGTCCCCCTGTCCTGGTTCGCCATCCGCTGGTGGCGGACGATTCACCCGGACATCATGGCCGGAGGGGATATGGCGGTGACGCCGCGTATGGCACACACCCTGTTTGTCTCGCTGGGGGCGTTCACCTTGCTCTACTTCGCGCTCCTGCGGCAACGGATGCGGTTCGAATGGGCCGCCGACACCCTCGCCCGCCTGCGGGAGCAAATCGAAGGAGATGACTGATGACCGAGATGTCGTTGTACCTGATAATCGCCTACGCGGTCTTCTGGGGGTTGACCTTCGTCCTGGTGCTTTCGATGTGGGTACGCCAGGGCCGCTTGGAGCGGGAGATTCAGGCTCTCTCCGCGCTGCTGGAAGAACGGAGTAGGTGAACTCGCGTTGGCGTCCTCTCGCTGCCCTCTGGGGAGCGCTGGCCCTCAAGGGGGCGTTGCTCGCCGGGGGGGCAGTGCCCTTCAACTCCGATGAGGCGATCGTCGCCCTGATGGCCCGGCACATCTTGCGCGGCGAGCGACCCTGGTTTTTCTACGGACAGGCTTATATGGGCAGCCTGGACGCCTATCTCATCGCCGGGGCCTTCCGCCTGGGCGGTGAGCGGGTGTTGATGGTGCGTCTCGTTCAGGCCGCTCTGTTCGCCCTCTTCCTCGCCACCGGCTACCGCGTGGCCTTGCGCTTCAGCGATTCGCCCCGTGCCGCACTGCTGGCCCTTCTACTACTCGCTTTTCCCCCGGTCCTGCTGACGCTCTACACAACGGCGACCCTGGGCGGCTACGGCGAGGCCCTCCTGCTCGGCAACCTGCTCCTGTGGTGGGGACATCGCCTGGGACGCGAGGATGCCCGCCGCCGCGCTCTCTGGCTGG
>JALWPZ010000214.1 GCA_026994745.1 Campylobacteraceae bacterium | reverse complement strand
TAATATATTATTCAAAATTATTCAATATGTCAACGGACCTCTTTCGTCGATCCTCTTGTTCTCTCTTTCTTCGAGGATTTGGAAAACTGGATCAGATCGTCCGTCGTTTTCACATATTCCGGAATATTCTCGAAAGACTTCAAAAGCACCTTCGACGTCGCCAGGGCGTCGTTGTATGCCCGGTGATGGGCCTGCATCCCCAGATCCAGGGTTTCGTTGAGATAGGCAAGGCCGTAGCGATCGCTCTCGAAGGTACGACGAGCCAGATCGATGGTGCAGAGCACCGGATTCCCGATGGGGCCCAGGCCGAAGCGCTGAAAGGAGGCGTTGAGGAAATTGTAGTCGAAGTTGGCGTTGTGGGCCGTGAAGACCGCATCCTCCATGAATTCCCGCAGCGTGGTCAAAGCTTCTCGACGGGTAGGGGCGTCGGCCAGATCCCGGGGTTCGATCCCCGTGAGTTTGACGATATGTTCAGGGAGGTAGGCGCAGGCGACGTAGGTCTCCATACGATCGACGATCTCGCCCTCCCGCATCTTCACCGCCCCGATCTCGATCACCTGGGAGCGCCCCGGCTTGGAACCGTTGGTCTCGATATCCACGATGCAGTACTCCTGCTCCTGCCAGGGGGTGAACATGGTCTTGAGCCGATAGCCCGTCAGCGCCTCCTCGATGGGATATCCCGAAGCCTGCAGGAGCAGAAAGATCGTCTCGCTGTCCTCGAAGAGGGTGGCGTGCTTGCGGACGATCCGATCGAAGGCCTCGTAGGAGATCTCGCCCCCGGCACGCCGGAAAGCCCGGGTCAACTCCTCAAAGACTTTTTGCATTCCGAACGAAGTCCCGAACTTTTTGGGGATCTTTCCTCCCCTTGGCCGCCTCCGTACCGCTGCTGACGTCACAGCCGTAGAAGCCGTAACCCGCCAGTTCCGAAACGTTCTGGGGCGTCAAACCTCCGGCGATGATGATCCTGGAATTGTCCCGACCGGCAAACCACTCCAGGGCCAGGCGCTTTCCGCTGCCTCCGTACTCCTCGCAATAGGCGTCCACCAGACGGTAGCGGTCGGAGAAACGATCCAGATCCTCCGGCTTCCGGGCCCGAACCACCGGCAGCGTCGGAAAGTCGATCGACGCCAGAAAATCTTCGTCCACGTCGAAATGGATCTGCGCCAATGTGATCCCGCTCGATCGGGAAAGTTCCGTGATCCGCTCCGGAACCTCTTCGACAAACAGCCCCACCTTTTCCACAAAAGGAGGAAGCCGATCGATGATCTTTCTAGCCTCTTCGGGAGCGATGTATCGGGGGGATTGGGGGTAAAAGACGAAGCCCAGGGCGTCGGCGCCGGCTTCGACGGCGGTCATGGCGTCGTCGTAGTTGGTGATTCCACAAATTTTTACGCGCAAGGATTGCTCCTTGCGGGGTAAATGAGAAATGAGAAATGAGAAATGAGAAATTTCGGTTTGCGTTGCTTCGCAATGCTCCTATTGATGAATGATGAATGGTGAATGGTGAATGGTTTCGGGGCGTTGCTTTGCAACGCGTACTTTTGGAGGCGGGAATTCATTCCCGCACAATGCAGGGCTAAAGCCCTGCCCCCAATGACTCTTTGAGTGAATAGTAAATAGTGAATAGTGAATGGTTTCGGATTAGATTGCCTTGCAACGCTTTTTTTCAGATAACAAAGAGCGCCGAAGGAGTCTCTACTGCCGACTGCCGACTGCCGACTGCCGACTAAATTCAAACGACAAAGAGGGGCGAAGCCCCGTTCAAACGACAAACGACGCACCACCCTCACTCCTCATTTGAGCGAAGCGATCGCTTCGCGATACCCCTTCGGGTGCTTGAAGACGTAACTCCCCGCCACCACCATATCGACCCCGGCGGTTTTGAGCTCCTCGATATTGGCGTCACCGACACCGCCGTCGACCTCGATGAGACAATCGGGGTTGCGTTTCTCGATCAGCTCCTTGAGGCGTTTGGCCCGCTCGATGACGTTGGGAATGAATTTCTGCCCGCCGAAACCGGGGTTGACGCTCATCAACAGGACCATATCCAGGTCCTCCAGCAGGAATTCGGTCACCTCCGGCAGGGTGTGGGGGTTGAGGACCATCGAGGGGCGGATCCCCATAGAGCGGATCTTGTTGGCCATCCGGTTAGGGTGGCGTTCGCTCTCGAAGTGGAAGGAGATGAACTCTGGCTTCAGGGGGGCGAAGAGATCGACGAAGAAATTGTTGTCTTCTACCATCAGATGGATATCCAGCGGTTTCGTCGCCGCTTTGGCCACCGCCTCGACGACGACAGGGCCGATCGTCATATTGGGGACGAAGTGGCCATCCATCACATCCACATGGACCAGATCGCATCCGGCGTCGCAGATGGCGCGGACCTCCTCGCCCAAAAGGCCGAAATCGGCGGAAAGAATACTGGGAGCTACGAGCATCGATGATCCTTACTGTTCAAGAGTCGGAAAAGTTCCGGCAATTATATCATCTCCATTCACTCTGCTTGCTCTGCAACCCAGGTTGCATAGGCTACCTCTGTTCTGTGGTATTTTAAATGAAACGGAAGCGAAGGAGAGGAACATGAATCTGGATAAAGAAAAAAGAAAAGTGATGCTGGCGATCGCCCGAAAGGCGATCGCCGAGGAGTTGACCGGCAAGAAACTGCTGGATCGCGAGGCGCTGCTGCGGGAATACCCCTGGCTCGCCGAACCAGGGGCGGCCTTCGTGACCCTGAACGAAAACCATCAGCTGCGGGGCTGCATCGGGTCGATCGTCGCCCATCAGCCCCTGATCGACGATCTGATCCACAACGCCAAAGCCGCCGCCTTCAGCGATCCGCGTTTCAACCCGGTGCGGCCCGAGGAATACGACAAACTGGAGATCGAAATTTCGCTGCTGAGCCCTCCGAAGGAGCTCCCCTACACCGACGTGGCCGACCTGCGCCGAAAGATCCGGCCCGGCGTCGACGGGGTGGTCCTGCGCCTGGGGAACTATCAGGCGACCTATCTGCCCAGCGTCTGGGAACAGCTGCCCGATTTCGACAGCTTTTTCGCCACCCTCTGCCAAAAGGCGGGGTTGGCCCCCAACTGCCTGGAGATGCACCCGGTAATCTACACCTACCAGGCCGAGAAGATCAAGGAGGAGCCCAATGACTAAGAGCATCACCCCCGTCGAAGAGCGGGGATATTCGGACTTTTACCGCAAGGAGGGCGACCGGATCGTCTGCGAACTCTGCCGCCACTACTGCAAGCTCAAAGAGGGGCAAGTCGGCATCTGCGGCGTCAACGCAAACGAAGGAGGCCGGCTCAAGACCCTGGTTTACGGCAAAGTCTCGGCGCTGAACATCGATCCCATCGAAAAGAAGCCGCTGTATCACTTCCTGCCGGCGAGCTTCGCCCTCTCCCTGGGGACGGTTGGGTGCAACTTCCAGTGCCCCTTCTGCCAGAATTGGCAAATTTCCCAGACCAAGGACCTCAGCGGCAGCTACGACGTCACCCCCGAGCAGATCGTGGCCCTGGCGATCGAAAAAGGGTGCAAATCCATCGCTTACACCTACAACGAGCCGACGATCTTCTACCCCTTCGCCCGGGATGTGGCCCTGCTGGCCAAAGAGCACGGGATCAAGAACGTCTTCGTCAGCAACGGGTTGGAGACCCCGGAAGTAATCGAGGATATGAAGGGGGTCATCGACGGCTTCAACATCGACATCAAGGGCTTCGACCCCGAGTATTACAAAAAGACCCTCAAAGGGTCCCTGGAGGGGGTTCTCGATACGCTGAAGCGGCTAAAAGCGGGCGGTTTCTGGGTCGAATGCACGACTCTGATCGTGCCGGGAGACAACGACAGCGACGAAGAGCTGACCAAGATCGCAGAGTTCATCGCCAAGGAGCTCGATCCTTATACGCCGTGGCATATCAGCGCCTTCCATCCCGACTACAAGGTCAACGACAAGCTCCCCACCCCCCTGGAAACACTCCAGCGGGCGGAACGCATCGGTCGGGAGGCGGGATTGGCCTACATCTACATGGGCAACGTCCCCACCGACGGCATCACCCACTGTCCCGGCTGCGGACTGGAGCTGATCGTCCGACGGGGGTACCATGTAACCAAAAACATCCTGGAGAACGGACACTGTCCCGCCTGTCATCGGGCGATCGAAGGGGTCTGGGCGTGAAACGACCGAACCCCGGTGCGTAGCGGGTAGAGGGGAGTGTGTAGAAGAAGAATAGGAAAAAAATGAAGAAAATATTGGCACTGCTTTTTGGCACCATACTCTTCCTGACAGCCGCAAATACAGCAGACCAAAACTCTACCCACTACCCACTACACACTACCAACTCCAAAGTCATTATCCACTCAAAAATTGCAAAGGAGAAGAAAATGAGTACGAGAATCGCAGGAAACATGGGAGCCTTCTATCCCGCCAGTTGCAGTGAGATCGACCGGATGATCGCCCACTGGAACGGCATTCTGGATGAAGCGTTGAAAGACAAAAGTATCCTGCAGGAAAAACCCAGGGCGATCATCGCCCCCCATGCGGGTTACATCTACAGCGGCTTCACCGCCAACATCGCCCACCGGATCCTTGGCAACTCCCGCCCGAAGCGTGTGGTCGTCATCGGCCCCAGCCATCATGTCTATTTCGAGGGGATCAGCGTCGGCCTGCAGGAGGAGTATCAAAGCCCCTGCGGCACCGTTCCCATCGACAAGGCTTACGCCGACGAGCTGGCCCGGGATTTCGGCCTGGGATTCGTTCCCCAGGCTCATGAGAAAGAGCATAGCACCGAGACCCAAGTGCCCTTTGTTCACCACTACGAACCCGAAGCGAAGGTGGTGGAGTTGATCTACGGGAAGATAGAGTACACCGAGCTGGTCCCCATCATCGAAGCCATCCTGGCCGACCCCGACAACGCCGTGGTCATCAGCTCGGACCTGAGCCACTTCTATACCCTGGAGCAGGCGAAGCAGTTGGACAATATCTGCTTGGCGGGGGTCGCCGAAGAGGATATCGGCATTCTTGATAAAGGTTGCGAAGCCTGTGGGATCCTGGGGATCAAAGCGATCGTCGCCGTAGCCAAGAAGTACGGTTGGAAGACCCAGTTGCTGGATTACCGCACCAGTGCCGACGCCAGTGGGGACACCCAGCGGGTCGTCGGTTACATGAGCGCACTGATCCTTCCCTGATGGAGGGGAACGAACCCTTTGCACCTCTCATTCCTTGAAGTCCATAAGACTTTCATGAAAAACCTACTAGAATCATTGAAAAGCAGAGGAGGTTGATCGATGTTTTCGCTCTTCGAATCGAAAAACAAGAAATTGGTCAAAAAGTGGAAGAAGGAGCACGAGCAGCTGGTGGTCCTGGCCAACAATGTCCTGGGCTCCTATGTCAAAGGGAACGAATCGGAGACCCGGCGCCAATTGAAAAAGTTCGTCGACCTGGCCGTCGACCATCTGGGGGACGAGGATGTGGAGCTCTACCGAATCCTCCACGACCCCCTGCGCAAGGACGAGGGGACCGAAAAGCACATCGAACAGTACTACAAGACCTTCAAGGACACCAAAAGCACCCTGATGCGTTTCCTCTCCAAATATGTCCGGCCGGAGACGCCGCTGGACGATCAATTCTTCGAGACTTTCGAGCAGATCGTACAGGTCCTCCGAGACCGGATCGATTTCGAGGAGCACAACCTCTACTTCCGCCTGAGCCTGAGCTGACCCTCTCCTAGAGGTACCCCCGCTTGACCATACCGACGGCCATGGCCAGGGAGTGGCCATCGTTGTTGTAGCCCTCTTCGTGACACTTCTCGCAGGTGTCTCCGCAGAGAAACTCCTTATCCTCCACGATCTCCTGCCACTTTTGGATCTTCTTCGCTTTGATGTAATCCGCCAGCTCTCCCAGGGTCACATCGTGACAGTGGCAGATTATCGTATCACGATCGGGCATCATGCTTCGCTCCTCTTCGCACTTTGTGCTGCCCCATCATCAGGGCCATGAGCCCCAGGCCGACGATGTGGGTCCAGGGGAGCCACTCCAGCGGTCCCTCGATCCCCAGGAGGGAATCCTGGCTCAAAAGCAGCAGGGAGGAAAAGCCGAAGCCGGAACGCTCCAGCCACCCCATGGGGCGGTCCCAGAATCCCTCCACCGTCGCGGTGAACATCAGAATTCCCAGGATCGAAACGACGAAGACCTCGAAGCGCTCTCCCCATCCTCCGGTGATCAGGGGGCTGAAGGCGAAGAGGATCGGAACGATGTAGAGCCCCTTGCCCACCTTCCAGGCCTCCACCCCCGTACGCATAGGCGGGGTCTGGGCGATCCCCGCGGCGGCGAAGGCCGCCAGACAGACCGGTGGGGTGAGGTTGGAGTCCTGGGAGAGCCAGAAGATGATCAGATGGGCCGCCAGCAGATACATCGTCACCTCCGGCGGCGTCACCCCGGCGGAGACCAGGGCCGCCATCTCCGGGGAGAGCATCAGGCCCAGCAGCGCCGGAGCCGAGAGCACCGCCAGGACGATATAGCTGGCGGTTACCGGCAACCCCATCCCGAGAAAGAGCGAAGCGACGGCCACCAGGGCCAGAGCCAGCATCAGGCTCTCTCCCGACCACTCCATGATCAGTTGGGAAAAAGTGACACCGATCCCCGAGATGTTGATGATCCCCACGATGATCCCCACGGAGACCAGTAGCACCCCGGTGACGATCATGTTTTTGCTCCCCATGGCCAGGGCCTCGAGGATATCACGCCACCCCATCCGCTTCGTTTTGGTCAGCCAGGAGGCGGCGATGATCACCAGGATGGAGATTCCGGCGGCATAGGTGGGGGTGAAGCCTTTGATCAGCAATACCATCAGGACGATGAGCGGAATGAAGAAATGGGCCCCCTCCCGCAGAATGGGCCAAACCCGGATCTTCTCCCCCGTCGCGGCGATGCCGTGCTTTTTGGCGTGGATATGGATGTAGAAGCTGATGGAGGAGAAGTAGAGGATCGCCGGCAGGATCGAGACGATGACGATGGTGGCGAAGGGGATCTGGGTCATCTGGGCCATGACGAAGACCCCCGCCCCCATGATCGGCGGCATGATCTGCCCACCGGTGCTCGCCGCCGTCTCCACCGCCGCGGCGAAGATCGGCTTGAATCCGTTACGGACCATCATGGGGATCGTCACCGATCCGGTGGAGACGGTGTTGGCCACGGCCGAACCGGAGATCGTCCCCATCAGTGCCGAAGAGAAGACCGCCACATGCCCCGCCCCGCCCCGAAAGCGGGAGGTGAGCGCCCGGGAGAGGTCCACGATGAAATCCCCCGCTCCCGATTTCATCAAAAAGGCGGCGAAGAGCATGAACATGAAGACATAGGTGGCCGAAATGTTGGCGATGAAGCCAAAGAGCCCCTCCCCCGTATAGAAAGCACGGAAGAGGAAACGCTCCAGGCTCATCCCCGCGAAGGCGAAGACTCCGCTGAACCAGTTCCCCAGAAAGAGAACGTAGCTGATGGCGAAGATCATCAAAACCGGAATGATCCATCCGGTGGTCCGGCGCACGATCTCCAGAGCCAGCAGGATCGTGCCCGCCGCCACGCTCAACTCCAGGGCGCTGAGCTGAATGCTTCCACTGGCGGTATAGATCGACTCCTCCGTCGCCATAAGGAAAAAGAACGGCACCAGCGCGAGGATGGCCAATAGGATATCCCAGAGCCCCACCGTCTCCATGTCGCTGCGCTTCGTCGCCGGATAGACCAGAAACCCCAAGGAAGCGAGAAAGGAGAAGTGGGCCGCGTTGAACCAGAGGTCGCTGAGCCCCCCACGCATATTGACGTAGAAATGAAAGATCGCGATCAGAGCCGCGTAGACGGTCAATATGGGTGCAAGGCGTCTGCGGGAAATTCGGAGCATTCAGAGTTCCTTCAAATCGTTACAAGGGGACTGAGCGTTGCCGGTCGCAAGTCGCAAGCACGGAGCTTCGCTCCTCACGTCGCAAGTTCGGTCGCCTTCGGTGTTTTGTCACTGATCATTGGGAGACAGAGCTCTCACCCTCTCTGGCGGGAATGAATTCCCGCTTCCAAAAAACGCGTGACAAAGAGACACCCCAAAATTCACATCATTGATAACATTCGGTTACTAGTTACCAGTTGCTAGTTACTAGTTTCTCTACCCCTCCTCACTCGAAGGCAAAGCCTTCGTCGTTACTTCGCGATCAGCCGATCGGGAATCTTGATCCCCTGCTCTTTGTAATATTTGGCCGCACCGGGATGCAGAGGCATGGGCAACCCTTCGATCGCCTTCTGCAAAGACATCGCCTTGGTCGCTTTGTGGACGCTGTTGAGGAAGGGCAAGTTCTCGTACATCGTCTTGGTCAACAGATAGACCGTCTCTTCAGGGACATCCTTGGAGACCACCAGCAGGTTGGGCTGAGCGATGGTATGGACATCCTTGGCCAGTCCGGGGTAGCTCCCTTTGGGGATGATGTAGCGGTTCCAGACCGGGAAAGCCTTCTGAATCTTGGCCAGATCCTCGTCGCTGAACTCCAGGATGGAGATTTTGTCGGCTCCGATGTTGGCGAAGGCCTGGGTCACGGCGCTGGCGGGAACCCCGGCGGGAATGTTCATCCCCTCCACCTTGTGGTCCTGCAGCGCCCGGGCGCTGGCTCCATAGCCCATATACTGGAGTTTCATCTTGTTGTAATCGATCCCCAGGGCCTTCATGATGGTCTCACCCGAGACCCGGGTCCCCGAGTTGCGCTTGCCGATGCTGAAGGGCTTGCCGTAGAGATTCTTCAGATCCATGATGTTGCCGGTCTTGGCGTAATCGTTGTAGACGACGAACTGCTCGACGTTCTGCCAGAGCATGCTCACCGAGCGCAGGTTCTTGCGGGGTTTGCCCTCGTATTTGCCGACCCCCTGCCAGGCCATGGAGCCGAAGAGCCCCTGGAGAATGGCGAAATCGACCTCCCCTTTGTCGATCATATCTACGTTCTCTCCACTCCCCGCACTGGTGACGGCGGAGAAGGTCATCCCGTACTTCTTGGCCAGTTTCAGGCTCGCGATGGTGGCGATCCCCACCCCGACGGGATAGTAGGTCCCCCCGGTACTCGCCGTGGCGATGATGTATTTCTTCTCCTTCTTGCCCGCCTGGGCACCGGTTACCAACCCAGCAGCCACCAGGGAACCCAACAGCAACTTTCCGATAAAACTACGTCGTCTCATTTTCTCTCCTTATTGTTACCCGAAGTTTGTATTCGCCAACACGTTATCTGCATCGGTTCTCGCGGGCATGGCCGATCGAAGCGAATGCTCGACGCACACTCCGAGTGCGCCTCCGCTCCTCTCCAACACCCCTACCCCCGATTCCCAATCCATCTAACGCCTTTTCTCCTACAAAATTCGGGTTCGATGATTGACAAGAGCTATTATAGACAATGTTCCCGTCGATTCTTCCTGAAACCAAATTTTGCAGTGGAGTTTACGTTAGATGTATCGATACTCGGTTGGCAGGGGTGTCTGGCCAAAACATAGGTGCACTCGGAGAGTTCATCGAGGCTTTGGACGGATCGTCCATGCCACCGACGATCGATATAAATGACGTGAAATCTATTGTAAAGTTTGGGTAACTTTCCACCCTTTCGTTACAATGACGCAAACCATCCGGGAGCCTCCATGAAGATCCAACTCGCCCATTCCCCCGACGCCGACGATATATTCATGTACTACGCCATCAAGTTCGGCTGGATCGATCCGATGGAGTACGAGTTCGAGAACGTCGCTCTGGACATCGAGACCCTCAACGTCGAAGCGATGAAGGGCACCTACGCCGTCAGCGCCATCAGCTTCGGCATGTACCCCCTGATCCGCAACGACTACGCCCTCTTACGCACGGCGGTGAGCTTCGGGGAGGGCTACGGTCCCAAGCTCATCAAACCCAAAGGCAAACGCCTTCGCCGAAACTTCAAGGTCGCCCTTTCCGGCCGCTATACCACCAACGCCATGCTGCTGCGGATCTACTACCCCCAGGCCCGGCCGGTCTACATGAACTTTCTGGAGATCGAACAAGCGGTCCTGGAGGGCCGAGTCGACGCCGGGGTCCTGATCCACGAATCGATCCTCGATTTCGACGAACGCCTGGAGGTGGAGAAAGAGGTCTGGGAAATCTGGACCGAACTGGCCGGTGAGGGGCTTCCCCTCCCCCTGGGGGGGATGGCCCTGCGCCGCAGCCTTCCCCTCAACCGTGCCATCGAGATCGAAAAGATCCTCACCGAAGGTGTTCGGGTAGCCAACGAGCGCAAAGAGGAGCTCTGTCGCCTATTGGAAGAGGAGAGCCTGGTCCGCATCTCCGACGAAATGCTCGATCGCTACCTCAAGATGTACGCATCCGAAGAGAGCGCCGAACTCTCGGAACTGCAACTCAAGGCCCTCGACCGCCTCTACCGAATCGGCTACGAGCACGGAATGTGGGAGTGTCCGATCAAAGCGGAGGAGTATCTGATTCCGAGGGAGTATGACGAGTGGAGGAGTCTGTGACTTCTCCACTCGGGTTATTGGTTATTGGTTATTGGTATATTGGGGGCAGGGCTTTAACCCTGCATTTTGCGGGACTGATGTCTCGCCTCCAATTGATCGCGTTGCGAAGCAATGCCCCAAAACCATTCACCATTCACCATTCACCATTCATCTATAGGAGCGTTGCAAAGCAACGCAATCCAAAATTTCTCATTTCTCATTTCTCATTTCTCATTCAAAAGTTCCTCATTCCTCCCTCCTCATTCCTCACCCAAACCAACCCTTCCTCGGTTACTCGTTACTCGTTACTCGTTACTAGTTCTATTTTCGGAGCGACACGTGTTCCATAAAACCATTGATTTCGCACGCTATTCCAGCATCAAAATTGGCCCCACCATCGACGTGCTGATGATCGAACAAGGCGACGAAATCCCGACGGACCGCTTCCTGGTGGGCGGGGCCAACAATCTGCTCATCTCCCCTACCCCGCCGCCCCTGATGATGCTCTCGAAAGACTTCGACTATTGCCGCATCGTTGGCGACACGCTGGAGATCGGGGCCGCCACCCCGACGGGCAAAATCCTCAGCTTCGCCAGAAAACACGACCTGGCCGGATTCGAGTTCGTCGCCAAGCTCCCGGGGACCCTAGGGGGAATGCTGGCGATGAACGCCGGGGTCAAGGAGTACGAAATTTTCAATATTCTGGAGAGCGTCGAGATCGGCGGGAAATGGATCCCTGCCAAAGAGATCGAATACGGCTACCGCTTTGCCAAACTCCCCGGCATCGCCACCGCCGCCCGTTTCCCGATCCGTAGAGGCTACGACGAAGTTCTGCGAAAGGAGCTATTGAAACTCCGAAACAACCAACCCAAGGAACCCAGCGCTGGCAGCGCCTTCAAAAATCCTCCCGGCGACCATGCCGGCCGCCTCATCGAAGCCGTCGGACTCAAAGGCTACCGTCTCGGCGGCATGGCCTGGAGCGAGGTGCATGCCAACTTTCTCGTCAATCTGGGAAAGGGAAGCTATGAAGAGGCGATCGAGTTGATCGGGCTGGCGAAAGAAAAGGTTCGAGAAAGGTTCAATATAGAATTACAGGAAGAGATCAAGATCGTCTCGCGATAATTGTGGAAGAAAGGTATTGAAATAGAAAGGAGGATGTCGTCGAAAAACTCCCAAAGGGAGCCTTCGATTAACGCTTGGAGAACTGGGGGCTTCTTCTCGCTTTTTTCTTACCGTATTTCTTCCGCTCGACGACGCGGGCGTCGCGAGTGAGCAGGCCCATGGGCTTGAGGATGGCGCGGAAGGCGGGCTCGTACTCGACGAGAGCCTTGGAGATGCCGTGCTTGAGGGCGTCGGCCTGGGCGCTGTATCCGCCGCCGAGAGTGGAGGCGGTGATGGTGACCGCTTCGAGCTGCTTGGTGGCCTCGAGGGGGAGGCGGACCTTCATCTTCAGGGTTTCGTGACCGCCGAGCCACTGGTCCAGGGTCAGGCCGTTGACGGTGATGCCGCCGTTGCCGGGAGTCAGCCAGACTTTGGCGATCGCGCTTTTTCTCTTTCCGGTTGCGTAGACTTTCGCCATCTTACTTTCCTTTGTTCAGTTGTGCGGTATGGGGATGCTCGGGGCCTTCATAGACCTTGAGCTTCTTGAGCATCTGACGTCCCAGCTTGGTCTTGGGCAGCATGCCGCGGACCGCCAGGCGGTAGAGCTTCTCGGTGTGGTTCTCGAGCATGTCGGAGAGCTTATTGCTCTTGGTGCTTCCGAAGTATCCGCTGTGGCGGAAATACTCTTTGTCATCCAGCTTGTTCCCGCTGAAGACCGCCTTCTTGGCGTTGATGATCACCACGTAATCGCCGCAGTCGACGTTGGGGGTGAAGGAGGGCTTGTGCTTGCCCCGAAGATAGGTGGCGGCTTCGGTCAGGATGCGTCCGAAGGTCTTGCCCTCCGCATCGATCAGAATCCAGTCGCGCTCTACTTCATGAGGCTTGACGACTTTTGTCATTTTCATGATCTTTCCTTTGCTGTTTTCAAACGACCTGCAGGCAGGAAATCGTTTTGTGGATGGGATTGTAGCGGTAAAATCTTAAAATACAATTAATTTAAGGTATATTTAACCTTGTTGCTCCCATAAAATAACAATAATGACCGGCGCGTAAGCGTCAAATAACCATTCAGGACATTTCCACCATCTTCGCGCCACCTTCCGTAAGATAGAGGAGATATCCCCGGACTCTTTTGCGGCCCGCCGCACCCAGGGCCTCCAGATAGCGTCGCATCTGCTCCCGATGGCGGCTCTCGAACTTCCGGGAGCTTTTGTAATCCACGACGACGCTCTCATCCCCTTTTTCGATCAGCAGGTCCAGTTGCAAGAGCTGACCCTGATGGGCCAGAGGCTGCTCCCGCAGGATCCGCCCCCCTTCGACCAGGTCCAGGAAGGGGCGATACCCCAAAAGCGCGTCGAGCCTCCTTTCGATGGAATCCAGAGCCTCGGGGCCGAGCAGTGTGCCATAACGGTTCCGGACAGAGGCCATCGCGGCGGGCAGGTAGAAAGGGTCGAATCCCCCCAGCATCTCCAGGGCGTAGTGCATCGCCGTTCCAAAGAGGATCGCCTCGTAATCGGGCCCCTCGTCTTCCTCCTTCTCCCCGGATTCTCCTTTCTCCTGGCTTCCGTAGGATCGCAGTTCCACCTCGATCCTTTCCTTCTCCGGCTTCTCCACCTCTGGAGATGGGCTCGGATGCCCCCGTTCCATGGCTTTCAGGGCCAGAGGTTCGAAGACCGACTCCTTCTCCTTGTAGAGCACCACCATCCCCTCCACCGCCCGGGTCAGGGCCACGTAGAGGAGGTTGAGGCGATCCTTCTCCTCCGCCGCGCCGCGCTCCTCCAGAATCTGGGCGTACTCCTCGTCCACATACTGCCGCCCCGAAATCCGATAGGCGATCCGCTCGATGCGCAGATCCTCGTCGTATCGAGGCAGAAGGGGGGAACGATCGTTGTTCCCCCTGCCACTTCGATCGGCGACGATCACATAGGGGAACTCCAATCCCTTGGAGCCGTGGACGGTCAGGATCCTCGCGCCCTTCTGGCTCTGCCCCGCCACCGGGATCGTGGAGCGCTCAAACTCCTCCAGGAACGTGGGCAGATCCCCGAAGCCTTCGGCGAACTCCAGCAGGCGGATCAGGTTGGCATCCTCCCGGAAATACCCCAGCTCGTCGATGAGCCCATGTAGGATCTGCGCCGGGGGCAGATGGGGGGAGAACCAGGGGGGACGCTCCAGGGACTTCCCTCCCCACTCCTCGATCGCCCACCGGTCCAGGGGGTGCCCCCGCCAGTACCACTCGGCGGCCCGCACCAGGCTCGCCACCCGGGGCAGATTCTTCAGGGAATTGGAGGTCTGCAACACCGTGGCGATCCCCGCCTCGGCGCAGCGGTCCTGCAGTTCCATCCCCTCCTTGTTGGTCCGCACCAGCAGGGCCACCTCCTCCGCCCGGATCCCCGCCTCCATCAGGTTGCGCAACTCCTCCACCGCCGCGGGCAGGGGCTCCTCCACCTCCCGGACTTTCAAATACCCCTCTTCCCGCGAAAAAGCCTTTTGATCCTGATAACCGGGCATCACATCGCGAAACCAATCGTTGACCGCTTCCACCAGGATCCGTCGACTGCGATAGTTGGTATCCAGGTGTCCGATCTCGATGGCGTAATTCTCGGCCACCCGGTCGAAGAGCTCCTCCACCCCTCCCCGAAAGCGGTAGAGCGACTGCTTGGTATCCCC
>JALWPZ010000213.1 GCA_026994745.1 Campylobacteraceae bacterium | reverse complement strand
ATCTTTGTGTCATTGGAACTCCTTTGGTTTTGTGGTCGGAACGATGATGATAGCAGAGTAAGGTTGCCCGAAATCAATCTTCCTTCGATTTTGATGCGTTGCGTCGTTTGGGGACGACGATACGGGGAATGAGGTCCTCCTGCTCGATAAGTTCTTGAACGGCTCTTTGGGCATCCGATGGAGAAAAAACCGGGTGTTTCTGGGGATTGAAGCGGTTTTTCATCCCTTCGGGCATGGCGCTTTTTTCCTTGGAGGGGGCGGTGAGGAAATCGACCATGTGTTTTCGGATGCGCTCTTTGGAGCTGTCAAACATCAGATAGCGCCGGTAGACGAGAGAAAGGGGTGGGGCGCTTGTGCTGTGGCAGTCGGTGCATCGTGCCAAGGGTTTTTGGGCCGGAAGGCATTGGAGCCCCAGAAGCAGAATCAGGATTACTCTTCCCATTGGATCCTCACTTTCGTTCCTTTTCCTTTTTCGCTTTGGATCTGCAACTCCAGCCCGTAATATTCGACGATCTCCCGAACGATGTTGAGCCCAAGGCCGAATCCCCCCTCGCTGGAATTGGCGCGGAAGAAGCGTTCCGTCGCCCGTTTGCTTGCCTCACGATCCATACCGGCCCCATTGTCCTCGACCGTGAAGGAGCGGGCGTCGAGCTCTACGCGGATACGTCCCCCGGGGTGGGTGTATTTGAGGGCGTTGCTCAGGAGGTTGTCGATGAGTTTGGCGGCATCCTCCCGGTCCATCTCCCGTAGGGGGGCCGCAGAGATCTTGCGTTGAAGATCGATCGCTCTACGCTGTGCCATGGGGCCGAAATAGGCCAATCGTTCCTCCAGAAGCTCCCCAAAGTCGACCGGCTCGATCCGGCGTCGGCGACGGTGGTTGAGCCGGAGATAGGCCAGATCGTCGTAGAGTCGGCTTAGACGCTTGGAGGCGATCTCGATGCGCCGCAGCTCGTCGTTGTTCTCCAGTTCGGGGTGGAGGCTTTTGAAGAGTTCGACGTTGGTCAGGACGGTGCTCACCGGGGTATTGAGCTCGTGGGTGGTGTCCTGGATGAAGCGGTCCAGCAGCCGGATCTTGTGATGGACGGGGGCCAGGAAGAGCCGTCCCAGCCAGCGGGCGATGAAGGCGACGAAGAGGACGGCCAGAAATAGGATAAGGGCCATTTTGAGCTGAAAGGAGTGGATGGGGGCTTTGTCCAGAGGCATCGACGCAACGATCGTCGCCGCTCCCAGATAGTAGGGCTGCATTTCGTAACGATAGTAGAGGGTATCGCCCACCCGCCAGAACTCTCTGTCCCACGCGATCCTCTCGGGCTTGAAATCGCCGATGAGGTAGTGGCGGTCGATGTCGTAGAGGGCGGTGCGGATCCCTTCGATCTCGGGGTAGGTCAGTCGGTTTTTCGTGGAGTTGTGGAGTTTTCTCAGTTTGGAGCGGATCAGGGTGGTCTTTAGTTTGAGAGTCTGGTTCTGATGGTCGATGATCCGGTGGAGGCTGTAGGTGTAGAAGATCGCCGATCCCACCCCGATGAGCAGGAGCGTGGAGACCAGATAGATGACGAGGAAACGGCGGTGGCTCTTCTTTTCGCTCTCGAAGAGGGGCGGCTTCACGATCCTATCCCATCGCCGCGATAACGATACCCTACCTCTTTGACCGTTTCGATGCGCTCTTTGCCCAGATGCCTGCGCAGGACTTTGACGAAGGTGCGCAGGCTCCCTTCGTTGGGGGTTTCATCGTAGTCCCATAGGGCGTCGAAGATCTCCTCTTTGCGCAGGGTGGTATCCGGATGCTGCAGAAAGAGCGCCAACAGACGCGCCTCCTTGGGCTTGAGGGGGATGCGTTCCCCGTTCACCGTCAGGGTGAAATCGATGGGGTCGAAGCGGCGTCCGCCATCGATGGCGATCGCCTCTCCTCCTCCGGGGTAGCGCCGTTTGATCACCGCTTCGATGCGGGCTTGCAGCTCTTTGAGGGCGAAGGGTTTGCGGATGTAGTCGTCACCGCCGGCCTCGAATCCCCGGGTGGCGTCGTCGGCGCCGTGGAGGGAAGTGATGAAAATGGCGGGAGTGTCATCTCCCTCTTTGCGGAGTCTCTCCAGCAGCTCGAAACCGTTCTGAAAGGGGACCTTCACATCGAGAAGCCAGAGGTCGAAACGGGTTTCGTAGATTGTCTCGGCGGCATTCTGGCCATCGAAACTCTGGGTCACGTCGTAGCCTTTGGCGCGCAGAAACTTCGCGACGGTATCGCTGAGTTCCATATCGTCTTCGAGCAGCAGGATTTTCGGTTTCATTCTCGGCTCATACGATCAGGTGGGCATCCTGGGTCGTGGTGACCACTTTGCGGTTCTCTATCGACAATATTTTATCGCAATAGGGCAGCAAGCGCTCGTCGTGGGTGACCATGACGATGGCGACGTTCTGCTCTTCGACGATCTTGCGCAGCATCTTGACGACGTTGACGGCCCGCTGCATGTCCAGGGCCGCCGTGGGTTCGTCGGCCAGGATGATCTGGGGTTCGTTGGAGAGGGCCCGGGCGATGGCCACACGCTGGTTCTGTCCGCCGGAGAGCTGGGAGGGCATGGCGTCGCGTTTGTCGGCGATGTCGAAATAATCCAGCAGCTCCATCGCCTTCTGGTCCGCTTTTTTGTCGGGCCATCCGTTGGTGAGGGGGATCAGCTTGACGTTCTCGATGATGTTCAAAAACGGGATCAGATAGTGCGCCTGAAAGATGAAGCCGATCTTCTCCCGGCGGATGCGCCGGGTGTCGGGGATGCTCCAGTGGTCCTCGTCCCAGACCAGCTCGTCGCCCAGCCAGATTTTGCCCGAGGTGGGTTCGGTGACGCACCCCAACATCATCAGCAGGGTGGTCTTGCCCGCGCCGCTGGGGGCGACCAGCGCGGCGAACTCCCCCTTTTTGACCTCCAACGAGGCGTTCTCCAGGACCCGCACTTCGCTGTCGCCCGATCCGAAGATCTTGGTGAGGTTCTCGACTTTGATCCCGACTTCGTTGGTCATCTCAACCTCCTATCGCCGCGCGGGGGTCGGCTTTGATCGCTTTGTAGACGCCAAAGAGGCTCGCCAGCACCGAGGCGACCAGCACAATGCCGAAGAGAAACCAGGCGTCCGGCACCTCCAGCACGACCCGCTTGGGGAATTTGTCCCAGATGGCGTGGGCGAAGAGATTGCCGAAGATGAAGGCCAGCACCCCCAGCGTCAGGGTCTCCTGGGTGATCATTTTGGTGATCATCCAGTTGGGAAGCCCCACCAGTTTCATGATGGAGATCTCTTTGATCTTCTCCAGGGTCATCGTGTAGATGATCAGGGCGATGATGATCGTCGAGACGCCGATGAGAATGACGGTGAACATTCCGATCTGTTTGCTGGCGGTTTCGATGACGTTCTTGGTCAGGATGTCGCGCTCCTCGGTGGCGGTGAAAGCGCTCAGATGCTTCCAGCGCCGAATGTTTCGGGCCACCGCGTCGGGATCGCTTCCGGGCTTCAGGGTGGCGACGATGGCGTTGACCAGGTGATTGTCCGCATCGACCTTGAGCCCCCGCGCCCGGTCGTTTCGGATCCGGGCGTTGGAGTAGAGGAATTGCAGCTCCTGGGCGTCCTTGAGGCTGACGAAGATCGCCGGATCCCCGCCGGAGGAGACCGCCCCCTTGGTGATGCCGACCACCGTGTAGATGTTGCGGCCCAGTTTGATCTTGTCTCCGAGCTTGAAGCCCAGTTTTTGGGAGACGACGATCTCGTAATGGCTCTTTTTCAGG
>JALWPZ010000212.1 GCA_026994745.1 Campylobacteraceae bacterium | reverse complement strand
GACTTCGATCCCGCTCCAGTCCCTGCGGGTGGGGGATCTGACCGACGAGCAGTGGAGTCAACTGGCGGCGGCGGTGGACGATATCTCCCGGCGGAAACTCTTCGTCGACGACGGGGGGTACGCCACGATCCACCATGTCCGCAGCAAACTTCGCAAGCTCAAGATGCAGCATCCCGAGATCTCCATGGCCATCATCGACTATCTGCAGCTTATGAGCGGCGAAGGGGGCCGGGAGGGGCGTCAGCAGGAGATCAGCGAGATCAGCCGGGGCCTCAAGCAGTTGGCCCGGGAGCTGGATATGCCCATCATCGCCCTGAGCCAGCTCAACCGCTCCCTGGAATCCCGGGAGAACAAACGCCCCATGCTCAGCGACCTGCGGGAATCGGGGGCCATCGAGCAGGACGCCGACATCATCCTCTTCGTCTACCGCGACGACGTCTACCGCGAGGCGAAGGAGAAAGAGAAGGAGATGAAGGCCAAAGCGGAGGGGAAGGAGTACAAGAGTACCTTCCGCAGCAAGATGGAGGAGGAGACCGAACTGATCATCGGCAAGCAGCGAAACGGACCCACCGGGACCGTGGACCTGATCTTCCAGAAGCGCTTCACCCGCTTCGTGGACGCCGACCGTTCCAGCGGAGGCTTCGAGGTGGTCTACGAAGAGGGGAACATCGATATGCGGGAGGGAAAGATCGACCTGCCTCCCATCTGATCCCTAGTTGACCCGGCGTCCCCATTTGAAGCGGGAGCGATAGAAGGGGTGGCTCTTGAAACTGGTGATGACGACCCGGTGGCGGGCGGAGCTGGCATGGATGAACTTGCCGTTGCCGATATAGATCCCCACGTGGTTGACATATCCCCGTCTGCGCCGGGAGGTGTCGAAAAAGACCAGGTCTCCGGGCCGTAGATTGCGGAAGGTGACATACTTTCCATAGTAGGCCTGCTTTCGGGAGACCCTCGGGAGCTTGACCCCCTTGGATTTGCGCATCACATACTGGGTGAACCCCGAGCAGTCGAAGCTGCTGGGCCCCTCGGCCCCCCAGACATAGCGGCGTCCCAGATAGCGCTTGGCGGTGCGGATCACCTGATTGGCGTTGCTGCTGCTGTAGCCTCCGCCGCCTCCGCCTTTCCCGTTGAGTGCCGCCATGGCACTGTTGATCCGTCGATTGGCGCTCTTTTTTTTACTTTTTTTGCTTTTCTTGGAAGCGACCTTTTTCTTTTGGGGACTTTTCTTCTTCGCAACTTTCGTGCTCTTCTTTTTTTTCTGGGCGACCTTGGCTGCAGGCGCCTCTTCATATCCCACCGTCAGCTTCATGCCGCTGCGAATCACACTTCTTTTGCCCAGTTTGTTCATCTCCCGCAGCTGCTGAACGCTCAGCTTGTGCTTTTTGGCGATCTTCCAGAGAGAGTCGCCATGCCGGACGGTATAGGTTTTGGCGACCTGTTTCTTCTTCACCTTCGGCGTGCTCTTTTTCGATGCCTTCGCCACCTTGGTCTCGACCGTGGAGCCCGGTTTGATCAGCAATTTCTGGCCGGTACGAAGATATTGGCCCTTTTTGAGTTTGTTGAGTTTTCGGATCTCGGCGATCGTCACCCCATACTTTTTGGCGATTTTCCAGAGAAACTCTCCATGCTTGACCGTATGGTAGACCGGTTCGATCTTTTTCTTCGCTACGGTTTTTTTCTTCGTTTTTTTCGGTGTGGCAGCGGTCGCTTTGTAGCTTTTGCTGGGGATCTTCAGCTCCTGCCCCGGTTTGATGATCCCCGTGGGCGGGATCTGGTTCAGGCTCATCAGATCCTTCAGGGGCGTATGATACTTACGGGCGATGGAGAAAAGGGTATCGCCGCTTTGAACCACATGCACTTTACCTTTGCCGCTTTTATTCTTTTTTACCGCCGCCTGCTTCTCTTTTTTCACTGCGGTTTTCTTGTTCGCGGCTGCCGTACTCTTCTTGGCAGCGGGGATCTTCAGCTTCTGCCCCACTCGAATCAGCGAACTCTTTTTCATACCGTTGGCCTGGCGCAGCTCTTCGCTGCTGAGCCCGAACTTCTGGGCGATCACCGAGATCGTATCCCCTGCCTCGACAGTATAGTTCCGGGGGGATTTCGTGGTTTTGGCGACCTTCGTTTTCGATTTGGGTTGTGCTTTTGGCTTTTTCTTGCGGGCACTTTTTGAACTTCTGGCCGGGCTC
Organism: Campylobacteraceae bacterium; assembly: GCA_026994745.1. Lineage (GTDB taxonomy): Bacteria > Campylobacterota > Campylobacteria > Campylobacterales > Sulfurovaceae > Nitratifractor. Next base: position 1,576 of record JALWPZ010000212.1, on the reverse strand, counting down.
TTTTTCTTACTCGTGGTAGCCTTCCCCGGGATCTTCAGGACCTGCCCGGGCTTGAGGAGAGAGCCCTCCGGCAATTCGTTGAGCCTTCGCAGTTCCCGGATCGTCGTATGGTTCCGGTGGGCGATCACGTAGAGGGAATCGCCGCTCTGCACCATATACTCGTGAATAGGAGTGGTGCTTTTCTTCTTGGTGGGGGCGGCTGCCAGGTATGTGGCTCCCGCGAAGAGGAAAAGCAGTAGAATTTTTTTGATCATAAATGGACAACCTTGATGATGTGTCTCCTTCGTTGGCTCCAATACTAAATAATATGATTGTTTCAGTATAGCATATTCGATCGATCGTTTTCAAGCGAGGAGAGAATTCGTTTGGATGAAAGCATACCCGTTTCACGATAACGGAAAAACAACCTTCCAGTTTACCTCCGTGATACCCTTTTCCCTCCATTGCCGTTATAATCGTCGAAAAACGAACGCAGGAGATCCGATGGCCCGTTACAAACTTTCTCTGCTGATACTGGCGTCCACCACTCTGATTCTTTCAGGCTGTGGACAGGAGCGGCAACAAAATCAGAGCGACACTCTCCATCCCCCCACACTTCCCAAGCCCGCCAACACCGTCAGTACCGGGGCGGCTTCCAGAAGCGTGGCTCAACCCGTCGCCCTGAAGACGCAGAATCCTCCCCCGCAAGAGACGGAACTGATGCAGAAGATGGGCCTGCAGGTGGACCATGGGCGCATCATTCTCGACACGAAAAAGTCCAAAGAGTTCTTCGAAGCGCTGGGGAAGCAACTAAAAAGCGGAGTGGATCAGAGTGTGCAAAAAGCGAAGCAGCACGCTCCAAGCGGATCGGATCTGGGAATTCAGGTCCAGGGGGAGAAAGTGGTGATCGATCTCAATCGGACGAAAAGTTTCATGAAGGGTTGGGTGGAGACGATGGAGATTCTGGGGCGGGAGCTCAACCGCTCCCTGGCCCCGGTGCAGCCGTAGCCGCAGGGGTTACTTGGCCAGGGCCGCTTTGGAGGCTTCGGCCACCTTGCTGAAGGCGGCGGGATCGTTCATGGCCATGTCGGCCAGAACTTTGCGGTCCAGCTCGATACCGGCCAGTTTCAGGCCGTGCATGAAGCGGGAGTAGTTCATGTCGTTCAGGCGCGCCGCGGCGTTGATCCGGATGATCCAGAGCTTGCGGAAGTCACGCTTGCGCTGTCGTCTGTCTCTATAGGCGTAGACCAGGGAGCGCTCCAGCTGCTCCTTGGCTTTGCGGAAATGTTTGCGGCGTCCGCTGTAGAATCCGCGGGCCTGCTTCAATAGTTTCTTGTGCCGCCGATGGCGGGTCATACCGTTCTTTACTCTCATTCTTGCTTTCCTTTACCGTAAATTCGTTCGCAAATTTCGGTGTCGGACATTCTCTCTGTCCGAACTTGCCCCTGATCGGGGGAGCATCCTGATCGACCCTTAGGCGATCATCTCTTTGACGTTCTTGGCGTCGGCCTTGTCCACATACTTGGGCTTGCGCATCTGGCGGTGATGCTTGCCGTCGACCTTGGTCAGAATGTGGCTGCGATAGGCGGTACCGCGC
>JALWPZ010000211.1 GCA_026994745.1 Campylobacteraceae bacterium | reverse complement strand
CAACGAACCCGCCCCCACCCTGATCCAGTGGCTCGAATCCTGGGAGCTGGGAGAGAGGTGTTTGCCATGATTACTTTAGTCGTCAGTCGTCAGTCGTCAGTCGTCAGTAATGTCGCCTTCGGCGACGTTATTGGTTATTGGTTATTGGTTATTGGGGGCGTTGCAGTGCAACGCATACCAAAATCATTCACCATTCACCATTCACCATTCACCATGCGAAAGCAAAGCTTTCGCATTAACTCCTCACTCCTCACTCCTCACTCCTCACTCGCCGACCAAAGGAGGCGCATATGAGCACCCCCGCCATTCTCGTGACCCTGGCCGTCATCGTTCTGGCGGCCCTGCTGGCTCTGCTGATGATCCCCGTGCTGGTCTGGCTGGAGCGCCGGGTCTGCGGGCTGATCCAGGATCGCCTGGGGCCCAACCGCACCAACGTCTTCGGCTTTCGCCTGGGCGGGGTGGTCCAATCCTTCGCCGATGTCCTTAAGCTGGTCTTCAAGGAGGAGTACTATCCCGGGCACATCTCACGGGGGCGCTGGCTCTTCATCATCGCGCCGATGATCACCTTCGCCTCGGCGCTGCTGGCCTTCATGGTGATCCCCTTCGCCGACGACGTCGTCGTCTACGGCGAGAAGCTCCGTATTCAGGCCCTTCCCATCGACTACGGCATCCTCTGGTACCTGGCCATCGGATCGGTGGGGATCATGGGAATGATCCTGGGAGGCTGGCTGAGCCACAACAAATACTCCCTCCTGGGGGCCCTGCGGGGCGCCTCCCAGCTGGTCAGCTACGAACTGGCCCTGGGGCTGGGGGTCGTCAGCATGATCCTCACCTACGGTACCATCGACTTCAACGCCATGGTCCACTGGCAGAGCGACATGGTTCTGGGCTTCCTTCCCGCCTGGGGAGCGCTGGTGCAGCCCCTGGCGGCCGTCATCGTCATCGTCGCCCTCTTCGTCGAGACCAACCGGGCCCCCTTCAGCGTCGCCGAAGGGGAGAGCGAAATCGTCGCCGGCTACTTCACCGAATACTCCGCCATGAAGTTCGCCATGTACTTCATGGGCGAATACATCGCCATGAACACCGCCAGCGCCGTTATCATCACCATGTTCTTCGGCGGCTACCAGCTCCCCTGGATCTCCACCGAAACCCTCCGGGAGCACTTCGGCGCCATCGCCTGGGTCCTCATCGTCGTTCTGCCCGTCGCCGTCGCCCTCTTCATCCGCTGGATGAAGCGCAACAACACCGTCCGCCCCACCGTCGCCACCGACGGGGGCCGGAACTTCGAGACAAAAATCCTCAGCCGGGTCCTCATCGCCATGACCGTTGTGATCGAATTGATCCTTCTGATCCTGAGCTTCCTTCCCGCCGATTCCGTAGGGACCTCCTTCGCCGTGACCCTGCTGCAGATCGCCGTCTTCGTCGCCAAACTGATGGTCTTCAACATCTTCTTCATCGTCGTGCGCTGGACCCTGCCCCGCTTCCGCTACGACCAGGTCCAGACCCTGGGGTGGCGTTATCTGCTGCCCCTTTCTCTGCTGAACATTTTCGTCACGGCCATCATCGTCGTAGGAGTCGCCTCATGAACCGGCCCAAGATCAAAACCGTCCCCCGCTACAACAAGGAGACCAAGGAGCGCCTCTATCTCCCGGCCATCTTCGCCGGGCTCAAGATCACGGCCAAGCACCTCTTCACCAATCTTTCGGACATCAACGCCGTGGAGACCCTGGAGTATCCCGAGGAGCAGCCCACCGACATCACCCCCCGCTACCGCGGCTTGCACCGTCTCACCAAGCGGGAGGACGGCAGCGTGCGCTGCGTCGCCTGCTTCATGTGCGCCACCAACTGCCCCGCCCAGTGCATCCACATCGTCGCCACCGAACGCAACGACGGGATCGACGAAAAGATGCCGGCCGTCTTCACCATCGACACCCTGGAGTGTGTCTTCTGCGGCTACTGCGTCGAAGCGTGCCCCTGCGACGCCATCCGCATGGATACGGGGATCTTTTCGGTCACCGGCAAGCGGCGGGAGGATTTCCTCCTGGACCGCGACCGGTTGCTCAGCCACCACAACGCCTTCGGGGAGGACACCAGCGATGCTTGAGACCCTTTTCGCCCTGCTTTCGTTTTTTCTGCTCGCCGGCAGCGTCACGATCCTGCTGGCCCGGGACCCCGCCCTCTACACCACCGGCTTTCTGGCGGTGATGCTCGCCGTGGCGGGGCTCTTCGGCTTGCTGGACCAATCCTTTCTCTTCCTGGCCCAGGTGATGGTGGGCGTGGGGGCCGTCGTGGTCCTCACCACCATCGTCATCCTGACCATCAATCTGAAGGAAAAGGAGCTGCCCAAAGAGCCCACCCGAGGGCCCTGGCTGGTCCTGGGCGCCCTGGTCATCGCCCCCTTTGGCTGGATGCTCTACCGGGGGCTCGTTGCGGCGACCCCGGACCATTTTCCGGTTCTCAAGGAGGGCTTCGGCACGGTCCAGGCCATGGGTTCGGTTCTCTTCAGGGATTGGGTCCTCCCCTTCGAGATCCTCTCCCTCCTGCTCCTGGCCGCCATGCTGGGAGCCATCATCATCGGGAAAAAGGAGCAGAGCTATGACCTTGAGTCCTGAAAATTTCTTCGCCCTGGGGGTGCTGATGCTCTGCCTGGGGGCCCTGGGGGTCGTCGCCCGGCGCAATCTCTTCGTCCTCTACCTCTCCATCGAAGTGATGCTCAACGGCGTCAACCTCATCCTGGCCACCTTCGCCCGGGTCCGCCCCGACATGGGGGGCTCGGTCATCGCCCTGCTGATGATCGGGGTCATCGCCGCCGAAGCGGCCCTCTTCCTGGCGATGATCGTCCAGCTCTACCGCCGGCGCCGCAGCGTCGACAGTGACGCCTACGACCGCCTGGCCCAAAGGAACTGGTCATGACACCGATCAACAGCGCCCCCGAACTGGGCTGGATCCTTCTGCTTCCCTTCCTGGGTGCCCTGGTCCTCGGACTGCTCCACCTTCATGACCCGACGAACGAGCGGCGCAAAAAGCTCTACGCCCTCCTCGGCGTCGCCGGCCCCATCTTGGCGGCTCTCCTCGCCTTCGGAGTGATCGGCGACGTCCTGGATAGCACGAGCGAAGCCCTGCCTCTGCGCACCACCCTCTTCCAATGGATCGCCGTGGGGGATTTCCGCATCGGAGTCACCCTGGCCGCCGACGCCCTGAGCGCCGTCATGCTCTTCGTCGTCACCTTCGTCGGTTCCCTGATCCACATCTACGCCATCGGCTACATGTGGCCCGAAAAGGGGCTGGGGAAATTCTTCGCCTACTTCAATTTCTTCCTGGGGGCCATGCTCCTGCTGGTCCTGGCCGACAACCCCATCATGATGTTCATCGGCTGGGAGCTGGTGGGCCTGGCCTCCTATCTGCTCATCGGCTGGTACTACGAGGACCCCGCCAACGTCAAAGCCGCCAACAAAGCCTTCATCCTCAACCGGGTGGGGGATTTCGGCTTCATCAGCGGACTGGCCCTCCTCTTCGCCCTGGTCGGCAGCGGCGGATTCTCTTACGAAGCCATCGCCACCCACATCGGCGGGGTCGATCCGGGCTGGCTGGCTCTGGTGGGCCTCCTGCTCTTCGTCGGCGCCATGGGCAAGTCCGCCCAGATCCCCCTCTACGTCTGGCTCCCCGACGCCATGGCGGGCCCCACCCCCGTCTCGGCCCTGATCCACGCCGCCACGATGGTCACGGCGGGGGTCTACATGGTGGCGCGCTTCTCCTTCCTCTACGAGCGCATCCCGGAGATC
>JALWPZ010000210.1 GCA_026994745.1 Campylobacteraceae bacterium | reverse complement strand
CTACATCGTCAAACCCTTTTCCATCGGGGAGCTGAAGCTCCGCATCCGGGCGCTCCTGCGGCGCAGCCGCCCGCAGGGGGCGATCCGAAAAGACGACATTCTTCTCGATCTCCAACGAAACCTGCTGGAGATCGGCGGAGAGCCCCGACACATCGAGCGAAAGGAGCTTGAGATCCTTCATCTGTTTCTCTCCCACCCCGGCCAAATCCTGAGCACGGGGCGGATCGCGGAAGCGGTCTACCGGGACCGGACCCCCAACGCCACGGTCATTCGGGTCCACCTCAGTAAAATCAACGCGCTCTTCGATCGAAAGCGTATTCGAAACATCCGGGGGGTCGGTTATCGTTATGAGCAACCCTGAACGCCGAACCCTTCTGCGATTCATCCTCGTCTATATGGGAATGTTCTTCCTGCTCTTCGCCTCGATCTCCTATCTCTACTATCATGAGCAACGCCACGTTCTCCGGGACCGTTTCGAAGCCGAGATGAGAAAAATCGCCGTGTCGGCGTTTGCCGATCCCGAAGCGAAACTTCCCGAAGGCTTCCGGATCGTCCCGGTGCTCGGAACCAACTATCCCCCCAACATCCTGGTCTTGGAACCCGACCGCTTCGTGCTACGGATTCCCCTCTCCCGCAGTTCGGGCCGATCCCTGGCCGTTACCGCCGATCCCGGACTCTACGAAGCGGCCGAAACGAAACTGCGCCTCCGCATCCTGGCCTTCATGCTCCTCGCCTTTTTCGTCAACCTTCCCATCGCCTATCTGCTCGCCCGGATCTCCCTGCGTCCCTATCGCCAAGCCAACGAACGGCTCAAAGAGTTCGCCCGGGACATCCTCCACGACCTCAACGCCCCCCTCACCGCCCTGGGGATCAATCTGGAAGCACTAGCCGCCGAATGCCCCTCCAAACGGCTTCGACTCGTCGAATTCTCTTTCAAGCAGATCCGGACCCTCTATCAGAATCTGGAGCTCTACCTACGGGACGAGTATCGTTCCGAAGCGAAAAGGGTCGATCTCGACCGCCTGGTTTCCGAGATCGTCGCTCCGCTGCGAGAGCAGTACCCCGAAGCGAAGTTCCGGGTCGAGATTTCCCCGCTCACCGTTGAAATCAATCCCGTCGCCCTGGAACGGGTCGTCGGCAATCTCGTCCAAAACGCCCTCAAATACGCCGGCCCCCGAGCCACGATCACCCTCGGCCTCGACGAGCGGAAACGCTTCTTTGTCCGGGACGACGGCCCCGGGATGGAAAACCCCGAGCGTTTTTTGCAACGGGGAAAGCAAGCCCACCCCACAAACCCCGGACAGGGCCTGGGCCTGGACATCGTCCGCAAACTGGGGGAAAGCTGTCGCCTTCCCCTGCAGATCCGCTCCGAACCCGGCCGGGGAACCGCCTTCTACTTCGACCTCTCGGACCGGATCGTCTCTCCTAACAGGGAAGAGTGATTGGCATTCGTGGAAAAGAAAAGTCATTCGCTGCGCTGTCGTTTTGTGCTGCGCACAGTCATTTGTATCAATTATAGGATCAGGAACAATAACTTTAAACGACCATTGGGCCCTCCAAACAACCCAAAAGACACCTCTCCGTCATTCTGAACTTGATACTGGATCCACAGTTTCATTGGCATTCATTGCCCTGGATTCCGGATCAAGCCCGGAATGACGGATTTTGTCAGTTTCCTTCTTTTCTGAACACTCACTGAACACTTCCCTGTCATACTCTCCTTACCTCAATCCAAAGGAGTGACCATGTCCAAGCAAACGATTCGGAACGAACGTCGCGGATTCTTCAAGGCGGTGGCCGGGGCCGCCGCCACCGCAGCCGCCTCCCCCGCGCTCTTCGCCGGGGAAGCGAAGCACGAAGGGGGCGGTGCCTACCTGGCCTACGATCGCAAAAAGATCGGCAGCCTCGAAGCCCTGAAAAAATCGGGCACGCTCAACTTCAGCTACCCCGACGCCCAATCCCCCTGCCTGGCGGTCTATGTGGATGGTGAGGTCAAAGCCTACAGCACCCTCTGCACCCACAAGGGCTGCCCCCTGGTCTACAACAACGACAATCATACCTTCGTCTGCCCCTGCCACTTCAGCAAATTTGACGCGGCCAAGAACGGAGAGATGATCATCGGCCAGGCGACGGAAGAGCTTCCCCGGGTCTACGTGGAAGTCAAAGGCGACGAGATCGTCGCCTACGGAATCGACGGCCTGGTCTTCGGCCGGGAATCCAACAAACTGAGCTAAGGAGGAAACCATGGCCTTTACGATCAACGACCGGCTTCCCATCCCCCCCGCGGGATGTGAAGAGAAAAACGTCACCTGCGAATTCTGCATCGTCGGATGCGGCTACAAAGCCTACAAATGGCCCGCCGGAACCGAAGGAACCCCCAGGAAAAACGCCCTGGGGGTGGACCTCTCGAAACAGCAGCCCACCTACGGGCTCTGGGCCAGCCCCCAGATGTTCAACACCGTCACCGACCGGGACGGAAAAAAATACAATGTCATAGTGATTCCCGATCACCAATGCGTCGTCAACCAGGGACAGAACTCCGCCCGGGGCGGGATGATGGCCAGCACCCTCTTCACCGCCACTTCCTTCACCCGGGACCGGCTGAAGGACCCCGCGGTCTACGGCGGGAACAACCTCAACCGTGACACCTGGGAAAACACCATGGACCTGACGGCCCGGGTCCTCAAAAAGATCCTAGACAACGACCATCCCGACGAAATCGCCTTCAAAGCCTTCGACCACGGCGGAGGGGGCGGCGGCTTCGAAAACACCTGGGGAACAGGAAAACTCTTCTTCAGCGCCATCCAGACCCGTTCCGCGGCGATCCACAACCGCCCCGCCTACAATTCGGAGGTCCACGCCACCCGCGAGATGGGGATCGGAGAGCTCAACAGCAGCTACTACGACAGCGAATTGGCCGACACCCTCTTCGTCATCGGGGCCAATCCCTACGAGACCCAGACCAATCTCTACCTGATGCATTGGGCCAAGAACCTCCAGGGGGCCAACTTCGACGACAAAAAGAAGGAGTACGACAAAGGGGAGACCGTCCAAAAGGGCCGGATCATCTTCGTCGACCCCCGCCTCACCGCCAGCATCACCAACGCCGTGGAATTGGCGGGCAAGGAAAACGTCCTTCATCTGCGCCTCAAACCGGGAACCGACGTGACCCTGATGAACGCTCTGCTCACCTACATCCACGAAAAGGGATGGGAAGACAAAGAGTTCGTCAAAAACCATACCGAAGGCTACTCCGCGACCCTCAAAGCCAACCGGGTTTCCCTGGACGAAGCCGAAAAGATCACCGGCGTCCCCAAAGCGCAAATCGTCAAGACCGCTGAGTGGATCGCCAAGCCCAAAGCCTCGGGCCACCGCCCCCGCACCTCGGTCTACTATGAAAAAGGGGTCATCTGGGGGATCAAGAACTACCAGAACATCGCCTCCATCGTCAACGTGGCGATCCAGACCCACTCCGTCGGACGCGTCGGCACCGGTGTCTGCCGCCTGGGCGGCCACCAGGAGGGTTACTGCCGTCCCCCCGCTCCCGAGGGAATGCCCAGCCGCGACAAACTCGTCGTCGTGGACAAGGCCGCCGCCGAAGGGGACTATCTGGCCTTCTTCATCTGGGGATGCAACCCCTTCGTCGACTCCATCATGGGCCAGCGTCTCGGCAACGCCTTCAAACGGCGCAGCGAGATCGTCAAGCGGGCCATCGACCGGAACATCGGCGCCGACAACGAAACCCTGGCCGACGCCATCTACCGCGCCTGCAAATACGACGGCGGTCTCTTCATCATCGACATCGACATCTATCCCACCTTCAAATCCGAGGTGGCACACGTCCAGCTACCCGCTGCCACCACGATGGAGATGAACCTCACCTCCATGAGCGGCGAGCGGAGAATGCGCCTTTCCGAGAAGGTCGTCGACGCCCCCGGCATCGCCAAGCCCGACTGCCTCATCTCCGCCGACGTCGCCAACGCCCTCAAAGCTCTCTACGAAAAAGAGGGGAACACCGCGATGGCCAAACGCTTCGAGGGCTTCGACTGGAAGAGCGAAGAGGACGCCTTCAACGACGGCTTCGCCGGACAGGGGGCCAAGATGCACTCCCAGGGCGGCCCCACCGGCACTCTCGCCAGCTACGATCTGCTGCGCAAAGCCGGCAACAACGGCGTACAGCTACCGATCCAAAAGGTCGAAAACGGCAAGCTCATCGGAACCCGTCTGCTCTATACCGACAAGAAATTCGGCACCCAATCGGGCAAAGCGATGTTCCAGCCCAGTCCCCAGCCCCCCATGCCCAAAGAGGTACAGCGCCAACTCGACAAGTACGAATTCTTCGTCACCAGCGGGCGTCTCAACGAAGTCTGGCAGTCCAACTACCATACCTCCCGCATCCCCATGACCCGAGGACGCTGGCCCGTCGCCCCGGTGGAGATCCATCCCGCCGACGCGAAAAAGAAAGGGATTCAAAACGGCGACATGGTCCTGCTCTACAACGATTACGGAAGCGTCCGGGCCGTCGCATACCTCAGCGAGTCGGTCGAACCCGGCACGCTCTTCATGGCCTTCGGCTTCCCCAACTCTCCGGTAAACAACCTGGTCACCGACTTCGTCGACCCGGATACGCGGATCCCCTTTTACAAAGGAACGGCCGCCGGCATGAAACGCATCGGCCGGGTCGACGACATCTACCGCAGCATGACCTTCAAATCCCGCATCTGACCCTCCCACGGAGTCCCTTCCGCGGGATCCGTTTCATACCCGTTTCATCTTCGGCTCCTACGATGGCATTCAATCCAAAAAAAGGAGTCGAAATGACACTCAAAAACCTGACACTCTCCACCACGTTGATGCTGCTGCCGATGGGCAGCCTGCTGGCCGTCGACGGCGCCATACTCGCCAAAAAATGCCAATCCTGCCACGGGGTCAACTACGACAAACATGCCCTGGGGGAATCTCCCGACATCAGCAGATACTCCGCCAAAAAGCTGATCAACGAACTCAACGAGGTCCGGGAAGAGACACCGGATGATGCGAACGCGCGGATCATGAAAGAGCAGATCAAAGGCTTTTCGGATGCGGAGATCAAAGCGGTGGCCGAATATATCGCCGGCCACAAAAAAAGCTCGAGTTCGGCATCCGGTGGAATTCCCATGATGCACGGTGGGATGAGTGGGCGCAAAATGATGTCCGATAGGAATCACGGAAGAGGAATGATCTCGGGCGGAATGCATTAGCAGAGCCGACAGAAACTATCCAAAATCTAAACGGAAAGGATCCCAAGTAGCCCTGATTTGTTGTATAATACTTATAATTTTAAATAAGGTTAATTAATGCCATCCTGCCCCATCTCCACGGAACGAATCGACGAACGGGCCGCGAGGATCGTCGGTCTTCTCGTGCTTTTGACCGTCGCCGCCCACTTCCTTCACCCCTCGATCCTTTGGCTACTTCTATTGCTTCTGGATTTCACGGCACGGTCTTTCTACCGTCCGGCCAGTCCCTTCGCCCGACTCTCCCGCTGCATCGTCGCACGCTTCGGAGAAGCCCGCATCGTCGACGCCGCCCCGAAAATCTTCGCCGCCCGCATCGGCCTGATCCTGACGATCGGCGCCTTGACGGCATGGGGAACCCGCGAAACCACGCTCGCCCAGACCTTGCTGGGGATCATGGGAATCTGCGCCTTCTTCGAAGCCGCCTTCGGCTACTGCGTGGGGTGCAAATTCTATACGTTGTGGCGAAAAATCAAAGGAAAGAATTGAAAGGAAGACTCAGCAGAGCTCCTTCTCGACAATCGGCAGCAACTCTTTCTCGATGAGTCGCAGCGTCTTTTCGTACTCCTCGGGAGCTTTGCCGCTGGGATCTTCGAACCCTACATGGATGGTCTTGACCGCCTTGGGGAACATGGGGCAGGTCTCTTTGGCGTGGTCGCAGACGGTGATGACCAGGTCGAAAGGGTGGTCGAGCACCTGGTCGATAGTTTTGGAGTGATAGTCATCCCGCCAGATCCCTTCGCGCTCCAGCAGTGCTTTGGCTTCAGGATTGACCTTGCCGCTGGCGGCGACGCCGGAGCTCTCGGCCTCCACACAATCGCTGAGGCGGGCGTTGATCAGGGCTTCGGCCATGATGGAGCGACAGCTGTTGCCGGTGCAGAGGACCAATATGCGTTTTTTCTTCTCGTGGTTCATAGGGTGCAGCTTCCTTTCGGGTCTTGGGACACTTTTTTCAATACGGGCAGCTCCATGGGAAGGGTGCGGATCTCCTCCAGAGCCTGCAGGCGGAATCGGTCCAGAGGACTTCGGATCGAGTAGTAGGCCCATTTCCCCCGACGCTCCACCCGCAAAAACCCCGCGTCCCTGAGGATCTTCAGATGCCGCGACAGCCGCGACTGGATCATCCCCAGGGATTGTTGCAGGTCACAGACGCAGAGCTCTCCGTGCTCGTCCAGAAAACGCAGGATCAACACCCGGGTCTCGTCGTAGAGGGCGCCGACCGTTCGCAAGAACTCATCCATTCCCCAATCCTTTCGTTGGCAGGAATCCGCCGTTCCGGGATCACCGGATCGCGCATGCCTTTTCCGAAAGTATATCGAACTTTAGTATATTTCAAGATATATTGATTTATATTCTCTCTTCCGTTATACTCATGGACAGCAAACGGCAGGAGCATGGGATGATACTCGCCTTCGGACTCTTTTTGGTAACACTGATCCTGATCATCTGGCAGCCCCGAGGGCTCTCCATCGGCACCACCGCCGTGGCCGGAGCCATCGCCGCGCTGTTGTTGGGGGTGGTCTCCTGGCAGGATGTCTGGGAGGTGACCCTCATCGTCTGGGACGCCACCCTGGCCTTTATCGGGATCATTCTGCTCTCCATGGTTCTGGACGAGATCGGTTTCTTCGAGTGGGCCGCGGTTAAAATGGCGCACCTCAGCCGGGGAAGTGGCCATCTGATGTTCCTCAACATTCTACTGCTGGGCGCCCTGGTGGCCGCCTTCTTCGCCAACGACGGGGCGGCGCTGATCCTCACCCCCATCCTCCTGGCCAAAATGCGCTATCTCAAGATGGATGCCAAAGCGATCTTCGCCTTTCTGATGGCCGGGGGCTTCATCGGCGACAGCGCCTCCAACCCCCTGGTGATCTCCAACCTCACCAACATCGTCACCGCCAACTATTTCGGCATCGGTTTCATCGAATATATGAAGAATATGTTCTTCCCCAATCTCCTCTCGGTCCTGGCCTCCATCGCCGTGCTTTGGCTCTTTTTCCGAAAGTCGATCCCCCGTCATATCGACGTGGAGCTGCTGCCCGAAGCCGCCGGCGTCATCAGAAACCAAAAAATGTTCCGCATCAGCTGGTGGCTTCTGGGCCTTCTGCTTCTCGGATACTTCGTCGGAGATCTCTATCACCTACCCATCAGCCTCTTCGCCCTGGGCGGGGCCCTGATCTTCCTGACCATCGCCGCAAAGCACAAGGCGACCAAACCCTGGATGACCGTCAAAACCGCCCCCTGGCAGGTGGTCTGGTTCTCCATCGGTCTCTACGTCGTGGTTTTCGGCCTGAAAAACGCCGGCCTGACCGACGAGATCGCCCAGTGGCTGCTCTGGCTCAAGGCTCAGGGGCACGCCGTCTATGTCATCGGAACCGGCTTCCTCTCCGGAGGCCTCAGCGCCGTCATGAACAACATGCCCACGATCATGATCATGGACATCGCCATCGACAAGACCGGCGACACCTTCCTGGCCTACGCCAACATCCTGGGCGCCAATCTGGGCCCCAAGATCACCCCCATCGGTTCCCTGGCCACCCTGCTCTGGCTCCACGTTCTCGCCAAGAAAGGAGTGACCATCGGCTGGTGGGACTATATGAGGGTAGGACTGATCGTCACGCCGCCGGTCCTCTTCGTCGCACTGCTGGGTCTTCTCTGATCCGGAAGGCTGATTGGTTACAATACCAGGACTTCCAAACAAAACGAAAGGATACTCATGGCTTACATCAAACTCTGCAAATACGAAGAGATGGATCCCGAGATCCAGGAGCGGGCGAAACCGATCCTGGAAAAGACCGGAAGATTGGGGGAGATCTTCGAACTGCTGGCCCTGGATAAGGACCTCTACTTCGCCACCGACGCCATGGTCCAGAATTTCCTCCTCAAGGAGACCCGGCTCCCCTACGCCACCAAGGAACGCATCGCTCTGCTGGTCTCCCTGGCCAACAACTGCACCATGTGCGTGGATGTCCACAAAAACATCGCCAAGATGCTGGGGATGAGCGACGAACAGGTGGAGGAGACCCTCCGGGGTGTGGATGCCATCCAGACCGACGAAAAGGAGAAGGCTCTCCTGGACTTCGCCCTCAAAGCCGCCGGAAAAGAGAACTACAAAATGACCCAGGAAGATATCGACGCGCTCAAAGAGCTGGGATGGAGCGAGGCGGAGATCCTGGAGGCGGCCCGGATCGCAGGCTACTTCAACTACATCAATACGCTTTCCAACGTTTTCGGACTGGGGAAATAGACCGGAAAGGACCTAGTCCCCTTTCGACTTCAATCGCTGCGCTTCTGGGGAAAAGATATCGTTACAGGCAACACACTCCTCTTTGACGATTCCGATTTTTTCCAATAATGCGTGGATCTGGCAACCTGCACAGAAGCCCAGAACCGTCTCCATCCACATAAAAGCCAAACATACCCAGATCAATGTAAGCGGAATCCAATAGGGAATATACTGCTCGGTCTCACTCAACAGCTGAGCACCCGAAAGCGTATTGACCCAATGGGCGAAGGTATCCGGATTGAAAAAGATCAGACAGACGGTGATGAAGGTCGCTCCGAAACTCCAGGCGAAACGTTTGGGAAGCAGTGGCTTCCATAGGACCGGCTTCTTGCGAGCCAGGAACGACGAGATCCAGATCGTAGGAGAGAGATAGGAGGTTCTGACAAACATGCCCGAGAACATTTCGAAAAGACCGTAGAGCAGCACCCAGGTCTGAACCGTGTAATCGTAGGTCTTTCGGATGGCATGGACCGAGTAGATGATGTGCTCGTCGAAATCGGTATCGTAGGTATCTACGGCCGTGTTTCCATCCACGATCCAATGGCTCCCGAATACCGCGTCATAGAGGGTATAGGAGAGAAAAATGGGGATAGCAAGCAAAATCCCCGCTCGAATGCGTACCGCGGTATCGTTGATGGAGGCTGGCCTTGCTGTCGCATCGCGAAACCAGAGGTTTTTCCAGGAAGAGAACACAGAACAACCTTTCGATTCTTGGAATATGGACGTAGAGTATATCCGCTGCTCTGTGTACAGCTTTACACAATTCTGGCATGAACTGCCTTGATCCTCCAGCCTTGATTTCCTCGCGTTAGCCCCTCACCTCTTCTTGCGCGACAGCTTTACTCTCTTCACTCTCTGTCTCTTTGGCGTATCCCAGCGCCCCGGCAATCTCCTTCTCTGTCAGAACGATTCCCTCGGGCACCTTTTCGCTGTGCAGCTGCACGGCGGTCTGTTTGTAGTTGGGCTCGAAGGATTTGGGGTCGAAGAGCGACTGGGTGAGGGTGTTAATGAGCTGGGTGTTGAAGTGGAAGGGGACGAAGATGGTGCCCTCCCGTACGACTTCGGTGACCCGGACGATGACGTTTTCCACTTTGCCTCTGGGTGAACTCAGCGCGATGCGATCGCCCGATTTCACCTGCAGTTTCTCTGCGTCTTTTGGGCTCAGCTCCACCCAGGCTTCGGGGGCCAGGTTTTCGAGGATTTTGATGGTACCGGTCTTGGTGCGGGTGTGGAACTGCTCCACGGTGCGGCCCGTGTTGAGGATGAGGGGGAAGGCGGTGCAGATATCCTCTTCCATGGGCTGCCATTCGGCGAAGACGAACTTGGGCTTGCCCTCGGGGTTTCGGGTGGGCATGTCGGGGGTATAGAGGCGGGGGGTCCCTTCGGGGTGCTCCTCGTTGCAGGGCCACTGGATGCCTCCCAGCTTTTCGATCTTTTCGTAGCTCATTCCGATGTAGTCGCAGAGGCGCCCTTTGCTGACCCGTTTCCACTCTTCGAAGGCGTCTTCGGGTTCGCTCCACCCTTTGAAGAGGAGCTCGTGCTTGCCCTCGAAATATTTGGAAAACTCCAGGACGATCTCGAAGTCGCTTTTGGAGTCCTGATAGTTGGGGACTGACTTTTTGGCCAGGTTGCAGCGGCGCTCGGAGTTGGTGTAGGTGCCGGTCTTTTCGCTCCACGTCGCGGCACCGAAGAGCACGTCGGCCAATTCGGCGGTGTCGCTCATGAAACTATCCTGCACCACCAGCATCTCCAGCTTCGCCAAGGCTTTGCGAAGCCGCGGCTGGTCGGGGTAGCTCACCAGCGGGTTGGTAGCGACGACCCAAAGGGCTTTGATCTCGCCCCGCTCGATCGCTTCGATGATCTGGGGGTAGGCGTAGCCCCGCTCCGTGGGGACCAGCTCTTCGGGGACGCCGACGATGCGGGCGTATTCGGCCCTATCACGCGGGTTTTTGTAGTCGCGGTAACCGGGGATGGAGCTGGTGAAACCGCTTTCACGGGTCCCCATGGCGTTGCACTGGCCCGTGATGCTCATGGGCGCGCCGCCCGGTTTGCCGAGATTGCCGGTCATCAGGGCGAGGTTGACGATGGCGCTGACGGTGTCGGTTCCCATCGCCGACTGGTTCACCCCCATCGTCCAGGCGCTCATGGCCGCCTCGGCGCCGGCGTAGAGGCGGGCCACTTCGTAGAGGGTCTTGACGTCGATGCCGGTGATGTGGGCCACCTCCTGGGGCGGGTACTTCTGGATATTTTTGATGAACTCTTTGTAGCCGACGGTCCGCTCGCTGATGAACGTCTCGTCCATCCAGCCCTGCTCGTGAATGATGTAGCAAAGCCCGTTGATGAGCGCCAGGTCGGTGCGGGGTTTGATGGGCAGGTACAGATCGGCCATGTTGGCGGTTTTGCTGTGCCTGGGGTCGACGACGATGATCGTGGGCTTTTTGCCCCGTACCTGCTTGTTGCGGGCGATGTGGAGCTTGAGGATCGGGTGGTTGTCGGCGATGTTGGCGCCGATGAGCATGATCACTTCAGCGTGGCTGAAATCTTCGTAGCAGCCCGGAGGGCCGTCGCTGCCGAAGCTCTGCTTGTACCCCATGACGGCGCTGGCCATGCAGAGGGTCGTGTTGCCGTCGTAGTTGTTGGTCTCCAGCCCCAGCTGGACGAATTTGCCGAGTGTATAGAACTCTTCGGTCAGCAGCTGGCCCGTGGAGATGACGCCGATCGCCTTTTTGCCGTGTTTTTCCTGAATGGCTTTGAACTTGTCGCTGACGGTTCGGAAAGCTTCGTCCCAGCTCACCTGCTGAAAAGCGCCGTTTTGCTTGATCATCGCTCCAGGCAGCCGGGTGGGTGCCCGCACCATCTCGTGCTCGCTGAGCCCCTTGGGGCAAAGCGTTCCGCGGTTGACCGGATGGTCGGGGTCGCCCTTGACGTAGACCGGATCGTCGTCCTTGACCCCGATGTAGAGCCCGCACCCCACGCCGCAGTAGCCGCAGGTGGAGCGCACCCACTTGTCGGGGGCTTTGGATTTGGCGACTTTGCCGAAGAAGGGGTCGTCGACCAGCGCGTATTTCTCCTCTTTGATGTCCAGGCCCAGGAGGGATTTTGTTCTTTCTAATAAAGTCATCGTTGATTGTCCTTGCGTTTTTTATGAAGTCCCGCACCGATAATGAGGTTGTCAATGATTTTCAATCGAGATGTATCCCATGGAAATTTTTCTTTTTTTTTCAGCCACTCCTTGGCTTTACTTTCAAAAGTATAGTCAGATGCAATTTTGTAGAAAAATTGCACGATGATTTCTTTTAAAAATTCCCATTCATTGTTTTTTTGAGTGTTTATGTATTTATTTCCTGTAAGAAAATTTACTGTATATTCCCTGTCAATTGGTGCAATCAGGTTAGGTATGAGATGGGCCATAACTTTTGAGTTACCGACCAAACGAGTTCCACTCGCCATTATTTCTAAATTATTAAATATCTGCTCAATTACTTTCCAGTCGGATTCCGTCAGTTCTTTGAAGTTTTTTGTGCGCAAATAAATTATTTTCTCATATTCATTTTTTAAACTTCTATAAAATATATCGAAATCAACCATTTTGGATCCCTTGGAGCCCATACGGTGCATTCCCCAAGAGGTTAAAGTGGCATAAATACACTCGAGAAACAGCCTAAAATTATCTTTAGGATTAATGTTCAATACTTTGAGATGAAAGTATAAGCTTGGACCGTTAAACAACATGCCATCATAATAATTTTTATGGAAGAAATCCAAATTACACAAGATTTGTTTTACTTTCACATCATAGTCAATGGTACGTCTTTTTTTCATTTACATTCCCAAAATTTCAGCATGGGTTCCGATTCGCATGAGATAGATAATTTCCTCTTCGATTCGATAAAGAAGTAATAAATCTCCACCCAAGTGCAGTTCACGATAGCCGGACAACCGTCCTTTGAGAGCATGGTCGCGAAAAGATGGAGGCAGTTCATCTTCTTCGCTTAGTCTGTGGACCGCATGGATCAGTGATTTGAAATGTTTATCTCCCATTTTCGTTATGATATTCCGTAAATCTTTGTTGAACTGTTTAGAACGGGAAATATTTTTCATCGACTACTACTGCTTCAGACTCTTTTTAAACTCATCAAAAGTAATGGGTTCTTCAAAAGTCTCCCGTTTTCCCTCGAAATCTCGTAGAACCGCTTCCGTTTCCGGTGGCAAGAGCATATCCACATCTTTTTGCAAAAATTTCGCCAACATCACATTGACGAAACTGCTGAGATTCATACCGTATTCGTCCAGCTTTTTCTGGGCCTGTTCTTTGAGTTCGCTGTTGAGATAGAGATTGGTTCTTACTTTCATTGTGCCCATTGTGCACCTCCTTTGCGTATATTATACGCACTATATAGAAAATGGTCAAGTGTATTACTTCTCAATGTCTTTGATTCCCCGCAAAGAAGTTCCCCGCCAGTCCCAGGGGAACCACGGTGCGATAGAAGAGATACCGGCCCACGATTTCGCTGGCGGTGGCGCCGATCCATGCCAGAAAGAGGACGACCGCGGCGGCGGTGCCCATGTTGGCCGCGGCGAAGACGATGGCGAGCATCGGCAGGGCGATGGCGAAAGCGGCCAGGCTCGTCAGTCGCAACCGTTTCAGGTGGCCGAAGTGCTCTTCCAGCAACGTTTTGGTGCGGCTGAGCTGATAGTAGAGCGGATGCTCTTTGTCCAGATGCTTGTAGAAGACCGTCTCTTCGTAGATCAGGTGCATCTGGTACAGCCCCAGCATCAGGGTCGGGGCCATCAGGGCCAGGACGCTTCTCGCTTCGCCGGTGAAGGCCAGGACCGTGGCGATCAGCAGAAAGCCCAGATACCCGGTGCCGAAAAACCGCAGGGTCGTGGACTTGCGGTTCCAGGCGGGGCGGGCGGGGACGCGGTAGATCATCGACTGGGCGTAGATGCCGTACACGCCGATCGCCGCCACGGGGAGTTCCACCAGCAGCTTGAGCCAACCGGGCGCGCCCAGGTAGTAGAGCCCCGCCAGCAGCGTCACACCTCCGGCGTAGGCCCCCAGGGCCGCCGCTTCGCGGCTGAGCCAGGAGGTTTTAAGATTTTTCATCGCCGTAACGGCCAATATGGGGCGCCCCAGATGCAAAGCCGAAAGGGGCAGACCGATGGCCGCGGGAGCCAGCACCGCCAGGACCATCCAGAGGTTGGGGGCCGGCAGGTCGAGCCCCAGCAGGTGGAGCAGTTCGCCGAAAAAAAGCGCCACGAATCCACCCACGCTCATTTGGGTCAGCACCGTCATGAACACAAGAGGCCACTCGGGGTGGGCGGGTTTGAGGATATGTTCGTCGGCGGGGCGGATCTCTTCGCCTTCCGGAATTTCGGGCAGAGTGTAGCGGGTGGTGGGTTGGGTGATGTTTACGTCGGGCAGATGAGGTGCGACCCCCTCTTTGGCCATGTCGTTTCGGATCCACTCCTCTTTGTCCACCACTTCGATCTGGATCGCGCCGGCGGGACAGGCCTGCACGCAGGCGGGGGTCTGGCCCGCTTCCAGCTTGTCGACGCACATGTGGCATTTGGTCACGATGCCCCGCTCTTCGTGGAAGACCGGGACCTCGTAGGGGCAATTCCAGGTGCAGTACTGGCAGCCGATGCAGTCTTCGTCTACGTGGTAGACGATGCCGTTGTCGAGTTTGATGTAGCTGTTGGTGGGGCAGCCGTTGAGGCACGCCGGGTCGATGCAGTGGTTGCAGCTCATGGAGTTGAAGAGCTGCAGGGTGTCGGGGAAACGGCCTGTCTCCATCTCCCCAACCCGGCGCCACTTGATCTCGGCGGGGTTGCCGTTTTGTTCGTTGCAGGCCACTTCGCA
Source organism: Campylobacteraceae bacterium (assembly GCA_026994745.1). GTDB lineage: Bacteria > Campylobacterota > Campylobacteria > Campylobacterales > Sulfurovaceae > Nitratifractor. Next base: position 68 of record JALWPZ010000210.1, on the reverse strand, counting down.
GCAGTGGCACCCCACGCAGGCGGTCATGTCGAAGTGGAAGCGGTACTGCTGACCCGGCTTGAGCTCCG
>JALWPZ010000209.1 GCA_026994745.1 Campylobacteraceae bacterium | reverse complement strand
GTTCATGACGGTTCTGGACAGCAGCGACATCACCGCCAAGGCGAGTGTCCGTTCCCTGCTGAAGAAGCTGCCCCGCAAAGCGGGCCGCAACAACAACGGTCGGATCACATCCCGGCATAAAGAAGCGGGGGCCAAGAAGCTCTACCGCATCATCGACTTCAAGCGGAACAAGTTCGGGGTCGAGGGTCGCGTCGCGACCGTCGAGTACGATCCGTACCGCAACTGCCGCATCTGCCTCGTCAACTATATCGATGGGGAGAAGCGCTACATCCTTCAGCCCAAGGGCGTGAAGGTCGGGGACGTGGTCATAGCGGCCGAAGCGGGTCTGGACATCAAGCCCGGCAACGCGATGAAGCTGCGCAACATCCCCGTCGGTACCCTGGTCCACAACATCGAGATGAACCCCGGTCAGGGTGGCAAAATCGCCCGCAGCGCAGGCGGATACGCTCAGATCATGGGCCGGGACGGCAAGTACGTCTCGTTGCGTCTGCCCTCCGGCGAAATGCGCTACATCCTGGGTGAGTGCATGGCGACGATCGGGACCATCGGCAACGAAGACTTCGCCAACATGGTCATCGGGAAGGCCGGACGGAACCGCCACCGTGGAATCCGCCCCCAGACCCGGGGATCCGCGATGAACCCCATCGACCACCCCCACGGTGGAGGGGAAGGAAAGACCAACTCCGGTCGCCATCCCGTCTCTCCCTGGGGTATGCCCACCAAGGGATACAAGACCCGTCGGAAGAAGGCCAGCGACAAGCTGATCATCTCACGCAAGAAGAAAAAGTAAGGGATACGCATGGCACGATCATTGAAAAAAGGCCCCTTCATCGACGACCATCTGATGAAGAAGGTACTCAAAGCAAAAGAAGAGGGCTCCACCAAGCCCATCAAGACCTGGTCTCGCCGTTCCGTCATCTTTCCCGAGATGATCGGCCTGACCATCAACGTCCACAACGGCCGGCAGTTCGTTCCCGTCTACATCACGGAGAACCATGTCGGTTACAAACTGGGAGAGTTCGCTCCCACCCGTACATTCAAAGGGCACAAGGGTAGTGTCCAGAAGAAGGTAGGTTGATCATGAGCAGAGCAGTACTCAAATATGTCCGGGTCTCTCCCACCAAGGCGAGACTGATCGCACGGGAAGTCCAGGGGATGAACGCCGAGCAGGCGATCGCTGCCCTGGAGTTCATGCCCAACAAGGCCGCGGGGATCCTCTCCAAGGTGATCGCTTCCGCCGTCGCCAACGGTGACTACGAGCCCGAAGAGGTGGTCATCACCTCCTGCCGCGTCGACAAGGCCTCGGTCATGAAGCGCTGGCGCCCCCGGGCCCGTGGAACCGCGACCCGCATCCTGAAGCCCACCTCCCACATCGTCGTGGAAGTGGCCGAAGCCGCCGCGGAAGAGGCCAAGGCGCAGAACGCCGCCAAAGCCGCCGCCAAAGTCGCCGCCGAAGCGAGCGAGAACAACGAAAACGGAAAGGATGCGTAACCATGGGTCAGAAAGTTAATCCGATCGGTCTCAGACTGGGAATCAACCGGAACTGGGAGTCCCGCTGGTATCCCGCCAAGGACCGCGCTCCCAGTTTCGTCGCCGAAGACTACAAAATCCGGAAGTTCCTGAAAAAGGAGCTCTTCTACGCCGGAGTGAGCAACATCATCATCGAGCGGACCATCAAGAAGATCCGCATCACCATCGTCACCGCCCGCCCCGGGATCATCATCGGGAAGCGCGGCGCCGACATCGAGAAGCTCAAGGCCAACCTGCAGAAGATGCTGGGCAAAGAGGTCGCCATCAACATCAAGGAAGAGAAGCGTCCCCAGGCCTCCGCGCAGCTGGCCGCCGAGAACATCGCGACCCAGCTGGAGCGCCGTGTCGCCTTCCGCCGCGCGATGAAGAAAGCGATCCAGGGAGCGCTGAAGTCCGGCGCCAAGGGGATCAAAGTCCAGGTCGCCGGCCGCCTCGGCGGTGCCGAGATGGCACGGACCGAGTGGTATCTGGAAGGTCGCGTCCCCCTGCACACTCTGCGGGCCAAGATCGACTACGGGTTCGCCGAAGCCCTGACCACCTATGGAAACATCGGGATCAAGGTCTGGATCTTCAAGGGCGAGGTTCTCCAGAAGGGGATCCAGGCGGAGCCCAAGGAAGAGCGCCGCAGCCGCAAACCCAGAAGAAGAGGTGAATAATCATGTTGATGCCCAAGCGAACCAAATGGAGAAAGCAGCAGAAGGGCCGCAACCGCGGTAAATCCTTCCGCGGCAATCGCATCGAGTTTGGCGAATTCGCCATCAAAGCAGTGGAAGCGGGCCGGATCGACTCTCGTCAGATCGAATCCGCGCGTATCGCCATGACCCGTCGGGTCAGCCGGACCGGGAAGACCTGGATCCGGGTCTTCCCCGACAAGCCCCTGACCAAAAAGCCCCTGGAAACCCGGATGGGTAAAGGTAAGGGTGCCGTAGAGAAGTGGGTCATGAACATCAAACCCGGCCGGATCATCTTCGAGATGGCGGGGGTACCCGAGGGTCTGGCGCGCGAAGCGCTGACGCTGGCATGCCACAAGCTTCCTTTCAAGACGAAAATCATTTCAAGGGAAGAGAGCAATGAACTATACTGATCTGCAAGGGAAAAGCGTCGAGGAACTTGAGTCGATGCTCAAAGAGAAAAAACTGGAGGTCTTCACCCTCCGGGCCAAACTCAAGACGATGCAGCTGACCAACACCAGCGAGCTGAAGGCGGCGAAGAAAGATGTCGCCAGAATCATGACAGCCCTGAGCGCTGCAAGAACGAAGTAAGGGGTCCAGGATGCCAAAACGAGTCATTTCAGGAACGGTCATCAAGAAAGCGGGAGACAAGAGTGCCACGGTACTCGTAGAGCGCAAGGTGCTCCACCCCCGCTACCACAAGACCGTCAAGCGTTTCAAGAAATACATCATTCACGACGAGAAGAACGAAGCCAACGTGGGAGATACCGTCAGCGCCATCGAGTGCCGGCCCATCTCCAAGAACAAGGCCTTCCGTCTTCTTGAGATCGTTGAGAGAGGAGAGGGCTGATGATCCAGAGTTTCACCCGATTGAACGTCGCCGACAACAGCGGCGCCAAAGAGATCATGTGCATCAAGGTCCTGGGCGGCTCCAAACGCCGTTACGCCAGCGTTGGGGACGTGATCGTCGCCTCTGTCAAGAAGGCGCTCCCCAACGGGAAGGTCAAAAAGGGAAAGGTGGTCAAGGCCGTCGTGGTCCGGACCAAGAAAGAGATCCAGCGGGAGAACGGGTCCCTGATCCGTTTCGACGACAACGCTGCGGTCATCATCGACGACAAGAAAGAGCCCATCGGGACCCGGATTTTCGGGCCCGTCAGCCGTGAAACACGCTACGCGGGCTTCATGAAGATCGTCTCGCTCGCGCCGGAGGTATGGTAATGGCAAAGAAATTCAAGATCAAAAAGGGTGATCAGGTACTGATCATCGCCGGAGACGACAAGGGCAAGACCGGAGAGGTTCTCAAGGTCCTGACCAAGAAAGACGCCGTCATCGTCGCCGGGTGCAAGATCGCCCGCAAAGCGGTCAAGCCCAGCGAGGAGAACAAAGAGGGGGGCTTCATCAACAAAGAGATGCCCATCCACATCTCCAACGTCAAGAAAGTGGAGGGCTGATCATGAGCCGAATGAAAGAGAAGTACGCATCCATCGTTCCCGCGCTCCGCGAAGAGCTCGGCATCAAGAATGTCATGCAGACCCCCAAGCTGGAGAAGATCGTCATCAGCGTCGGTGCCGGTGAGGAAGGGAAGGACAGCAAGCTGATCCAGAACATGGCCGACACCATCAGCC
>JALWPZ010000208.1 GCA_026994745.1 Campylobacteraceae bacterium | reverse complement strand
CGAGGACGAAGCGGCGATGCGAGGGGCCCTGGAGCGGCTCATGGGGGAGATGCTCCCCTCCACTCCGGAGAACGACTACTTCCGGCAGCTCTGGATCCGCAGGATGGAGGGCTTCATCGAAGAGGAGATCCGCCGCTTCCGGGATGGATGGCGGATCGTGGAGCTGGAGGCCCGGCTGGAGGGGAGCATCGGCCCTCTGCGCTTCGCCGGCCGGGTGGACCGGATCGACCGAAGGGAGGAGGAGTGCCGGATCCTGGATTACAAGACCGGCTCCACCGCCGACGCCAACCGGAAAAAGGAGCTGGAGAAGATGAGCGACTTCCAGCTTCCCATCTACCGAAGGCTCCTCTCGGCCCGCTGCACCGACCCGGAGGCCGCTTTCGTCAAGATCCTGGAGGGGGGCGGGCTGGAGTTTCTCCAGGCACCGGAAGAGAAAGAGGCGCGGCTGATGGAAGTCATCGAAGAGTTGGGGGCTCTCGACGGGTTCACGGCCGAACGGACCGAGGAGCTCAAACGTTGCCGCTTCTGCGCCTATCGGCTGCTCTGTGGGCGGGGAGAGTACTTGTAGGAGGTTTCAGTAGTGATATCGGCAGGAAACGATGAGAATCGCTCCGTCGTCGATCTTGTAGACCAGGCGATGCTCGTCGTTGATCCGTCGTGACCAGCAGCCCTGGAGCGTATGTTTGAGGGGTTCGGGTTTCCCCAATCCCTCGAAGGGGTGTCGTGCGATTTCCTTCAACAACGTATTGATCTTTCTGAGAATCCGGCGATCCTGCTTTTGCCAGTAGAGATAGTCTTCCCAGGAGCTTTCGCTCCAGATCAACTTCATTCCGACTTCTCCTCCGTAAGCTCCTCCAGGTCTCTGGTGACGATCTTTCCTTCCTCCAGTTCGTTCAGGGATTTGAGTAGATGTTCCCGGTTGGCGGGGCTCCGCAGCAAATAATCGGTTTCGGTAAGGCTGTTGTATTTTTCCAGAGAGATTATCACAACATTCTCGCCGTTTTTCCGGCTGACGATCACATCCTCATGATCCCGGGAGACTTCATCCATGATCGCTTTCAGCTTGTTTCGAGCTTCGGTAAAATTGACAACTTGCATATCGAATCCTTCTACTTACAATATATAAATGTACAGAATTTAGCACAGAATATGGAACATGTCAAGAGGTACTCGGGTTTTATATAAGCGGAGGCAGGACCTCCCAGGGAATTTCAGTTCCTTTGTGGGAAACCGATTCTAGGGGATCACCTTGTCGCCGCGGATCTTGTCGACATCGAGTCCCAATGCTTTGAAATTGCTGCGGACGCTGTGGTGCTCTTTGAGGACCTTGGAGTTGTAGTATCCCATCTCGCATTTGGGCAGGAATCCTTTGGCCAGATCGAAATCGGCGCGGGGTTGGGCATCGACGTAGAGCATGATGTCGGCGGCTTCCTGATCTTTGAGGGTTCCCCCCTGGCCCAGGGGCATGTTGGACTGGACCCAGGCGGCGCCTTTGTTGAGCTTGCTCATGCCAGCCCCGGTGTTGTAGGCGAGCCATTTGCCGTCGGCGCTCTTGCCCCAGAGCGGAGGAAAGGTTCCCATACCTTCTCCGTTCCTGCCGTGGCAGGAGGCGCACCTGGCTTCGTAGAGCTTCTTGCCGCTGAGGTAATTTTTGTGGGTTGCTTTTTTCTGGATCTTGGCGAACTTCTTGGAGTTTTTCGCCCAGCGTTGGCTGTTGTAGGGGCCACAGGGCATTTTGGGGTTCATCTTCATCGGCAACCCTTCGGAGAGCCAGGTGACGTAGGCGGCCATGGCGACGCTCGCTTCGCTGTCGATGATGGGTCGTTTGCCGTTCATGCTGCGCATGAAGCAGTTGTTGATCCGGTCCTGGAGGGTCTGGACGCTCTTTTCCCGTTTGGAGTAGGCAGGGAAAGCGGTGGCGGTGCCGATGAAAGTTCCGATCCCTTTGGCGGTGCCGGGTTTGCCGTCGGCTCCTTTGAGGTGGCAGCTTTTACACTGCAGTTTGTCGCCCACCAGGTCTTTGGTCAGGGGGTGGGTGTCGGTTTCGTTCATGATCGCTTCGCCCAGTTTGACCAAGCGCCCCACTTCCCCCTCGGGGTAAGTTTTGGGAGCGGCAGTGGGCATTTCGGCCGCCTGGATGCCCAGGGTACAGAGCAATGCCACCGCGCCGATCGTTTGAATGGTTTTCATTATTTCTCCTTGAGTGAGTGGTCTCCAGAGTACTCCGATGGCTCTTAAGCAGAGCTAAAATTATAAAAAATGCTTATATTATATATTTGGCTGATCACTTGAATCAATCGGATTGAGTCTTAGAATGGGCTGCTACAATACATTGGACTGGACATCCCTGTCCCGAGACTCGAATTTTTCCGAAAGGATCCGCCATGGGTTTTCCTCGTTTTCTGGCTCTCTCCGCCTCGGCTGGGAGCGGCAAGACCTTCGCCCTGAGCGTTCGATACCTGGCGCTTCTCTTCCTGGGAGAGGAGCCCGGGAGCATTCTGGCGGCCACCTTTACCAAAAAGGCGGCGGCGGAGATGCGCCAGCGGGTTCTCTACTTTTTGAGAAACCTGCGGAGCGAAGAGGCGTTCCTGGGGGAGCTTTCCCGTCGGAGCGGTTTGAGGGAGCGGGAGCTTTTGGAGCGGGCCCCGTCGGTGCTGCGACGGTTTCTGGCCTCGGATCCCCAGATCGTGACCCTGGACAGCTTTTTCGTCACGGTCCTTCGCTCGGCGTCCCTGGAGATCGGGATCGAACCCGATTTTGTCACCAAAGAGGGAGGCGCGCCGGATCTGGAGTGGTATTTTCTGGCGGAGCTGGACCGGGAGGGGCTGCTGGGGACCTTGGTGGAGCTGGCCCTGCAGATGGAGCGCAGGAAGGTCAAGGGGATGACCGAAGCCCTGGGGGAGTGGTACAAGCAGGACCCCCTGCTGCCCGATCCGGTGGAGGAAGGGGAGTCTCCCGAGGCGCTGGAGGCATCCATCGAGGCGCTGAGGGCCTCTTTGTACGCCCGACTGGAAAAGGCGGGGGTCTCCGCCCGGGCGCTTCGGAACTTCGAGCCGCTGCCGGTGCGGAAGTTCCTGGCCAAAAGCCTGTGGAAAAAAGAGAGCCTTCACGACCATCGGGATTACAAAAAGTATCTGGAGAAGGATCCCATGATCGAGGCGGAGTTCCAGGAGATGCGCGCTCTGCTGCGGCGCTGGGCTCGGGCCAGGGAAGCACGGGTCCTGGCCCGACTGGGGGAGCTCTACGACCACTACCGTAACGCCCGGATCACCCTTTCCCGTTCCCAGGGGGTGCTGGATTTTGACGATCTGCTCTTCTTCGTCTACCGCCTGCTTTACGAGCACATCGAGCGGGAGTTTCTGCACTTTCGTCTGGATCGGCGCTTTCGGCACATTCTGCTGGATGAGTTCCAGGATACCTCGACCCTGCAGTTCCTGCTCCTCAAACCCCTGATCGACGAGATCGTCTCGGGGGAGGGGCAGGGGGAGTTCCGCTCCTTTTTCTATGTGGGGGATACCAAGCAGTCGCTCTACCGATTCCGGGGAGGGGTGGAGGAGCTCTTCGACCGGGTGGCCGAGAACTATGCCATCGAGATCGGGCACCTGGATACCAACTATCGCAGCCGGCAGATCCTGGTGGAGTCGGTCAACGAATGGTTTCGCGATGTGATGCCCGGTTATCAGCCGCAAAAGGCTTTTTCGCGGGAAGAGGGGTATTTGAAAGTCCGGGAGGTGGAGGAGCCCCTGTCCGCGGCGGTGGAGGAGTTGCGCAACCTGATGGAGGCTGGGATCCGGGCGGAGGAGGTGGCCCTGCTGGTGCGGACCAACAA
>JALWPZ010000207.1 GCA_026994745.1 Campylobacteraceae bacterium | reverse complement strand
GCCAACAGGTTGGCCCGGCAACGGCTCCGCTGGATCCGATTGAGATAGGGTTCCCGGCCCAATTGGCGGCGAACGACCTTGAGCCGGGCGAAAAAGGCTTGCAACTCTGGAACCACCTCGCTCTGCGGATGCGGGTTCTCGCGACAATAATACAATCGCAACATGCATACTCCTTTCGCCGATCCATTCATCCCGGATCGTTGGATTGATTTCTATTGTAATGCATTTCCACTTAACGCAACGCAAACCGATCCCCAAGTATAATCGTGGAAAAAAGAAAAGAGGATTCCATCGAGTGCCTTGGAAAATTTCGAGTTTGACGATCGTTTTGGTTCTATGGTTGGCGGGGTGTGGTGACGACGCCGTCACACGGCTGCAGGACCCCCAACTGCCCGAGCATCCTCCCCGCTGCCTGCGACTCGATGTCCTACAGACCGATCCGGAACTCGCCCGCGCCATGCGAATGCTCTACCCTTTCCAAGAGGATTGCCCCTACCGATTGGTGCTTTCCACCAAGAGCGGGATCGTCTGCAACTCCAACGCCAACGCACCCCGAAAGACCCTCAGCAACTTCCCCAGCGCCTATCTGCGATTGGAGATCTATCGGGGGATGGACCTGCTCTACAGTTACTATCGCGACCTCACCCACGCTCCCGATCGGGAGGACCTGGGTCTCGCCCTGGATCGGACGATGCGGGAGACGGGAATGAAAAGCCCGGAACGATAAGGTCCGCCCTGCATCATGCTACGATTTGAAAGACAAGTCGATCTATAAACACTTTCGGTATGGAGAAGATGATGAAGTTTCGACCGTTGTTCCTATCGATCCTGGTGGCGCTGATCGGCGCTATGGCCGAAGCGCGTTATCTGGAGAGTTACACGGCCAGGTTGAGCGGAAACGACCACTACAGCAGCCGGGGCATTCCCCTCCGACGGGTAGCGGATATCCTCCAGCAGGATCGGGCGAATTTCCATCGCTTCGGCCTGCGGGATCCCGAAGATACGGGCGACGGATACTTCCGAACCCGCTCCCGCCGGGCTCGGATGAGCCGGATGCTGCGAAGAGGCTGGATCGAACCGGGCCTGGCGAGGGAGATCCTCTCGGGAGCCCCCCTGGTCCGGGTGGATATCTACAGCCGTTACATCGAAGTCAAACGAATCCAAGAGACATCTCCTCGGACAAGTGCTCCTAACCCCGTGATCCGGAATTCGATCCATTCAATCGGGAAAACCCCCACCACGATACAAGAGGTGAAGCAGGATCTCCTTCGACGCCTCCGGATCCATGCCCAAAACAGCGACTACGGTTTGCAAACCCGCGCTCCCCTGACCCATTCGATCATTTCCATACTGCCCTGCAAAGAGGCAGGGAGCGAAAACCTATGGATTCTCACCGAAAGCAAACCCGCCATCAATTTCAACTGTCATGCCTGTGCCCCGGCGTTAAGCCTCTTCAAATATCGATGGAACAAGAGAGGATGGACTTTGGAGCAAGAAAGGTTCGCGATCGATCGAATCGGAGGGTATGACGGTGGACCCGACGCCAAGGATGTCGCATTGGTCCAGATCTCACCCGACCGTTGCGCCCTCGCCATCCGTTCCGGCTATGCCACTCAGGGATGGGGCTTCGATTATTACACACTCCTGGGACCCAGTAATGGATCACTCGAAAAAATATTCGATACCACTCTTGCAGCGGATAATGGTGGGGTCGGTTACGGACCTCTCACCTCCTGGGAAACGAAGTTACGACTCAGACCGGTGTCCCGAGACTTTTATCTAATTTATCTTGAACGTAAGGGAACGGTCAAGGGTCGCCCGGTCCACTACGAAGTAAGCTACTCCTACCGAAATGGAAGATTCCTTCCCGATGGGCCGGACCCCCTAGGAAAAAAATAACAGAACCTCTACGGTAACGGAACGATCCGTTCCACAGGATATCGTTTGGAGATGTCCCTCCGAAGCCTACCGTTTCTGAAATACTCTTCGTAGAGGAAACGGCCGTCGGAAGCGAGTCGCAATTTGTATTGCATCGAACCGTTCCCTTCCATCGGAACACCGTAGAACTTCAACTCGAAACGTCCATCCCCCTGATTCCTGAATTCGATCGTCGCCTCTCGATACTCTCCATACTTTCCGATACAGTGATAGCGTACAGGATCTACTTGACGACACTCCATCTCATCGGCACCGATCATATGATCATCTCCGAAACTCGCTCCATCGAAGATCAGACCATAGGGATTCGCCCCTTCACGGCTCTCACCCGAATATCTGAGTCCACGATCAGTCACTTTTGCCTGAAAGCGGGCGTTCATCGACCCAGTATAGAACCAAGGAGTGTACAGAATGAACCTATGGGTGGAGGTCCTCGTGCCATTCTGAAGCGCAGCGCCCCTGTTCTCGGCTTCTTTTACCTCAGGAAGCGTGGAAATCCGCCGTGTGCAGTCGACGACCCCCCGCTCCATCTTCCGGCACCCCTCGTAATCCCCGAAGCGCTCACAGAGATCCTTGCAAGTGTGCGCCTGAAGCACACCGAGACTCATCAGAACAATGGAAAACACCAAAGCATTTCTCATCGCCGGCTCACTCTTTGGGAGTGTACTCCAGGATCACGGGCTCGCTGAAGTTGGGAACGTCGTCGTAGGTGAATACGGCGTAATATTTGTGGACGTCCAGCGCCCCGAAATCGTCGTAGGTCCAATGGTCAGGTCCGCCGTAGAGTTTGTCCCCGTCGTAGGGGGAGATCGGTTTGCGGAAAGGGTTCTTGATGACGAAGACCCCCTTGAAATCCTTCTCCTTGGGGTTCTTCCAGCTCAGCTTGATCTTCCCGTTCTCAACGCTGTACTTCAGGTCGCTCACCGGGGCGACGGGTTTGCGGCGCTTATGCAGGTACTCGATGACCAGTTTGGGGGTGTACTCCGGATGGGAGCTGTGCCACTCCACGGTGGAGTTCTTGACCAGTTTCTGGGCACTGCTGGGCCGCAGCAAAAAGGCGATGGGACGCTTCTCCTTCAGACGGTTGCCGAACTCCTGGATGGCGTAACTGTCGAAGAGGAAGACCTGCTCCCGATCCTTCAGGTCCCCGGCGCTGACGTCGTAGCCGATGTTCTCGATCACGTGCCGGTTCTGGATCGCCTCGTAGTCCCGCTCCCGGGTGGCGTCGATCATCTCCAGATGGAAGCGGATATTGGATTTGGCGTAGACCTTCACCGGCTTGAGGAGCACATAGGCCCGGGTAATGGAGATGTAATCCCAATCCGGCAGAGAACCGAGCTCGAAATCGAAGCTGGCGTAGATCTTGCGCCCATCCTTGTCGAAGCCGCAGAGGATCTTCCCCTCCTCCACCCCGTCGGCCCGGACCGTATGACTCGCCTTGGGGAAGAGCTCCATCCGTTCGGGAGGCAGGGTATAGGTGATCTCCAGATGGGGGCGGAAGGCCAGGCCTCCCCCGAACTTCCCGTAGCCCAGATCCCACTGCATCATCTGGGAGTTCCGGCCGATGATCAGCTCCTTGGGGCCCTCCACCCGCAGGACCACCTCTTTGCGGGGCAACTGCTCCTGCAGGGCCCGGCACTCCACTTCGCTCAACTCCCAGCTTCGCCAGATCCCCTGGCTCAAATGGTTCGATGGCGTCGGTCGGCCGATGTAGGAGCGGATCTTCATGGCCTCCACATCCTCGAACTTGGTGATCTCCCCGATACTTTCGGGTTCGACGATCCCCACATCCCACTCGCCGTACTTCTCCACGGTCACCCCGACCCGATCCATGGGATAGAGCCGGAAGCGGGCCCGCTGGATCACCGCGTTCTCCGGAATGCTCTTCATGG
>JALWPZ010000206.1 GCA_026994745.1 Campylobacteraceae bacterium | reverse complement strand
CGTCGGATTGGCCTTTCGGCCTTCTTTGTCGTTCGATTATACCGGACAGTCGCCGCCGACCACCGATTCCCAATTCCATACCCCGATTATTTCGCTTCCACCGGTTTGGGAAACCTCCACTTGCCCTTCAGAATCTCCTTGCCGGGGCGGTACATCCGCACGATGTAGACCCAACCTTCCTTGATGGGCAGGAAGTTTTTGGCTTTCGGGTCGCCGCCGAAATGGATATCCACCGAGCCGTCGGGGTTCTTTTCGGCGGTGACGCTGTTGTAGGAGTATGCGTTGTATCGGTTGGGGATCAGGAAACGGTCTTTGTCGTAGACGGTGACCGACCAGAAAGCACCTACCGGGACGTTTTTGGGTACGTGCAGCACATAGGGGGTTTTGCCGTCGTTTTTGGGCACCTTGACCAGTTCATAGAAAGCATCCTGCCGTTGCAATCCGGCCCAACCCACGGCTACGGCCATCGCGTTTTCGAAGTAGCTGCGATCACACTTGACACCGAAAAAGCGGGAGCTGTCTTCCAGTGTAGCCCCCAGGGCTGCGAAGTGTTCCCGCAGTTTCATCATCGTTTCGGTATCCCAGTTCTGCAGGCCCGAGAGATTCCCTTTGTCGGTCTGGGCCGCTACGACCTTGTCCTGCAGTTTGTGGGCCTCTTCCATATCTTCGGGGTCATTGGGATTGGCGAAGGTACGAAGGACGATCATGATGTAGCGAGTACCGATCTCGGATTGGGTAATAGTCCATTTTCCAGGGGCGTAGCGGGCCGGGAAGACGTCGTGGTCCTGGCTCACGATCATCATCGACATGTAGCGCCCCTTTGTTTCCGGCAGAGTCACATTCAAAGGCGATTTGGACAAATCGAAAACGCCGAAAGAGTAGAGGGTGTCCCGGTTGGCACCCTGGGTGACCTGCTTGTTGACGTCGTAGGCTTTCCGGCTGTGGACAAAATGTCCGAAGGCCTTGTACTTGTCGGCGTAACCTCGCAACTGCTCGTCGGTTTCGGCCCGTACGTAGTTGAGGGCGTCGACCGTGGGGGCTTGATGGACCCACTTGGGTTTGTAGTATTCCGTAGGGCAGCTGTCCAGAGCAAAGGCCGAAGTGGCCAACAGACATGCTGTCAAAAGGGCGGAGGTTCTGTTGATGGTTCTATTCATGATGGACTCCTCGTAATTTGATCATTGGGCTTTGTGAGCCACATCACTGCTCTTTCACTTTCTCTTCTCATTTCCCACTTTCCTTCATCGGTTCGATGTCCCCCGGTTTCCATGTCTGGTCGAACCAGGGTTTGAGCGGCCCGTAGAGGCGCAAAACGATGAACCACGACTTGCCCGGAACCGTCTCGATCCAGTTGGCCTCTTTCCCTTCGGGAGCTTTGGGCCCGAAATAGAGGTCGATGGATCCGTCCGGGTTGTAGAGGAGTTTTCCTTTGTCCCGCTGGCTGTTGATGCTGGGGAAAGGCTGGGAGGTGCGCAGCTGGGAGCGGGTCATCGTGTCGTAGGCGACGATGGACCAGAAATCTTTGGCCGGCACGTTGGGCGGCAGGTGCAATTTGTAGTTTCGGTCGCCATAGAGAATGTCGCCCTTGAAGTCGGTGAAAGCCATCCCGTAGTTGGAGCCGACACCCGGAATCTCGATGGCCATCGCCGGCGTGTTGACGGTGCCGATGTAGAAAAAGGCGATGCGCACGTCCAGGTCCCGGCCACGTCTCGGGTCGTTGCCCAGCCAGCGGTAATCTTTGCCCACGAAAGCCAGATACCAGTGGCGGTCGGGGAAGATGCGTGCTCTCGGGTCTTCGGGGCGATACGCCAGGGTGCGACCCGCGGCGTTGCCGACGGCCAGGGCCTGTTGCAGCAGCTTCTTCTGCCGCTCGGTGGGCCTAAACGGCTCTCCTTTGACGATGCCGATGGCCGCCGCCATCCCGCGAAGTTCGGGGTCGATGAAGCCCACCGGCTCTTTCTGGATCACGTGGTCGAGCATCGTGAAGTAGCTCAAATCGGTCGGCACGATGGTGTTGAAACATTTGCGCGATCCGTTGATGTAGACCATTTTGGGCGGATGCTTGGCTTTTGAGAGTGGATAGACCTTCAACCCCTCTTTCCACATTTTCGTGGCGGCGTCGGGTTTGCCGTCGACCAGAAAGCCCCGCAGAATCAGCCAGTTGATATAGCTGGGGGATCGGGCGATCCAGACGTCGCGCACTTCGTCGCCCACTTTCACTTTGGCCGGCTCGGGGTGCTTCCCACCGTTTTGAATCGGTTTCAGCGGTCCTTCGTAATCGGGCGGCAGGATGATGTAGGTGCCTCCTTTGCCCCGGTCGGGCCCGGGTGCGCCCATGTCCACGACGAATCGTTGAAAGGCGTCGTTCAGTGTTCCGGGACCCGCCCCTTTGGGCATCTCCACGACGGTAGGCCCGTCCTTTTCCAGGTCCAGTATCCCCAGGGCATAGACCGTATCGGTGTTCCCAGTCAGAAAGAAGGGGGTCGAATCCATCAACTGCTCGAAGACGATGATTTTGTTGCTGCTGTCCGCACCGATGGAAGCCTGCCCCACCCGAAGCGCTTCGATGCTGACGGCGGGTAGAAAGTTCAGGAAGGTATCGACCGCCCGCAAGAAGTAGAGGGCGTCGTAGGTCTTTCGGGCCGTCTCTTTTGTGGGCATCCCGTCGTAGAATTTGAAATTACCCAGGGGTGAAGAAAGGTCGTTGGGAATGACGATGCTTTTGGGCGGCGGGCAGGTTTCACCCCCCCCCGGCGAAGCCGCCATAGCCAGAGTGGCTCCCAATGCGAGCGATAAAAAGTACCGTTTCATCATCTTCCTTTCAAATTGGAGTCCATCGCCAGCACTGTCATTTTGTGCTCCGCACAACCTTTTGAAGCGATTGGAAGAAAAGCGCTTCGAAAACCATAAATGATCATTGCGTGGTATTCTCCTACTCAGATCTTAATTATTTCAAAGAAAGCTCTGTAGGATTATCAGAAAATCGAAATGAAGGGATGAAATTCTCCGTAGTTTCGTCGATATAAATACGTGCGAGATCGGCTCGATCTGCAAGCACCGAGGAGAAACATCGACAAAAAAGATCGTCGAAAGATTGATGGAATGTACTTGAACCATGTTGGATATTGACAGGAGGATGTTACAATGCTGCCTAACGTCGATGGACCGAGAGAGGGTGGAGAAGAATGGGGGAAGGACTCTTTCATAACGGGTTAACGGTTCAATCGCCTCTTCTGGGTTGTGAAGAGGCGGTGGCCTACTCGGTGGGGTGGGACGCCGTGATCCGGCAGACCGAAAAACGCCACCCGCTCCTGGTGCGGGTCAGCGGCTTCCATACCCCCCATATCCAATTCGGCTCCACCGAGTACAACGCTCCCTTTCTGGTTCGGGGAGTCTGTCCCGATGAATGTGTCGTGCTTACCTACAATGTGACCGAAGGAGTGATCAATTACCGTAACCGCCGGTTCGAGCGAAACGAACTGCTGATCATGACCCACGACGAAGAGATGGATCTGGTGATCGGCGATCGCAACACCACCTTTACCGTCGCCGTCGAGGAGTCCTTTTTTCGGCGGGAGTTCGAAGAGTATTACGGGGTGGCTTTCGAGGGTTGCGTAGCACCTCTCGCCCTCGATCACGGGACGGAAGAGCAATTTGAATCTTTTCTGTCCTTTTGGCTTCGCTACTTTTTGAAAAGAGAAGGTGAGTATCTGCTCCCCCAGGAGTATGCAGCGATTGAGGGGGCGATCATGGAAGGGCTCTTTTCCTTTCTCGTGATCGAGGGACAGAAGTTTCGAAGTGAAAACCGGATCCTCAAAGAGGGCAGAAAGCTGCTCGAACGGCA
>JALWPZ010000205.1 GCA_026994745.1 Campylobacteraceae bacterium | reverse complement strand
CATTCTTGTTTCGATAAGTAACAAGATAGAAAACCTATAGAAATTCTTGTTCCATTCACATAAAAATAAGTAATATGTCGATATACTTGCTCCTGACAGTTGTCAAAAGAACAGTTGAAAGGAGATGGTATATGATGAATGACAAGGACCAACAGGTCCATTCTCCTACCACTGCCGAGATGATCCAGGAGGTCGCGAAGCAGATGGAGGATATTCCCAAGGAGGAGCGCAGAGACTTCCTCAAGCGGGGTGTCGCATTTTCCGTCGGTGCGGCGGCTGCCATGGCCGGCACCGGTGCGGCAACGAAGCTCAGCGCGGAGGAGTGCAAGGTCGATCCCGAGAACCTTCCTCCCCATATCCAGAAATGGGGGAAGGCCTGGGGACGTGACGTCAACGCCTATCCCTACGGGCAACCCTCCAAATATGAATCCAATGTCGTCCGGCGGATCGTACCCTGGTTGACGGCGGACCAGAAAGCTTCGGTCAGCTTCACTCCCTGGCAGGACCTGGAGGGAACCATCGTTCCTAACGGATTGCACTTCGTGCGCTGCCACGGGGGGGTCGTGGATATCAACCCCAGAGAGTGGCGCTTGATGATCCATGGACTGGTAGAGCGACCGGTGATTCTGACCTTGGAGGATCTGAAAAGTTATCCCAGCGTGACCCGCAAGTACTTCTTCTCCTGCCCGGCGAACAGTGCGATGGAGGCACGGGGCCCTAGCCTCAACTCCCTGCAGATCACCCACGGAATGCTTTCGGCCTCCGAATACACCGGCGTGGAGCTCAAGACCATCCTGGCGGATATCGGCCTCAAACCCGAAGCCAAGTGGATGTTCTCCGAAGGGTCCGACCCCGCCAGCGTGGGACGCTCCGTACCTATCGAGAAGGTCCTGGACGACGCGATGCTGGTCTACGCCATGAACGGCGAGGCCCTGCGTCCCGAGAACGGTTATCCCGTCCGCCTGCTCCTCCCCGGCTGGGAGGGGGTCATCCAGACCAAATGGCTGCGCCGACTGAAGTTCGACGACAAAGCCTGGTGGGTACGGGAAGAGACCACCAAGTACACCGAGCTGCTCCCCGACGGGCACGCCAAAATGTTCAACTGGGTTTTCGAGTCCGACTCGGTCATCACCTCTCCCTGCCCCGAGCGGGGTTGGGAAGGGCGCAAACCTGGCCGGATGAAGCTCTCGGGTATCGCCTGGAGTGGAAAGGGCAAGATCACCAACGTCGACGTGACCCTCGACGGAGGAAAGACCTGGCACGAAGCGACCATCACCAGCGAAGTATTGCCCAAGATGGTCACCCGTTTCGAATACTATTTCGACTGGGACGGCAAGCCGTTGATCATCGGAAGCCGCTCCACCGACGAGACCGGATACACCCAGCCCGAGCAGCAGCAGCTCCTTGATGCGCGGGGTACCGAATTCATCTATCACAGAAATGCGATCCAGTACTGGGAAGTCAAAGAAAACGGGGAGGTGAACAATGTCCAGATTCGTCGCGCGTAATCTCGCTCTGCTGACGGGTGCCCTGGCGTTGAGCGCCTCTCTGGCTCTGGCCAACGAAGCGCCCAAGAAGCTCAGCTACACCCCGGCCGATCCCAACCATTACCCTTACCACGGTGTGATCGAAAAAGACGGCAAGAAGATCAACATCGATGGTGCCGTCATGCGGGAGCGCACCGCGGTCAAAGTCAAGAAGGGTGAATACAAAGTAGGCACCGACGCCACTCCCGAGCAGATCGCCGGTTGGAACGTCGACGTCCGTCCCGACGGCAAGGGTCTGCCTCCCGGAAAGATGACCGTGGAGCAGGGAGCCGAGGTTTTCGCCAACAACTGTGCCATGTGTCACGGAGAGTTCGGTGAGGGGGCCGGGAAGAACCCGGTTCTCGTCGGCGGCTTCGGAACCCTGACCCATCAGGCCAAGACCGGAGGGGACGAGGGTCCCGAGAAGACCATCGGAAGTTATGCCCCGTATATCACTCCCTTCTTCTGGTACATCAAGATGGCGATGCCTCTGCCTACACCGAAGAAGTTGACGAACGATGAAGTCTACGGGATTTTGGGATACATTCTGCAACTCAACGAGATCCAGGTGGATGGCAAGGACATCGAGGATGACACCGTCATCGACGCAGCGTTCCTGAAGAAGGTCCATCTGCCCAACGAGAAAGGTTTCGAGTACAACAACCTTCGCAAGCCCGATACGCACAACACCCGCTGCATGAAAGATTGCCGGGACATGAAGAAGATGAAGGTGATGCATATCGCCATCGACGCCACCGACTCCATCGAACCGACCGTGAAGGTACCCCGCTACAACTGTGGTGGGAAACCTCTCTCTATCGGTGCCAACGGATGTCCCGCAGCGGAGATGAAGATCGAGAGCGCCTCCAGTGGCGGGGCCGCCAAGGGCGAGGCGGAATACAAGGCCAGCTGTGCGGCCTGCCACGACAGTGGCGCGGCGGGTGCTCCGGTTACCGGGAACAAAGGGGACTGGGCACCTCGCATCAAACAGGGTACAGCAACTCTTTATGAGCATGCGATCAAGGGATTCAACGGCATGCCTCCCAAGGGGGGCAACATGAGCCTGTCGGACGATCAGGTCAAAGCGATCGTCGACTACATGGTCAACAAAAGCAAATAAGGAGTTGAAAATGCAGAGAATGAAACTGTTGGTAGCGGCTTCGGCGATGGCCGGACTGCTGAGTGTTGGAGCGATGGCGGGCAACGCCGATCTGGTCAAGCAGGGGGAGAAGATCTTCAATACCAAGAAGATCGGAAACTGCCTGGCGTGCCACGCGGTCAACGGCAAAAACATCAACAATCCGGGGAACCTCGGCCCCAAATTGCAGGGACTCTCTGCATGGCCGGAGCAGGCGCTGTTCGACAAGGTCTATGATCCCTATACGACCAACCCGATTTCGGCAATGCCCCCCTTCGGTAAGAACGGCGTACTGAACGACGAGCAGATCAAGGCGGTGGTCGCCTATCTGAAGACGATCAACTAAATCAAACACAAGAAAGGAATGAACATGGAAAGAAGAAAATTTTTGGGAATGAGTGCAGGAGTATTGGCGGTGGCTGCGGCTGCTCCTTCGATGCTGATGGCGACCAACTATCGGGAAAAACTGCCCGAAGCGTGGAAGATCAAGAACGACGAGAAGGCCAAGGGCGAGGATATGAAGGGGGTCAACGCGGCGATCAAAGCCGTCTTTGGTTCCGACAAGGTCGAAGAGGGTAAAGTGAACCTCAAAGCTCCCGCCATCGCCGAGAACGGTGCGGTCGTTCCCGTCAGCTTCAAGGCCGAAGGTGCCAAGAAGATTGCTCTGCTTCAGAGTGCGGACCCTGAAGCGCTTGTAGCGGTATTCGACGTACCCGAGCGTGGAATTCCCGAGTATGCGGTACGGATCAAGATGCAGCAGACCGGACATGTGGTCGTAGTTGCGGAGATCGACGGCAAACTCTACAAGGCCGACAAGGTCGTCAAAGTCACCGTCGGTGGTTGCGGCGGTTGATGTCGTGACGATTGAGTACGGGTCGAGATCATAAAACAGAGCAGATAAAGAACAGAGAAGAAAGGATAAAAGAATGAGAATCAAAGCGAAAGCAAAAGGCGACAAAACCGAAGTCAAGGTCATGATGAAGCATCCCATGCTCAGTTACCGTGAAGCGAAGAAGAAGGGCAAAGAGGCCAACTTCATCGTCTACGTAACCGCGAAGAACGAGGGAGCGACCGTCTTCGAAGTCTCCACCAGCCAGTTCCTCTCCAAGAACCCCTACATGAAGTTCTCCTTCAAGGGCGGGAAAAAGGGAGAAGAGGTCGAAATTACCTGGGTGGACCTGAAGGGTAAGAGCAAGACCGGCAAAGCGAAGATCAAGTAATCGACCTTCGGGTCTATCGTCCCCACAAAAAGGAGAAGAGATGATTGGAAAGATTGTAACAACTTCGGTCGCGGTATTGATGGGAGTCACGGTTCTGAGTGCCGGCTCCTTCAATGCCCAGGCGGAGAAGGATCGACAGGCGCTGGTGAAATATATGGAAAAGAAGTTCGCCGATCCTGAGAAAAGCAGGGCTCAGTTCTTCCCCTACGCAACGGATGAGGACGTCAAAACCAACCTGAAAAAGGGTGTAAAGTTCGAAGATTTCCGTATGGGATCCTACGCCTTCGACAAGATCGGGCGGGGTCAGTACGAAGAGATCAATGAAATGCCTCCCTACGAGGACAACATCGATGCGGGTGAGGAGCTCTACAACAACACCAAGGGGATCAAGAAGTGTTTCCCCGATCCCGCCATTGCAGGGGAGTATCCCAAGTTCGATGACAAAAAAGGAAAGGTCGTCACGCTGAGCCTGGCGATCAACGATTGTCTGAAAGCTGCCGGTCAGAAACCCTGGAAGTTGACCAAGGGGAAAATGGCAGACCTGGAAGCGTACTTTGCCGCCAAAAGCAAGGAAGCCGGCAAGAAGGTCGACATCAAGATTCAATCCAAGGCCGCGGCTGCAGCCTATGAGCGTGGGAAGAAGTACTACTATTCCCAGCGTGGTTATCTGAAGCTCTCCTGTGCCACCTGCCACGTGCAGGGATCCGGAAATCGGGTACGGAAAGAGGTTCTCTCCCCCCTTCTGGGGCACACGACCCACTTCCCGGTCTATCGCCTGAAGTGGCAGGGACTGGGAACGCTGGAGCGCCGGATCAAGGGTTGCGAGAAGAACCAGGGGGAGAATCCTCACAAGCCTGGATCTCCCTGGATGAGCGAGATGCTCTATTTCATGGCCTATATGTCCAACGGACTCCCCGTCGATGGACCGGATATCAGAAGATAAGGAGGGCAGGATGAAAATGTATAAAAGAATTGGTATGATCCTCGGCCTGGGCGCTGCCCTCTCGATCTCCGCTATGGCGGAAGAGGTGACTCCCATGGTGGAAGAAGCGGCGAAGCTGGATGTCAAGAAAGTCTGTGACGTCAAAGCCAACGGACCCGAGAAGGTCCTGGCCATCGCAGAGAAGTACAATCCCGAAGCGGTCAAACTGGGCGTGGAGTTCAAGCGTCTGGGGATCACCAACCGTGTCTATATCAAAGAACTGAAATCGGCGATCGCCAAGAAACAGAAGAAAGTCACTCTGCACTACAAGTCGAAAGGAAAGAAGAAGACCAAAACTTTCCCTACCGATTACGCGGCCTGGAGAGCCTGTACCTTCGCGGTGCGCTCCCTGCAGCAGGTCAAAGAGGCTCAGAAGACTTATCGGATGGCCATCCCCGGAGACGGTTACAAGTTCTGATCCCGAGGCCTTCGGGTCCGGATTTTCGAGCGTAGATCTGAGAGCAAAGGTTGGACCTTCGCTCTGAGTTCTCTGCTCGTATCTCACAGAAAAGGAATTGAATGAACAGACGTGAATTTTTCTACATGATGGCGGTCCTTGGGGCGGCACCACTCTTTGCCAACTCTCATATGCGGCTCTCTCCCAACGGGAAGATCGAGGATTACTACAAGCTCAAGCCCTTCGGGAACGCCCGGATCCTCCATATGACCGACTCCCACGCCCAGCTGATGCCGGTCTATTTCCGGGAGCCCAGCGTCAACATCGGGCTCTACGAGAACGAGGGCAAGCCCCCTCACATCGTCGGAGAGAAGTTCCTCGACTACTACAAGATCAAGGGGAACAAGTACCTGACCTACGCCATGACCTGCGTCAATTTCGTCGACAACGCCAAGGCGATCGGCCGGGTGGGCGGCTTCGCTCAGCTCAAGACCGTTGTCGACTTCCTGCGCAACAGTTACGGCAAGGAGAAGACCCTCTTCATGGACGGTGGGGATACCTGGCAGGGTAGCTGGACCGCGCTGCAGACCCGTGGAAAGGATATGGTCGGTGCTCTCAACGTCCTGGGGGTCGATGTCTGTACCGGTCACTGGGAGTTCACCTACACCGAGAAAGAGATCCTGGAGAACATCAAGGAGCTCAAGGCGGAATTCGTCGCCCAGAACGTCTATGTCAAGGAAGACGCCATCATGGAGGAGAAGTTCACTCCCTACGACGAGGACGAAGGTTGGGCCTTCAAACCCTACACGATGAAGAAAGTGGGCGAGAACCGCATCGCGGTCATCGGGCAGGCATTCCCCTACACCACCATCGCCAACCCCAAGCGCTTCATCCCCGATCTGACCTTCGGGATCGAACCCGACAGAATGCAGGAGCTCGTGGACAAGATCCGCGCCAAGGAGAAGCCCGATGCGGTCATCGTCATCTCCCACAATGGATACGACGTGGATAAGAAAATGGCCCAGGTGGTCACGGGCATCGACTTTATCATGGGTGGTCATACCCACGACGGTGTTCCCGAAGCCTATCCCGTCAAGAACAAGAAGGGAACCACCTATGTCTGCAACGCCGGCTCCAACGGGAAGTTCCTCAACGTTCTCGACCTCGACATCAAGAACGGTAAGATCCAGGACTTCAAATTCACCCTCCTGCCGATCTTCTCCGATCTGATCCCCGAGGACAAGGAGATGAAGGCCTACATCGACAAGGTGCGCAAACCCTTCCTCGCCGACTTGACCCGGGAGATCGCCACGACCGAGATCGATCTCTTCCGCCGTGGAAATTTCAACGGAAGCTGGGACCAGGTGATCTGTGACGCCCTGCGGGAAGTCGGCGGTGCCGAGATCTCCTTCTCCCCCGGATTCCGCTGGGGAACCAGCCTGATCCCCGGCAAGCCCATCACCTTCGAGGACCTCGCCACCGAGACCGCTATGACCTACCCCGAGACCTATGTCCGGGAGATGGATGGAAAGACCGTGAAGATGATCCTGGAGGATGTGGCCGACAACCTCTTCAACAAGGACCCCTTCTATCAGCAGGGTGGAGATATGGTCCGGACCGGCGGTCTCTCCTACACCATCGATCCCACCAAGGACATCGGAAACCGGATCAGCAATATCCGGCTGCTGGACGGAAAGCCCCTGGAAGCCAACAAGAAGTACAAAGTTGCCGGTTGGGCGACCGTCAACTCCAAGGCCCCCGGCAAGCCCGTGTGGGAGCTCGCCGAAGAGTATCTCAAAAACGTCAAGGTCATCAAGCAAGGCTACAAGGTCGACACCCCCGAGATCGTGGGAGTCAAAGGCAATCCCGGTATCGCCACCGGACACTGCAGCTGATGACAGCCTCCCATCTGGGAGGATCGTTTTTGCTGTAGAGAGCTCGGATAGGTCCCTTGCGGGGGTTCGATCCGAACCCTCCGGTACCGAAGAGACCGAAAAGAGAAGAGGGGAGGGATCGAAACACGTTTGCTTCGTTCCCATAGTTCACTCAAATAGGGTACTCAATGTTGCTTCGCCTGATGCTCCTTTTCTCATTGTTGATCCTTGGGACTCAGGCCGACGAGTATACTCGGGGCGAGGCGATCTTCAAGGAGAAGTGCTCCTCCTGCCATCCCGGTCACATTCCTGTGGATCGAATCAAGAAGAATTTTTTCGAGATGAACAACACCCTCTTGCGCCTCAAAGCCCCTTCGGTTAATATGCTCGCCTACGCGATCATGGACGGCCCCAAGAAGATCGGAGACCCTACCGATCCGGAAATGCGGCAGGAGGAGATCGAAGAGTATCTCAAAGAGTATCTGAGCCATCCGGATCTGGACGAATCGATCTGCGACCCGACGGTGATGAAGCATTACGAGAAGAAGCCGGCTCTGAAGATTCCTCTTTCCGACGAAGAGTATGCGGCGCTGGCAAGATTTTTCATGGAGTATAAACAGCGCCACAAAACACGGAACCAAGAGCCGATCGTTCGAAAACTTGACGAATTTCCCGACGACGAAACGATTCTCCTAAAGGCTCAGGAGAAAGGGAAACGGATCATCATCGAGGCGGAGTCGAAGACCTGCCACTACTGCATCGAGATGAAAAAGAATGTGATCGACGATCCAGAAGTGAGCGCCGCATTGCGGAGGGATTTCATCCTGGTCTCGGTGGATGTGGGGGAGAGCAAACTACCCTTCGGTTTGGAGAAGGTCTACCGGCATATCACTCCCAGCTTCTTTTTTCTGGACCGTGACGGGAAACTTCTGAACCATTACCCCGGGAGCTGGAAAAAACACGATTTCCTCCAGATTCTCGGCGAGAATCGCATTCAAAAGGGCAAGAGATGATTCTGGCTGGCGAAGTTTTGGGAACCTTTAGTGCCCCCAAGGGAGTCAGCGGAATGCCACGTCCCCGAGCCGAGCGATTGATCCTGAGAAACAAGTATGGGATCGAAGGGGACAAGTTCGCCGATGGTCCGGAACACAAGAGGATGATGATCGTGGGAAAACGCCCCTACACGATGGCCCGGAAGGAACTGGGGGTGGAGATGGAGCCCGGAAGCCTGGGGGAGAATCTGCTCCTGGATTTCGATCCTCACGAGTTCGCGGCGGGAACGATATTTCGCATCGGAGAAGCGAAGATCCAGATCGTCGAATCCTGTACGCTTTGCAAGCACCTGGCGGTATTTCACGAGAAGTTACCCCGTCTGATCCGCGATCATCGGGGTCTGTACTGCCGGATTCTTTCCGACGGAGAGATCCGAAACGGTGATCCCGTCATCTGGGAAGGGAGGGAATTCTGATGAAACGACTCTTGATGCTGCTTATGGGGGTGCTCTTTTTCGCTTCCATGCTCGAGGCGAAAATGGAGTTCGCCGACCCAAGGCCCAGTTTCGACCAGCCTCGCAAGATCATTATGAAGCTCAACCGATCGGATATCCACTACGCCAACCACATCCTCGGGACCATTTACAATCTGCTCAAGATCTACCCGAGCGATACCCTCAAGGTGGCGGTCATCGTCTATGGACCCGGTATGCGGGTCATCAAGAAGGATTACGACAAAAAGACCCTGGAGCGAATCCAGTCCCTGATGGAGTACGAGGTGGAGTTCGTCGGTTGCATCAACACGATGGAGACGATGAAGTGGACAAAAAAGGACTTCATCGACGACATAGAATATGTCCAGGCCGGGGTCGCCGCGGTGATCGAGCGTCAGGCCGCCGGCTGGATCGACGCCACCCCCTACTACTGAGCCGGACTGCCTCCAAATTTTCAGGAGAAAGCTCCCTCCTTCGCATGCTTCGAATGGTAACAACTCCATAGCCATCCTCCGCCTCTACGGACCTTTCATAGAACCCTTACACAAAGTTGGCTATTCTATCTCCATAGTGTTCAACACTGTAAAAACCATGGAAAGGGGAAGAATATGTCCTTGATGAAAGCTCCCGAAAACACACCGGTCTGGACCAATGAGGCCAACTGCAAAGCGTGTGACCTCTGCGTCTCCGTCTGTCCGGCGGGCGTGCTGGCAATGCGCTACGAGCCTCACTCCGTTCTGGGGGCGATGATCACCGTGATCGCACCCGACGATTGCATCGGATGCAACGAGTGCGAACTCGCCTGTCCCGATTTCGCCATCTACGTGGCGGACAAGAAGGAGTACAAATTCGCCAAGCTCAGTGATCAGGCCAAAGAGCGGGCCCAGAAGATCGCCGAAAACAATTACATGATGCTCGGCGCATAACGAAGGAGGTTTTATGAGTAAAATGAGAGAAGTTGTCTCGACAGGAAATGATCTGGCCGCCATGGCGGCTGTGGATGCAGGATGCCGCTTTTTCGGTGGCTATCCCATCACCCCCTCCAGCGAGGTCATGCATACCATCTCGGATCTGCTTCCCAAAGTAGGCGGAGCGGCGATCCAGATGGAGGATGAAATCGGCGGGATCTGTGCGGCCATCGGCGCATCCATGAGCGGTGTGCGTTCTCTGACCGCCACTTCCGGTCCCGGTATCTCCCTCAAGGCGGAAAACCTGGGTCTTGCCCAGATGGCGGAAGTTCCTCTGGTCGTGGTTAACGTCATGCGGGGTGGTCCCTCCACCGGTCTGCCCACCCGGGTCTCCCAGGGAGACGTGGCTCAGGCGAAAAACCCCAGCCATGGTGACTACAAATCGATCACCGTCTGTGCAGGGAACCTGGCCGAGTGCTACACCGAAACGGTTCGCGCCTTTAACCTGGCCGACCGTTTCATGCAACCGGTCATCGTCCTGTTGGATGAGACCCTGGGGCATATGCACGGAAAAGCCTATCTCCCTACCCAGGACGAGGTCAAGGCGCAGATCAAGCCCCGCCGTACCTTTGACGGTCCTCCCGAAGAGTACAAGCCCTACGGTGTGCCCCAGGACGAGCCCGCGATTCTGAACCCCATGTTCAAAGGCTATCGTTATCACTTCACCGGCCTCCATCACGACGCCTCCGGCTTCCCCACCGAAGAGATCGAAACCTGCCGGAAGCTCATCGACCGTCTCTTCCGGAAAGTCGACGAGCATGTGGATGAGCTGGAGAGTTACGAAGAGTTCATGATGGACGATGCCGAAATTTTGATGATCGCCTACGGCTCCGTCTCCCTGGCGGCGAAGGAAGCGATTCTCCGGCTGCGTGAGGAAGGGATCAAGGTGGGTCTTTTCCGCCCCATCACTCTCTGGCCCAGCCCGGAAAAACGGATGTTCGAATTGGGACAGAAGTTCGAAAAAATTCTCAGCGTGGAACTCAACATGGGGCAATACCTCGAAGAGATCCAGCGGGCAACGGGAAGAAAAGATATCGAAAAACTGGTCAAAGTCAACGGTCGCCCCTTCTCGCCTCAAGACATTATCGACAAAGTAAAGGAGCTTTAAGATGGCATTCAATTACGACGAATATCTGCGAACCGACAAAATGCCCACCCTCTGGTGTTGGGGGTGTGGGGATGGCGTCATTCTCAAAGCCTTCATCCGGGCGGTGGACAAGCTGGGTTGGGACAAGGACGACGTCTGTGTCGTCTCCGGGATCGGATGTTCGGGACGTTTCAGTTCCTACGTGGATTTCAATACCGTTCATACGACCCATGGTCGGACCATCGCCTACGCCACCGGAATCAAACTGGCCAATCCCGACAAGCATGTCATCTGTGTCGCCGGGGATGGGGACGCCCTGGCGATCGGGGGGAACCACACGATCCACGGATGCCGACGGAACATCGACATCACCCTGATCCTGATCCAGAACTTCATCTACGGACTGACCAACTCCCAGACCTCCCCCACCACCCCCCGGGGATTCTGGACCGTCAGTCAGAAAGCCGGAAACATCGACCCCACCTTCGACGGATGCAAATTGGCCGAGGCGGCGGGTGCCTCCTTCGTAGCCCGGGAAAAAGTCTCCGAGCCCCGGAAACTGGAAAAGGTGATCCAAAAGGCGTTGGCACACAAAGGCTTCTCCTACGTCGAAGCCCTTTCCAACTGTCACATCAACCTGGGACGGAAGAACAAGATGGCCAGTGCCATGGAGAACCTGGACTGGATCGACTCCATCACCCTGCCCAAGAAGAAGTACGACGCCCTCAGCGAAGAGGAGCGTATCAACTATCTGCCCACCGGGGTCCTGAAAGAGGATACCGAGGCGGAGGAGTACTGCGACATGTACGAAGAGATCAAGAAGGTGCACCAGGGACTGCGTCCCAAGATCACACCCGATGATTTCAAGAAAAAACTCTAAGGGGGCAGGAGATGAGTAGAATTGTAATGCGCTTTACCGGTGTCGGCGGGCAGGGGGTCCTCCTGGCGGGAGAGATCTTCGCCGCCGCCAAGATCAAAATGGGTGGATATGGAATCAAAACCGCTACCTATACCTCCCAGGTGCGTGGTGGCCCTACCGTTGTCGACATTCAGTTGGACAACAAAGAGATCTTCTACCCCTACGCCATCGACGGACAGATCGATTTCATGCTCTCCGTCGCCGACAAAAGCTATCAGCTCTTTAAAAATGGAGTTCGGGAGGGTGGGATCATCGTCATCGATCCCAACCTGGTCTATCCCACCGACGAAGACCGTAAAAAGTGGAAGATCATCGAAATTCCCATCATCACCATCGCCAAGGAAGAGGTCGGAAACGTCATCACCCAGTCCGTTGTCGCCCTTGCCATCGCCAATACCTTCATGAACGCGATCCCCGAGCAGATCCTGATCGACACCATGCTCAGCAAGGTCCCCAAGAAGGTCCACGAAGCCAACCTGAAAGCCTACGAGCTCGGAAAGAAGTACGCGCTCCAGGCCCTGGAGGAGATGAAGAAGTAAGTTCTTCCTCCTTTCGGCCCACCCTGGGCCACTTTCCGAACGATCCAATCTTTTTCCTTTCCTTCCACTCTTCCAAGAAGCATTTGAGTATAATCGTTCAATTTTCCAATCCGGGTTCGAGAAGATCCTTTTCAAAAGCAATCGATCGTCTGGACCCGATTTTGAAGGAGAACTGAGATGAAGATATTGCTGATCGGTGCCGGGAACATGGGTGGTGCGATGTTGGCGGGTCTGGGAGAGTACGATGTGACTGTGGTGGA
Source organism: Campylobacteraceae bacterium (assembly GCA_026994745.1). Lineage (GTDB taxonomy): Bacteria > Campylobacterota > Campylobacteria > Campylobacterales > Sulfurovaceae > Nitratifractor. The sequence continues at coordinate 2,221 of JALWPZ010000205.1, read as the reverse complement.
GGCGTGGGGATCCCGTCGGGAAGAGCTTTCGAAACTCTATCCCGAGGTTCGACTCCTGGATTCGATCCCGCCCCTCGACGGATATGTGGTGTTACTGGCGATCAAACCCCAGTCCCTGGATGCTCTGCAAACGGAGGGGAGGGCCGAAGCGTTGATCTCCATTTTGGCGGGAACCCCCCTGGCAAAATTGCGTGAGAAGATCTCCGCGGAGGCCTATATCCGCGCCATGCCCAACATCGCTGCATTGAAGCGAAAATCGGTCACTTCGGTCACGGGAGACGCATCGTTCAAGAAGGAAGCTCTTTCCATCCTCTCCTCCATCGGCAAGGCGATCTGGCTGGAGAGCGAAAAGCAGCTCGACATCGCCACGGGGATCGGGGGATCGGCCCCCGCATGGATGGCATTGGTGGCCGAAGCCCTGGCCGACGGGGCGGTGAATTTGGGCCTGCCCCGGGCGGTGAGCTACGAATATGTCGCTGCGTTGCTGGATGGGATGGGAGCGTTGCTGGAGGAAGAGCACCCCGCCCTGCTCAAGGACAAGGTGATGTCTCCGGGGGGAACGACCGCCGCGGGTTATGCCGCCCTGGAGAGGGGTGGGGTGCGTGACAGCTTCATCGAAGCGATGGAGGCTTGCTATCGGCGAAGCGTCGAACTGGGAAAATGATATAATCGCGCCAATTTAATCCGGAAGGCAGATGCGATGATCGACCTGAAATACCTGCAGAATCACTTCGAAGAGGCTTCCGCCAAACTGTACCGCAAGGGAGTGGAGGAAAAGGTGCTCCAAGAGCTCAAGGAACGCTTCGAGTCCCTCAAGTCCGCCAATCGGCGCTACGAGGATGCCCGGGCGGAGCAGAACCGACTCTCCAAGCTCTTCGGCCAGTACAAGCGGGAGGGAAAGGATATCTCGGAGTTGCAGGAGAGGGTCAATCGCCTCAAGGGGGAGGTGTCCCAATACCAGGAGGAGGCTCGCAAAGCCGAGGAGGCTCTGGCCGCTCTGGCCCTGGGGATTCCCAATTTCCCAGACGACGAAGTTCCCATGGGTTTGGACGAGAATGACAATGTGGAGATCCGAAGGGTCCTGGAGCCCCGGAACTTCGACTTCGAGCCCAAGGAACACTGGGAATTGGCGGAGATCAACGGCTGGATCGATTTCGAGCGTGGGGTCAAGCTGGCAAAAAGCCGATTTGCTGTCCTAAAAAAAGAGGCAGCCCGCTTGCAGGTAGCCTTGATCAACTATTTTCTCGATCGCAATATCGCCAAAGGTTTCGAAGAGTACGCCGTTCCTTTCATGGTCAACTCCAAAATGCTCGAAGGCACCGGACAGCTCCCAAAATTCGAGGATGACCTCTTCAAGGTCTGCGATGAGGATCTCTGGCTCATTCCGACAGCGGAAGTGCCTCTGACCAACCTATACAACGACGAGATCCTCCCCGCGGAGGAGCTTCCGAAGTTGATGACCGCTTTTTCCCCATGTTTTCGAAGAGAAGCCGGAAGCGCCGGTCGGGACACCCGTGGGATGATCCGTCAGCATCAGTTCAACAAGGTAGAATTGGTGGCCATTGCCCGCCCCGAAGAGAGCGATAAGATCTTCGAGGAGATGGTACAGCAGGCTTCCGATCTTTTGACCGAACTTGGACTTCCCCACCGACTGGTGCAACTCTGTACCGGGGACCTGGGATTCTCCGCCGCCAAGACCGTGGATCTGGAAGTCTGGCTCCCCGGCCAGGGGAAATATCGGGAGATCAGTTCCGTCTCCAACACCCGGGATTTCCAGGCCCGCCGCGCCAAGATCCGTTTTAAGGACGGCAAGAAAAATCGACTGGTCCATACTCTCAACGGCTCTGCCTTGGCCGTTGGACGCACGATTGTAGCCATCATGGAAAATTACCAGAACGAGGACGGAAGTATCGAGATCCCGGAAGTCTTGAAGCAGTATATGTAAAGGCTCTCTTCTTTAGACAAAAAGGAGAACCGAAGTCATTGGTTATTTGCAGCCTCTTGGGCTGCGGTCATTGGGGGTAGAGCTTTGGTCCCGCTAACCCCATTCACCATTCGCCCGAAAACAAAGCTTTCGGTTGCTCACTGCTCACCCCTAACTCCTCACTCTATCAAAGGTAGCTCTGCAGTTTGATCATCGTTCCGTAGAGAAGCGCTTCCCGATACCCCGGTTTGGCGGATTTGATCCGCAGTTCCGATTGTATAAGGTGCTCGTAGATCT
>JALWPZ010000204.1 GCA_026994745.1 Campylobacteraceae bacterium | reverse complement strand
AAGAGCGGATCGGCCGTCTGCTGCGGATGCACTCCAACAAACGCGAAGAGATCAGCGAACTCTACGCCGGTGAGATCGGCGCCGTCGTCGGTCTGAAGTACACCCTGACCGGGGATACCCTCGCCGATGAGAAGGACAAGGTGATCCTCGAGAAGATGGAGTTCCCCGATCCCGTCATCTCCGTCGCCGTCGAGCCCAAGACCAAGGCCGACCAGGAGAAGATGGGCGTCGCTCTGCAGAAGCTGGCGCAGGAGGACCCCTCCTTCCGTGTCACCACCGACGAAGAGTCCGGACAGACCATCATCTCCGGAATGGGTGAGCTCCACCTGGAGATCCTCGTCGACCGGATGATGCGGGAATTCAAGGTCGAAGCGGAAGTGGGTGCTCCCCAGGTCGCCTATCGGGAAACCATCAAGGCTCCCGTCGATCAGGAGTACAAGTACGCCAAGCAGTCCGGTGGACGCGGACAGTACGGTCACGTCTTCCTGAAGATCGAGCCCCAGGAGCAGGGTGCCGGATACGAATTCGTCGACGAGATCAAGGGGGGTGTCATTCCCAAGGAATACATTCCCGCCGTCGACAAGGGTATCCAGGAGGCGATGCAGCGCGGTATCCAGGCCGGCTATCCCGTCGAGGACGTCAAAGTGACCCTCTACGATGGTAGCTACCACGAGGTCGACTCTTCGGAGATGGCCTTCAAACTGGCCGGATCCATGGGATTCCGGGAAGGGGCCAAGAAAGCCAATCCCGTCATCCTCGAACCGATCATGAAGGTCGAGGTCGAAGTTCCCGAGGAGTACATGGGTGACGTCATCGGCGACATCAACAAGCGTCGCGGTCAGATCAACGGGATGGGCGACCGCGCCGGTAACAAGATCGTCGACGCCTTCGTCCCCCTGGCGGAGATGTTCGGGTACTCCACCGACCTGCGCTCCATGACCCAGGGTCGGGCCACCTACGCGATGGAGTTCGATCACTACGACGAAGTTCCCGCCAACGTCGCCAAAGAGATCATCGAAAAGCGCAACGGTTGACGAAACGCCTTTGGCGTTTCGAGTGAATAGTTAAGAGTGAATAATTTCGGAAGCGTCACTTCGTGACGGTTTCGATCTTTGTGTAAATCGGTCCTGACTTTGTGAGCTTGCTCTCGTAGAGGGTGATCCCGGGTAGGACTTCCCCTATATTTTTCCCCCGATACTTTTTCACCAACTCTTTGAACCCTTTCCAATCCTCGATCCGTTTGATACGACAGAGGGTGACGTGGGGTTGGAAGCGCTTCATGGAAAAGCCCTGCTTTTCGAATTCCGTGACCTTTTGCGTCAATCCCTCGGATTCGCACCGGGCGTAAAGGATCCGGGGTGGATGGCCGAAGAAGCCGAGGGATCGGAGCTCTGTACTCTCGCTCATGGAAGGGATCGGCTTCAGTCGTTCCCGCCAGGGTTCGGCGGATTTCTGCTCTCCGAGAAAACTCCAGGTGAGGTGGAGATTCTCCTCTTCGACCCATTTTCCGTCTAGAACTTCGGAAAAGTCGCTTCGGATCGCGCTATAATCCTCGATGTTCGCCGAAGAAGCGATAAAGAGACGCATGGGAACTCCTGATTCTTTAGCGATATTGTGGCAAAAAACGGATTGGAAGGTGACGGGGATGGAAGATCGGGGCAGGAGACTTTTCGACAGCTTTCTCTTTTACGCCATCGTCCTGATGATGGTGACGCTCCTGGCGGCGCTCTTCCTCCCAGCCGCCTCGGTGTTGAGGGAAGTGGGAAACGAGAGGGGTCAGGGGCCATGGATCCTCTTGCCCCTCTCCTTTCTGATCCTCAGTTTTCTCTACGGATTCATCCGGGCACGGGGATATCTGCGCCGTTCCCGCTTGGTCCCGGCCTATGGGTGGCTTCTGGGGAGTACCCTCCTGCCCATCGTGTTACTTTACTTCTATCTGAAACAGATGACCGGACATTGATTGGGAAAGAGCAGACCGCCGACTGCGATCGTTTTCGATCGAAGGCCGGGCCCACTGTCCGAGTGGAAAACGGTATACGCCTATGTTACAATGAAGAAGTTTTGCAAGAGGAGATCGAATGATACGGAAGGAAAAAGTTCTACGGGTGCTTATGGCAGTAACACTGGGAGCGATGTCCCTGCAGGGGGCGACACTGGAAATCTACCGGGATGGTGCCATCTATCGCTACATTCCTGTGGATGAGTATGTGGGCTTTCTCTCCCGTGCCAAGGCGGTCTGCTCCGATTCCGTGATCGCTTTGGAGCGGCGGGGGAGTTGTCCCGAGTCCAAGCGCCTCTGCAAAGAGAAGGCGTCGCTGCTGAAGCTGGAGGGGGAACTCCGTGCCACCCAGGAGACCCTCCAGACCCTGGATCGGATCGAAGGGGCGATCAAACCGACGGATCTCTCCGCCGATAAATGGATCTCCGCCGCCGAGAAGGCGGGGAAGCGAAAGGCTCAGCTCCAGGAGGAGCAAGAGCGGCTCCAGCGGGACGTCAAAGCCTGGCGGGAACGCTTCCGACGTCAAAGCAGCGGCAGCGAAGCGCTCTTTCTCTCCCGTCCCTGCAAGCAGGAGCTGGCGTTGACCCTTCCGGCGGGAATGATCCGTACCGATCTGGAGAACGAGGCGGAGATCCTCAAAGGCGACGAGATCCGCGTGATTCATTATATGAGCCTGAGCAACCGCAGCGGGGTGGATATCGCCGTCAAGGATGCCCGGATCTACGCCCGGAATTTTCGACGGAACCTCCGCCCCATCCGCTTCAGCCCCTGGGTCGTCCGACCCCGGCCCAAGCTCTCCAAATCCAGGAGCAAGCGCCTTATGGCCGTAGGGTCCTATGCCGCTGATACGGTGCCGAACGCTCCGGCTCCCAAGGTGGAAGGGGTCCAGCGGCTGGAGGCCCGGAACTACGCGATCGGCAAGCTGGACCTCCCCTCCACCGGAGAGAAGGTACGGGTGAAACTTTCGGAGTACCGAACGAAAATGAACTGCGAGACCGTCAGCTATCCCTATCGGAGCCCTGTGGCCTATCGGGCCTGCAGTTTCCAGCCGAGACAGGAGATCGTCACGGATCGATGGGTGTTGAAGCAGGGCAGAAGGCTATTGGCGGAGAACGCCTATGGGGAGTACGAAGATGGAAAATACCTCCTCTACACCGATCGGGACGATTCGATCACGATCCGACGCGTCCGATTACCGGAAAAGGATCGAAGCAGCGGAATTTTCGGCGGTGAGATCCGAAAAAAGGATGGGATCCTCCTCGAGGTCCAGAACCGGTCCAAAGAGAAAAAGAGTCTGAAGATCGTCGAGCGGATTCCCTATTCCAGCACGGACAAGATCGAGGTCAAGCTCCTGAAGGTGGAGGGGGCGAAGAGAGAGAGCCTCGGGGAATATGGCAAATTGGTGTTCCGTGTCGATCTGGCTCCCGGCGAGGGGAAGAAGGTCAAAATCCTCTTCGAGCTGCGCTACGACAAGGATCTGAAGATCGTCTATTGAGTCGCATCAGATCCCCATGGTGCGGACATCCAGGAAGCTTCCGCTGGGATGTTTCACCCGGGTGACCTCACAGGCTTTGAGGAATCGCTCCGCCGCCACCTCCGGACTGAGGATCAATCCCTCTCTCAGGCGCTGAACGGAGGGGAAGAGCGCGGGATCGGCGGTATCGAAGAGCTCCTTGAGCATGGGGGTCATGACGACCCCGGGGGCGATGGCGCTGAAGTGGGTCCAGGGCTTCTCTTCGGCGTAGACTTTGATCATGATGTTGAGGGCCGCCTTGGAGATGGAGTAGCTACCCCATCCCTTGTGGCCGTTGATGGCGGCACCGGAGCTGACCGCGGCCACCTGGTCCACCTTGGCGTGGAGGTCCAGGGCATCGATGATCTGTTTGTTGGCCAGGACGTTGAGATCGAAGATCCTTCGCAATTCGGCGAGGGAAGTCTCCCCCAACTCTTTGATCTCCCCCAGTTGTCCCGCATTGAGGATGGCGAGATCGAAGTGATGATGTCGAAGGAACTCTTTGATATTCTCCCGCAGGAGCTCCACGTCGGAGAGGTCCACCGGCAGAAAGTAGTAGCCCGGCTTGTTGTGGAGCGCCTTGTTGTCATGGCGTCCCAGTCCATAGACGTCGTCCCCCCGTGCGAGGCAGGCTTCCGCCAGGGCCGCCCCCAATCCGCTGCTGACTCCGGTGATGAGTATTTTCCGCATCCCCTTCTCCTTCTTAGTATAATGTCGATCCGATCTTCTGCGGAGCATTCCCGCTGGGATTCACGATTCAATCATACAAAATTGGCTGGGGCAAGTCAACGAAGAGGAAGCGCAATGGAGAATATACTGCTGATCGGTTTCATGGGGGTGGGCAAGGGGACCACCGCCCGGGCTTACGCCCGTCGCTACGGGATCTACAACATCGACACCGATGACCTGATCGAATCCAGGGAGAACCGAAGCATCCCCAAAATTTTCAAAAAGAAGGGGGAGAGCTATTTCCGGATGCTGGAGCAGGAGACCGCCGACTGGATCGAATGCTGCGTCCGGAGCACCCTGATCAGCTGCGGGGGAGGATTCTATCAGGTGAAGAACCTCAAAAAGCTGGGGACCGTGGTGTTGCTGGACGCCTCCTACGATTGGATCTACCGCCGCCTGAGCACGGCCAAGAACGCCGAGAAGAAGCTGGCCAAACGCCCCCTCTTCTCGGAGCCGAAAAGAGCGAAAAAACTCTATTCCCAGCGGGAAAAAGCCTACAAAAAAGTGGCGGACCTGATCGTCAATGTGGAAGGAAAGAGTATGGAGGAGATCCTGGAGGAGATCAATCGGGGAGTCAGACAGTTAGCAGTTAGAAGTTAGCAGTTGGCAGTTTTGGCTTTTCCCAGCTTGACAAAGCTTGTCAACCCATTAAAATTTTCTAACTTCTAACTTCTAACTTCTAACTTCTAACTTCTCTATTCCTTTATAAACAGCAGTGAGGATCCCGAAGACGATCATCGTCGTGAAGATACATTTGGGGGCCTGCTCCGAGAAGGGGCCTCCGCTTCGGAAGATGCGGATCATCAGGGCGAACCAGACGGTGACGGCGATGGCCGCGACCCCCCGTTTCCACCAGAGATAGGGTGATCTTTCCTCGTTGGGTTCCTGCGTTTTCATGGGCCTATTTTATCTCAATTTGCTATAATCCCCCAACTCTTGGGAAAGGGAACGATGCAGGACTTCGAAAGCTTTTTGGCGGCCAATCTCCCCCGGGTGTCGAGCATCCATCCCGAGTACGAGGAGGCGTTGCAGGCGATGCTGCTGGCCGGCGGCAAGCGCTTTCGACCCCGTCTTCTGCTGGGGATCGTCCAGGCCTACGAGCCGCTGCTCCTGGAGTCGACGATGCACCCCGCCCTGGCCCTGGAGATCTTCCATACCTACTCCCTGATCCACGACGACCTGCCCGCGATGGATGACGCCACGCTGCGGCGGGGAGAGCCGACGCTGCATACCCGTTTCGACGAAGCCCTGGCGATCCTCGCCGGGGACGCTTTGAATACCTACGCCTTCGAAGTGCTGGCCCGCTCCCCTTTCCGCGCCGACGTGCGGGTGGAGCTGGTGCGGATCCTGGCGGAGAACGGTGGTGCCGGGGGGATGGTGCTGGGGCAGGCGATCGACCTGCGCTTCGAGAAGCACCCTCTGAAGCTGGAGGAGGTCCTGGAACTCCACCGCAACAAGACCGCCAAGCTCATCGCCGCCTCCCTGGAGATGGGAGCGGTGATCGTGGACCTGCCCCGGGAGACCCGAAAGGCGCTCTACGATTTCGGGATCGAGCTGGGCCTGCTCTTCCAGGTCCAGGACGACATTCTGGACGCAACCCAGAGCGAAGAGGAGGCGGGCAAACCCACCGGGAACGACCTGGAGAAGAACAGCTTCGTCACCCTTCTGGGACTGGAAGGGGCCCTGGACTACGCCGACGGGCTGGCGGAGAGCCTGCAGGAGCGCTTCGAGAGCTTCGATGCACCGATCCGGGATGCCCTGGGCGGATTGATGGAGCGCTATCTTTTCCGACACAAAGCGCATCGAGGTCCGCTAGCGTGATTCGGTAGGGCGCGTTCTGGCCATCGCCTGCGGGGTTCTTCCCCGCTCGGTGTTCAGACCCCACCCTACGGATGGACAACGACGAGAAACGATGAAGGAAAAAACGATGTCGAACGAAATGCGAAAAAAGATGGCCGACACGATCCGCTTCCTGGCGGCGGATATGATCCAGAAGGCCAAGAGCGGCCACCCGGGAGCCCCCATGGGTCTGGCGGATATCGCAGTGGTCCTGAGCGAGCATCTGCGACACAACCCCCAAAACCCCCAATGGCTCAACCGGGACCGTCTGGTCTTCTCCGGCGGGCACGCCACGGGATTGATCTACAGCCTCCTCTATCTCTGGGGCTACGACGTGAGCATGGAGGATCTCAAGAGTTTCCGCCAGCTCGACTCCAAAACCCCCGGGCATCCCGAATACGGGCACACTCCGGGGGTGGAGATCACCACCGGGCCCCTGGGGCAGGGGGTGGCCAACGCCGTGGGCTTCGCCATGGCCGAAGCCTTCACCCAGCAGAAGGTCAACTCTCCCACCTGTGCGCTGATCGACCACAAGGTCTACTGCTTCTGTGGCGACGGGGATTTGGAAGAGGGGATCAGCTACGAGGCCTGCGCCTTGGCGGGGCGCTTCGCCCTCAAGGATCTGATCCTGATCTACGACAGCAACCACATCACCATCGAAGGGGAGACCTCCATCGCCTGGAACGAGGATATCGAGAAGCGTTTCGAGGCACAGCAGTGGAAGGTTCTGAAAGTGGACGGACACGACTACGACGCGGTGGATGCGGCGCTGACGGAAGCCAAGGAGTCCGACCGACCCACGATCATCGTGGCCAACACCATCATCGGCCGCAAGGCGGTGGGCCTGGAGGGCAACCACGAGGTCCACGGCGCTCCCCTGGGGGAGGAGGTGATCAAGGTCTCCAAGGAGAAGGCCGGGTTCCCGCCCGAGGAGAGCTTCTATGTCCCGGAGGATGTACTGCTGCGCTTTCGCTGCGCCGTGGAGCAGGGGGAACTCTACGAGAAGGAGTGGAAGCATCGGCTCAAGCAGGCCCCCTATGCCGAACAGAACGAGGCGTTGGACCGGTTGCTCCATCCCAATTTCGACGCCATCGACTGGCCCGACTTCTCCGAGACCGAGTCGATGGCGACCCGGGACAGCAACGGACAGATCCTCAACGCCATCGCCCGTGCCCTTCCCGGCTTCCTGGGGGGCAGCGCCGATCTGGCCCCCTCCAACAAGACCCATCTCAAGAATATGGGGGATTTCCCCGAGGGCAAGAATCTCCACTTCGGGATCCGGGAGCACGCCATGGGGGCGATCACCAACGCCATGGCCCTCTACGGAACGGTGATCCCCTTCAACGCCACCTTCTTCGTCTTCAGCGATTATCAGAAGCCCGCGGTGCGCATCGCGGCCCTCTCCGGGATCCGCAACTTTTTCGTCTGGACCCACGACAGTATCGGCGTGGGGGAGGATGGCCCCACCCATGAGCCCATCGAGCAGCTCAGCCAGTTCCGGGCCCTGCCGGGCTTCTATGTCTGGCGTCCCGCCGACGCGACGGAGAATGTGGAGGCGTGGAAGGCGGCCCTGACGATCGACAAACCCCAGGCCTTCGTCCTGAGCCGGCAAAAGCTCAAGACCCTCAAACCCCAGAAGGACTTCGGGGAGGTCTCCCGCGGTGCCTACATCGTCAAGAAGCGGGAGAACGCCGTTTTGACCATCATGGCCAGCGGCTCGGAGCTGATGCCCAGCCTGCAGGCGGGTTGCTTCCTGGAACAGATGGGGATCAACGCCAACATCGTCTCGGTTCCCTGCTTCGATCTCTTCGACGAGCAGGACGAGGAGTACAAGCGTTCGGTCATCGATCCGAATACCAAGGTCCTGGCCGTGGAAGCGGCACGGGGCATCGAATACTACAAGTACGCCGACGATGTCCTGGGGATGGAGGGCTTCGGTGCCTCCGCCCCCGCCGGAGAGCTTTTCAAAAAATACGGCTTCACGATCAAGAACATCAAAGCCCGGGCCGCGGCGCTGATGGGCGTGGAGAACAAGCCGGTGACCATCGAGAAGCTGGGAGAAGCATAAGAGTCAGTGAGGAATTAGGAACGAGGAGTGAGGAACCGATTGGATTTTTGTAGGTCGGGATGTCTGCCCGAGACGCTTTTGGGGAACTGACGGGGTTTCACTCCCTCCGGAAGCGAGGATTCATCCTCACACGAACAAGCCAGAGCGTGTATCTTTCTTTTTTACGGGAATAAATTTTTACACTTCACGAATCACCAATTACGCCTCACGCCTCACGATTCACGCCTCACGAACCCCCAAAATCGAATCGTTCCCCCGTTCTTTGCACATGCAGATAGAGATGCCAGGCCCGGTAGATGGCCACGGCCAGCCAGGAGAACGAGAGGACAAGCATCGCCCCGACGAGAGGCCAGAGGGCATCGTTGAACGCGGCGACCAGGGCGACGAAGAGGGTCGCCAAATGGATGGCCAGGTGGCGCAGGGCGGTTTTGGGATGGATCACTTCGTGCATCATGGGGGCGGTGAAGTAGCCCTGGGCGTTGAGGTGGAACCAGGTGAGGAAGGGAACGATCTTGTAGCTCATGGCGAAGAGCACCGATAGGGCGAAGGCCGTGTAGAGTACGGCAAGGATCCTGTCGACCACAGGTGACAACTCCGTCAAGCTCCCGGCGATCCAGAGAAGCATGGCCAGAGCCAGGGCGACCATTCCCAGGCGCCAGAACCAGACCGTGGCATCGTTCAGGGGGCGCTCCTTGCGGTAGAGCCGGTGGAGGGTCAAGAGCGCGTGAGTGAAAAGCGAGGCGGCGACCAGCCCCTCGATCCAGGGCATCGCAGCCGGCAGGTTGAGGGCGGCTACGAAGTCCAGGCTCAAGAGCCCCGTCAAGAGTGCGGGCATCCAACGGGCGTAGTTTTTGGGATAGGGCGGGGTGACATAGAACATTTCGATGACCTGAAAACTCACCGAGACGATCAGGAGCGCGATCCATCCCAAAAGACCCAACCCGGCATGGAGGTTTCGCAGCGCCAACAGATCCCCCCGGTTGATCCATCCTCCCAGCATCCCGGCCATCCAGGCCCCGATCAGAACGAGCAGCAGCAGATTGTAGAGGGAGAAGCCCATTCCCCGGGAGGAGGGAGAGTGGTCGGTAATGCGGTAGAGCCTGCCCAGCATCCGCAGGGCGACGGGCAGGATCCCGATTCCCAGAAGCAGCAGGGCGAGGGCGAAGAGCGGGGTCGAGGGGTCGGCGAAGGCCACCAGCAGGAGGATCGTTCCGAAAAGGATCGGGTATTGGCTGCGGATCGCCAATTGGACCGGGTCTTTCAGGGCGATGCCCGCCAGGACGGGGAGCATCTGGAAAAGCGCCCCCAGCATGAAGGAGAGCATCACTCCCAGGGTGAGCATATGGGTGAGGATCAAGGCCTGGGGTGCGGAGGGATCCAGAGCCGTAGCGCCCTGAGCAAGGAGCCAGATCCCCGCTACGATCCCCCAGAGAGAGCCGGCCAGAAAGAAGCGCAACACCACCGAGATGGGCGGCGCCTGATCGAGGGAGAGTCCACTGTTTTGGAACATGGGGATCCTTTCTGTGTCAAGTATTCGCTTTGTCGGCATAGAGGAGATACGGATTTATCCCCATTCATTGTCCTCAGCCTCAGTGACGGGCAAGTGGTCCGACCTACACGCTCTACCAATCACCAATCACGAGTTACGCCTCACGCCTCACGAATCATGAACTGAGAGCTCTGGAAAACCTTCGTCATTCCGGACTTGATCCGGAATCCAGGGGTACAAATGTACATAAATCCGTGGATCCTGAATCAAGTTCAGGATGACAAAGCCGCATTCATGAGGTTTTCAGAGGATTCAATCACCATGCGCGAATTACGAATTACGCCTCACGAATCACGCCTCGCCAATCACGCAACCGTTTCCATCTCCAGAAACTCCTCCAGCTTCACTTCCCGATTGGGAGTGATCAGGATGTGCCAGCGCTCCTCATCGTCCCGGTAGGAGAGATGGTTCAGGCCATGTTCGTTGGCCAGGGCGATGAGAGGGATCGGTTCCTTGCGGTGGAGCATATAGAGGTAACTCTCATCGTCCAGTTCCCGAACGATGGCGATGGCTCGCTCCAGGGGCTCGGGGTGCTCCATCGCCCGGGCATCCAGGAAGCGGCGTTTCACAGCTCCACCTTCTCCATCTTTTCCACCAGGTCGCTCTTCTCATCGGGGGGAAGGACCCGGTCGCACATGGCGTAGAGCATCTGCTCCTCTTTCATATTGTGCTGCTGCAGCAGGATCATCATCGATTCGGCCAGGGAGAGGTAGGCGTCCCGATCCTTCTTCTCCACCGCCTCGGCCATCTTTCCGATGAGTCCCCGGACCTGTTCGTGCTCGAAGCGCATCACCTGGGTGGGTCCTTCGGTGGATCCGGTCTTGGCTTCGAAGGCGGGGAAGAGCTCCTCCTCCTCTTTCTTGAAATGCTTCAGGGTTTCGTTGGCGAAATCGAGGAAGGATTTTTCCGCTTTCTCCCACTCTCCGGCGGCGGCCGCTTTCTCCGCCTCGGCGAAGATGCTGTCGCAGGAGCGGTGTTCGTGGGTCAGGTAGTTGGATATCTGCATGGGTACTCCTTTTCAAAAAAATTGCTGTGTTTGCATTGCATGAACGGTGCAGGAATCGGTCGGCTCAGGAGCGATCGGTGACGACAGCGATCCTCTCCCAGAGCTCCGGGGTGGTGAGCATCGCTTCGACCCGCGCCTGCCAGAGTTCCCGGAACTTGGCCGCCTCTTCGGGCAGAGCCTCGCCCTTGAGGGTCTTTTGCATCAGGGGCATCATCTCCGGCGAGGCCGCCACGGCGGAAGTGTCCAGGCGCAGGCTCACCGACGCTTCGGTATCCAGGCGGGTGAAACGGATATCTCCGATCATCTCGTGGATGCCGTAGTGGAGCAGCCCCCGGCGATTGAAGGCTCCCCCGATCCCGGAGAAGCCCCCTTCGTCTCCGGCACCGCAGATGAATGCCGCCACGTTTCCGATGACCCCGGTGACCCCCAGATGCTTGGCCTCCCGCAGCTCCACCCGGACCTTGCTGCGTTCGGGCAGGGAGTCGGGGCCGTAGAGCTCCCGCAATCCCCGATGGGTCAGCAGAAAGGCTCCGGCGACGGTGGGGCAGGAGTGGCCCGCCAGTTTGACACAGTCGAGGTATCCGATCTCCACGATCCCCTCCTCGAAGGCCCCCAGGAAATCCCCCAGGGGATCGTAGAGCCGGAATACCGGTGCTCTTTGAAAAAATTCGGGTGTCTTCATCTTCTTCCTTTTCATCCTGTGTTTCGGGGTATTCTAGCAGGCTCATGGGCAAATATGGTGATATTTGTCAAGGATTCGGAATTTTATGATAGAATTCCTTTGAAATCAGAGTAATATTATCTGAATTAAAAAGGAGTACCCATGACCCAGGCAGCCATGCCCCAACCGGCGTATTACATCTTCAAATGCCAGCAGAGCGCCCCTCCGGGAATGCCCAAGCCCAGCTGCGTCCGTCAGAACGACCCCGAGAGCCAGCAGCTCTTCCAGCATCTGGCTCAGCAGCTGATGATGAAGGGGATCATCGGCACCGTTCAGCCGGTCCAGACCGGATGCCTCGGACGCTGTCAGCAGGGCCCCGTCATGCTCGTCGAGCCCGGCCACACCATGTACGTGAACCTGACCAAAGAGAAGATCGACCGCATCATCGAGGAGCACATCCTGGGTGGCAAAGTGGTCGAAGAGTACGTCATCCCCGAAGAGTTCTGGGGCGAGCCCGTCGATCCGGCGCAAATGGCGCGATGAGGCAATCGCTTTAACGATTGCCACAAAGGAGAAACGCGAGAGGGATGATCCCATTCCCCCTTTGATATAATAGAGAATAGAAGAGAGAGCTCCGGGAGCTTTTTCTTCTGAACTCTCGACATCGGATGCACGATGCGGAACAAGGAGAAAGAGCGGATGCAGATCACGATGCTGCAGAGCAAGATCCACCGGGCGACAGTGACCGACGCCAATCTGGATTATGTGGGATCCATCACCATCGACCGGGAGCTCCTGGAGGCTTCGGGCATGCGGGTGGGGCAGAAGGTGGACATCGTCAACGTCAACAACGGCGAACGCTTCTCCACCTACATCATCCCCGGAGAGCGGGGCAAGCGGGAGATCTGCCTCAACGGTGCCGCCGCCCGCAAGGTCCACCGGGGCGACAAGATCATCATCATCGCCTACGCCCAGATGGAAGAGAGCGAAGCGGATCGCTTCCAACCCAGGATCGTCATCCTCAACGATGACAATAGTATCGCCCAGGCCTTCGAGGGTCTGGAGTAAGGAGCGAAGATGTTCGAAGGCCTCGATCTGAAAAAGATGGGCGAAATGATGGAGCAGATGCAAAGCAAGGCCCAGGAGCTCCAGGAGAAGTCCAAAGAGACGATCCTCACCGCCAAAGGCGGGGGAGGGATGGTCCAGGTCAGCGCCAACGGCGCCGGGGAGATCGTGGACATCAGCATCGACGATTCTCTGATGGAGGACAAGGAGTCCCTCCAGATCCTGCTGATCAGTACTCTCAACGATCTGATGAAGATGGTGGAGGACAACAGAAAGTCCCAGGCGATGAACATGCTGGGCGGGATCAACCCCTTCGGCGGAGGATCATGAGCCGCGCTGACGCCATGGGCGAACTCCTCGAAGCCATCAAGCGGGACAACCTGGTCGCCCTGCGAAAGATCCTGGAGAGAGGCGAGGTGGACCTGGATACCGAAGTGATCGTTGGCGAAGAGTACGAGCTGGACGAGCCCGACGAAATTCCCCTGCTTTTTTACGTGATCATGCACGGCATCAGCCTGGAGGCCCTGGAGCTCTTGCTGGAGGCAGGTCTGGATCTGCACTATCGCAACCGGGAAGGGTTGGGGGCTCTGGACATCGCCATCAAATACCGTCGTCCCGATATCGTCCGGCTCTGCAAGGAGCAGGGGATCAGTCTGAGCGAAAGCCGACGAAAGAGCGGGATGACCCCCCTGATGCTGGCCGCCGCTTTCAACGACCTGGAGATGCTGAAATATCTCATCGAAGAGGGAGCCCAGGTCGACGGTGTGGACAGATTCGGTATGACGGCCCTGGACTATGCCCGGAAAATGGGACAGAGCAAGGTCAAAGAGTACCTGGAGAGCATCGGAGCGAAGCACGAGCTCTACAAGGATCAAGGGAACGAGTAACTAGCAACTAGTAACTAGTAACGGGGGCGGGAATGAATTTCCGCTTCCATTCACGAATTACGCCTCACGCTTCACGTCTCACGAATCACCAATTACGAATCACGATTCACGCCTCACGCCCCACCTATGCTACAATGCCGGAAAAATCCGACAGGCTACCATATATATGAAAAACTTGATCATCGTCGAATCACCCGCCAAGGCGCGGACCATCAGCAACTTCCTGGGCAAGGATTACAAGGTCGTCGCCTCCAAGGGGCATATCCGGGATCTGCCCAAGAGCAGCTTCGGCATCACCCTGGAGGAGGGGAAGTTCATCCCCAAATACACCATCCCCCGGGATGCCAGCGCTACCGTCCGTGAGCTCAAGAAACTGGCCAAGGAGGCCGAGACCGTCTACATCGCGACGGACGAGGACCGGGAGGGGGAGGCGATCGGCTATCACATCGCCAAGGCCATCGGCAAAGACCCCGAGAAACTCCCCCGCATCGTCTTTCACGAGATCACCAAGAGCGCCATCCAACACGCCCTGGAGAACCCCCGACATATCGACATGCAGAGCGTCGACGCTCAGCAGACCCGGCGCCTCCTGGACCGGATCGTGGGTTACAAGCTCTCCCCCCTCCTGGCCAGCAAGATCCAGAAGGGGCTCTCCGCCGGACGGGTCCAGAGTGCCGCCCTGAAGATCGTCGTGGACCGGGAACGGGAGATCAAAGCCTTCAAACCCGAGGAGTACTGGAGCATCCAGGGGGTCTTCGAGAAAAGCGTCGAAGCCGACATCTACAGCTTCGAGGGGAAAAAGATCGAAAAGATGACCCTCAAAAGCGGCGACGAGGCTAAAAAGATCGTCGATTCGGCCAAAGGGGAATCCTTCCGGGTCGGCTCCATCGAAACCGCCCGTCGCAAATCCAAGACCCCGCCGCCCTTCATGACCTCGACCCTGCAGCAGGCGGCCTCCACCCAGCTGGGCTTCTCCCCCAAGCGGACGATGATGATCGCCCAGAAGCTCTACGAGGGGGTCAAGACCCACAAGGGGACCATGGGGGTCATCACCTACATGCGGACCGACAGTCTCAATCTGGCCAAGGAGGCCGTCGCCGAAGCCCGGGAGTTCATCCAGAAGAATTTCGGCGACAGATATCTGCCCAAGAAGCCCAAATTCTACGCCTCCAAATCCAAAGGGGCCCAGGAGGCCCACGAGGCGATCCGCCCCACCATGACCGAGTTCACCCCCGAGATGGCCGCCAAGTATCTCGCCGCCGACGAGCTCAAGCTCTACCGCCTCATCTACAACCGCTTTCTCGCCTGCCAGATGACCGAGGCGGAGTTCGAGACCCAGACCATCCTCTTCACCGGG
>JALWPZ010000203.1 GCA_026994745.1 Campylobacteraceae bacterium | reverse complement strand
ACAGCAAACAGAGTCAAAAGAGAGCACCGGCAGGCTCCCCCGCGACGAAGCCACCCGAAGGGTTGGTGTAGCATCCATTATCTCCAAAGGAAAGGTTGAAATGTCCGATCACTACTACTTTGTCTCCTGGAACGTCAACGGGATCCGCTCCATCGCCAAAAAGGGAGCCCTGCGTTGGATCGACGAGGAACCACCGGTGATCCTGGGGCTGCAGGAGGTGAAGGCGGAAGAGGATCAATTCCCCAGGGATCTCTTCGAGCACGAATATCGACACCTGTACGTCAGCTCCTCCCACAAGAAAGGGCAGTCGGGGGTGGCCCTCTATACGGACCTGGATCCGGAGTACTACTCTCCCTGTTACGAGGTGGATATCCTCCGGGAGGGGCGGATCAACGAGATCCACTTCGGGGACATCGCCTATTTCAACGTCTATTTTCCCAACGGCAAACGCAACGAGGAGCGACTGATCTACAAAATGGAGTTCTACGAGCGCTTCTTCGATCGCATCGAAGAGCTTCGCTCCCGGGGGAAATCGATCATCTTCTGCGGCGACGTCAATACCGCCCATCGGGAGATCGATCTGGCCCGACCCAAGGAGAACGAGGATATCTCGGGATTCCTGCCCATCGAGCGGGCCTGGATCGACAAAGTGATCGCGGCGGGATACATCGATACCTTCCGTTATGTACACGGGGAGGAGAGGGATCGATACAGCTGGTGGTCCATGCGGACCCGGGCACGGGAGAGGAACGTGGGCTGGAGGATCGACTACTTCTTCGTCTCGGAGGATCTGAAGGATCGCATCCTCGACGCGGACATCCTGGATCGGATTACCGGCAGCGACCACGCTCCGGTGACCTTGCGCCTGCGAAAGGAGTAGAACTCAGTTGCGTGGGGTGACGGAAGGTTTGAGGGAGCGTTTGGCGATCTCTTCCAGGAAGGTCGTGGCGTAGGCCCCCGAGGGCAGGGTGAATCGGACCACCGCCTGCCGCCGCTGGGGGTCGTAGTCGCTGGAGACCTTCTCGGGCCAGACCCAGGCGAAGCGCCGGTTCCCCCGAAGCCCCGTGATCTCGTCGTCATCGTAGGGGGCCTCCAGATGACGGGCGTCCAGTTGGGCGCGGGGAGCCCGCTCTCCGGGAAGCAGTCCGGTGGGAGCGACGCTTTTGCGGGTGAATGCCTGGGAATCAGAGAGCATATCCCGACAGAACCGCTCTTTTTTCCCCCGAGGATACTCCTGCAATCGATCGCCCAGGAAGAGTTTGAAGAGGCTCGGTTGCTTTTTAAGCTCTTGGATCAGCTCTTCGGGCCAATTGAGGGTTTTCGCGGCCCTGGGCGGCTCCATTTGTTTGATGATCCGGGAGATCTCCACGCGCCGGGCCAGCCAATCGTTGAAGAGCTTGCTCTGGTAGGAGGCGACCAGGAGCCGTTCCTTGGCTCCGTGGAGCCTCTTTCCGCTGTGGGCGATCTCTTTTCCCTGTTTCCAACTCTCTCCGTCGCTTCCGAAACGCTGATATCCGAAGTAGTTGGGAAACCCGTGGAAACGGATCGCCTCCAGGGCTTCCTGAAAACGGGGATAGCTCTTCGGCTCCATCCTCTCCAGAACGATCCGAAAGGCGTTCCCCGAGAGGGCGCCGATACGCAGAGGCTGTCGGTTGAGTGTCCGCTCCAGGACTTCGATCCGCTCCGTTTTGAGGTTTTTGAGACCCGATTCGTAGCGTCTGGGGAGGGAGATCCGCTGCAGGGCCGTCGCGTTCTTATCCTTGAGGCCGGCATAACCGATCTCCCGGTCGCTGGCCCCGGTGGCGGACTTGAGGACCGAGAGGAGCTTGTAGGTGCTTAGATCCTTTTTCCGGATCGTGAGGATCATCCACTCTCCCTTGCCCGAGGGACGGAAGAGTGGAAGCTCCTCCACATGGAAGCGCTCCACGCTCTGGCGAAAATCGAAGGGGATGGGATCGTGCTCGTAGAGGTAGGGGGGACGGGTATCGTGTTTCATGGGGGGATTATAGCCGAATGCGGGTGTGGTTTGATTCGTGATTCGTAATTGGATCCTCTGAAAAACCTGGTGAATATGGCCTCGTCATCCTGAACTTGATTCAGGATCCACGGTTTCATGGGTGCTTGTACCCCTGGATTCCGGATCAAGTCCGGAATGACGAACGTTACTTAGAGTTCTCAATTGGTGATTGGTAATGAAAGGAGACAGCGATTCATTCGTTCCTAAAATGGCTGGGATGAAGTGCTCTTTAGTAGATACCAAGGAGAGAAGAGGGTTCGGGTGCGCTTAGCGCTTTCGAGTTATATGGATCCAGTAAAGAATCCAAACCAGAGAGAGTCCGGTCAGGGAGAAGAGGATGGCGTCGGATTCTCCGAAGTGTTTCCAGATCAATCCCGTCACCGTCGCGCCGGCGGCGCCAAAGAGAGCCACTCCGCCGTAGAAGATGCCGTAGACGGTTCCCTTGTTCTTCGCCTCTTCGCTGATCCAGGATCGAACGGCATTGAGGCCTGTGACGGTGAAGACCCCCAGCAGTATGAAGCCTACAATCACTTGATGGAAATAGAGGGCGGCCATGGAGAGGATCCCAAATCCCATGGCGATCCCCAGGACCTTCGCCGGGCTTTTGCGGTCGATCTGGACCCCCGAAGCGTAGCTCAGGATCGTCTGTACGAAATTGTAGAGGACCATGAGCAGGGGGATCATCGCCACGGCGATGCCGGATTCCTTGGCGGCGACGAGGAAGAAGCTGTCGCTGAAAAGGAAAAAGATGAACAAAAAGTAGAGAAGGAGCAGAGGAAGGAGCGCCCGGTCACTTTTCCAATCGAAGGATCGGGACTTCTCTCGTTCCCGATAGGGGGCGTCCCGGACGAAAAAAAGGACGATCAATACCGAGAGGATCCCCGGTAGCAGAGTCCAGGCGAAGAGCTCCCGAAAGACCGCTTCGCTCTTTCCCAGCCAATAGAGCGTTCCGAAAGCGATCAGGGCGCCGATCATTTCGCCGGCTACATCCATCATTTTGTGAAAGCCGAAGCTCCGGCCGCTCTTTCCTTCGCTGTAGGCGGAGATCAGGCTGTCTTTGGTCGCCGCCCGGATCGCCTTTCCCATCCGCTCCGTTCCCCGAAGCAGGGCCACCTGCTGCCAGGTCTGGGCCAGAGCGAGCATCGGTTTGGTGACGGCGGAGACCAGGTATCCGGTGACCACGAAGGGTTTGACCACCCGGAAGCGGTCGCTGAGGTACCCGAAGAGGATCCGGAAGGCATAGGAGACGAAGGTGGCGATTGCCACTACGTAGCCTAGCTTGTCCACCCCCTGGTCCAGGGTGTAGACGATGAAGATCGGCAGCACCGACGTGACCATGGCGCTGGCCAGATCGGTGAAGAAGCTGACGAAACCGAGCGCGACGATATTGCGATGGATCAAGAAATACCTCTTATGGAAAGAATAGGGGTCCATTGTACATCGAAGTGGTTATGGGAATCTTTAACAATATCAGGTAAAGCTGGGAGGAAATAGAGAGGAATTCGATAGAACCGGCCATCGGGCCGGAGGAGGAAGTGCTTATCCTTCGACGGTGACTTCGACGGGATCGCTCTCCCAGAGGCCGTGCTTGGTGCAGTAGGCCATGGCGGTCAGCTTGAGCTTGCTGCCAGTGGGAACGATGTTGAAGGTCACCTCGGCATGCTCCTTCTGATTTCCCAGAGAACCGGGAGTGAAGGTGGCTTGCGCCAGCAGGGTCTCACCGTTCCAGAGCTGGATGTAGGCGATGTAATGATCGAAATCATCGGGATGGCTGTACTCGTTCCCCATTTTGACGGTCACGGGGAATTTCTCGCCCTTCTTGGCGCTTTCGGCGCAATGGATGAAGGGAGAGTGGCGGTCGATGTAATCCTTCTTGGCTTCTCTCTCTACGGTGT
>JALWPZ010000202.1 GCA_026994745.1 Campylobacteraceae bacterium | reverse complement strand
TCTCGATTTCAGAGACTCGAAGTTCTGCTTCGAGATCAGGAGAATGAAATGACTCTCGTCGGGAAGTTTTTTCCCGAGGCTGTGGATCTTGGTTCGGGCGTAGAAAGGCATCGATTGGCGGCCTCCGTCGCGGGCGTAGACCTTGAGTCCCGGTTCTTTGTGGTGCAGCTCCACGATCTCTCCCCCGAAGCGCTGATAGCCGAAGTAGGGCTGGATCGCCGGGTAGATGTTCCCCAGGACCGTGAAGTAGATCATCCACATGACCGCTCCGATACGGAAGATTCCGATGGCGAAGCTTCGCATCTTCAGGAACCAGAGGGCGACGAGAGCCAGGAGGATCAGGGCGAAGCTGAGGGATCTCCAATCGAAGTAGAGGACCCAGATGGCGACCAGAGCGACGGAAAGAAGTCCCTGGAGTAGCCAGACCGCCCACCGCAGGGGGCGGTTCAGGGTGGCGTAATAGGCCGCCACCCCCATGAGGATCGCGGCGAAGCCCTGGAGGTAGAAGAGGTAGCCGGGAAGTTTCGATTTGGGGATCGAGAGGGTGATCAGGACGACGAAAAAGGCGGTGAGGATCAGAAGGAGCTCCCGGTTCTCCGCAAGGCTGCGGCGGAGATTGCCCCAGAACTTTTTGAGATAGAGGAGTGCCAACAGGGCGAGGAGTACCGACCAGGGGGCGAAGTTTCCAAAGAAGACTTTGAGGTAGAAGAAGGGCCCGTTCTTTCCGGTGACCCGCTTTCCGATCCGGTCGAAGAATTCGTGGTAGACGAAATCGATATAGGCTTCCCGGTAGTGCAGGACCATGTAGAGGTACCAGGGAAGCGCCACGACGGCGAAGGCGAGGCCCCCCAGGAGCGCTTTTTTGACGAAGGCGGCTTTGTGGCGCCAGATCTCGGGGAAGCCCAGGAGGAAGCCCGTCGCCAGGATGAAGACCACCCCGACATAGAGCTTGGCCAGAAAGGCCAGCCCCACGCTCGCGCCGAAGAGCAGCACCGTCGTATTGTTTCGCTTTCCCCTCAGAAGGTCGTAGAGGAAGAGGAAGGAGAGCATGATCGTAAAGAGCAGGAGCATGTGGGTGGCGATGTGACGCGCCTGGAGGATGAAGGAGGCGGAGGAGACCAGGAAAAAGGCGCTCAGAAAGGCGATCTGCCCGTTGCGAAAGAGCCGTCGGGCCAGGAGCCAGGTGACCCCGAGGGTCGCCAGGGAGAGGAACGCCAGGGCGAGGCGCAGGGTGAAAGCGTCGGCTCCCCAGAGTTTGGCGAAGGGGAGGAGGACCCAGTAGATGAGGATCGGTTTCTGCCATCGATGCTCGTAGTTGAAGTAGGGGTCGAGGTAGTTGCCCCGCTCGATCATCTCCCGCACGGCGTCGGCGTAGAGCCCCTCGTCCTTGTTCCATACGGGATAACCCCCGATCTGGTAGAAGAGGAGGAAAAGATAGGCGAGGAAAAGCAGTCCCAGAAGGATCTTCTCGCGATCGTTCATCATGGGGAAAGCTCCTTGCAGAGGACGGGCAAAGGACCGATCTCTTTGGCCTTTTTCCCGTCGAGAAGATCGCTACAGCTCATTTTTCGGGAGGGGAGAGAGGCCCTTGTTTCGTCTTTGGTCCAGAGGAGGTGGAACGCAGTCCCTTTTTTCTCGAAACGATAATCGTAGAGTCCGTTGTGCACCGTATGGTTCAGTACTTCGCTGCCGCTCAGGAGCCGTTGCAGATTTGCCAATGCCTGGAATGCGTCGCGCTTTCGGCCCTCGAGATGATCGATGAGCCCGTAACCGCGGGCGTAGAGCTGCCACCAGTAGACCCGGTCCACATATCCGCTCCCCAGGGCGATGATGAGGTAGCGGAGCATGTAGTTGCGATACTCCCTTTCGCTGACCGCCTCCTTCTCGGAGGTAGGCTTGAACCTTCCCATCCCTTTGATCGGCCAATTGACTTCGGTGATCCAGAGGGGTTTGTCGGCCCGGATCGCCTTGAAAAGCCGGATCTTGGCGTCGGTGTCGAAACCGTGTTGTTCGTTCTCGGGCTGGCGGACCCGGTCGACATAGAGGAGGGTGTTGGCGATGTCGAAGCGGTTGTCGGCCAGATGATCGAAGTAGAGGGTATAGAACCATTCGAAATCGATGACACTGGGACCGAGGGTCTTCGCGGTGGGATCGTGGGCTCGAATGGCGTCGAAGGCGGCGTCGACGAAGGCGATATAGTCGTCCTTGTCCGGCACGCCCCACTTGCTCCGATTGACCGCCTCTCCGATCTGATAATCATCCACGTAGGGCGCGAAATCCCTGATGACCCGACTCATTCTGCCCGGGAGATCCCCCTGGAAACTTTCGTAACGCTGGGCAAGGACCAGGAGCAGATCGTAGCCTAGCTCGTGGAGTCGTTTGGCCAGCTCCAGATGTTTCCGGTAGGCATCGGAATTCAGAAATGTGTCGTCGACGTAAATTCTCTGCCCAATGGATCGGACTCCCAGCTCCGCTATGGATTTCAGGATTTCGGTACTTTCGTTCTTCGCGGGATCGACGAAGATCCCGATGCTTTCGGCATCGATCCGCTTATGTTCCGGCTCCAGGTTCAGGTAGTTGTAGGCGAGCCGTGGCAGTCCCAGGGCCGTCCAGAAGGCGGTCCCGAGATAGGTGTCGAGATGCTGGGCACGGAAGACGCGCTTCTCGCTTTTTTCAAGATGTACGGTTCTCGGTTGATCGCTGGGAAGCATCTCCGTTTTTAGCTTGCTTCGGATCGCCTGGGTATCGAAGAGGGTCTCGGTGAGCGGGGGGACGAGGAAGTAGGCGATGACGAGCAGGGTGAGCAGAAATAGAAACAGTCGCACCACCCACTTAATGAATCGTCGCATACCCTATCCGCCTTTCGCACGTATCTGCTTCGTCGGATGGTAACACAGAGTGACTGAGGCTTCCGAGATTTTGGAATTTCATGAAAAAGTGGATACAATTCGACTGACTAATCAGTAAAGGAGCCGTGCATGGCACGCAAGGGTGAAACGAAAGAGATGATCTTGGAGAAGGCGGTGGAACTTTTCTCCGAGAAGGGATACGAAGGGACGGCTTTGGATGAGCTGGCCAAGGCCTGCGGAATCACCAAGCCGGCGATCTATTACTATTTCCGGGACAAGGCGGCCCTCTACGAAGCGGTGGTCTGCAGTCAATTCACGGTCCTGGAGGAGAAGATCGCCCAG
This sequence comes from Campylobacteraceae bacterium, assembly GCA_026994745.1. GTDB lineage: Bacteria > Campylobacterota > Campylobacteria > Campylobacterales > Sulfurovaceae > Nitratifractor. Next base: position 11,846 of record JALWPZ010000202.1, on the reverse strand, counting down.
GAGACGGCCGAGGGCAGCGCCGTGGAGCGTCTGCGTTCCTACATCTTGACCTTTGGGAGCTTTCTGATCGACAATCCCCATTTCAGCGCCATCTTTTCCCGGGAAATCACGGCGGGAGCCGGAACGCTTCCCGAGAGTTGCGCCCAGCGCATGGCGGGGATCCTGCGGACTTTGATCACAATCCTGGATGAGGGAAGGCGAGAAGGGGTCTTCGGGGAGGAGAACCCCTTCATGGTGCAGATGACCATCGTCACTCCCCTGACGGCCTATCACGTCAGCCGTCCCCTGCGGGAGAGGATCGCCCGGGAATTGGGAGATTCCCGAATCCGGAACGAGGTGGACTTCCATGACGTGGTCGATCGCCTCGCCGAACGGATCGTCAAGGGGCTGACATGCTGAAACGAACGATTTGCGTGGGCTTGATCCTGGGAGGCGCCCTGCAGGCCGCGACGGTGGAGCAGCTGCTCAGCGGCGTGAAACACCACTATCAGGAGCGAATGGACCGGCTCTCCCTGGAGGAGAGTGAAAGGGCCCTGGGGATGGTGCAGGCGCAGTTCTGGCCAAAGATCCGGGTTTTCGGGAGTGTGACTCATTACAACTCTCCGACGAATCTCCGTCCGGCAACGCCAACGGAAAATGCAAAGTTCGGACCACCACCTGCCGGAAACGGAAGTGGTGATTTCCCGTTCAGTACCGATATCGAACGGATCGGTGCGACGGTCTCCATGCCGATCTTCGTCGCCGAACTCTTCACCCTGGTGGAGAAGGCCCGGGCCATGCGACAGTCGGTGCAGGCGAAGAAGCGCCTGAATCTGCTCAAGGACCAGGCGATAGTCCTGGGGGCCAACGCCAATCTCCGCTACCTGGAGGAGATGGAGGCGGCGCTGCTCTCCAAGGCCAAGACCCTGCGCAGCACCGAGAAGATCGTCGGGGCCAAGGTGAAGGCGGGTCGGGCTTCGGCTTCGGCACTTTACAAGGTGCAGGAGCGCCTCGATTCCATCCGCATCGCTCTGGACAATATCGCCATCCAGAAAGAGAACCTGCGCGTCCTGGTGGAGAGCCTCAGCGGGGTGGAATTGCGTCGATCAGCCCCGATGCGCAAGAAAGGGAGGATCGAGGAGAGGGAGTTCCTGGCCCTGCAGCCCCTGAAGGCCAGGGCCCAGGCCGACCGCCTGGAGGCCGAGGCCCAGAAGGAGAAGCTCTATCCCTCTTTGCATCTACAGGGCGATATCAACCGGGGATACGGCGACAGCTACTTCAGCGGGCGGAGGGTTCAGCGGGATTACGGGGGTATCGGTCTGACCGTGAGCGCCCCGCTTCTGGATATGCCCCAGATCCGCAGTATGCAGAAGGCCCGGGTCCATGCCATGAAGAGTGCCATCGAGGTGGAGAAGACGGCGACGGAGCTGCGGGCCAAGGCCAAGGGGATGCGTCGTCAGGTAAGGGTCCTGGAGCACTCGATGAGCCTCCATCGCCGGAACATCGCCAACGAGAAGAAGCTCCTCTCCATCGCCCACAAAAGTTACGATGAAGGAAGAATGACCCTGGAAGAGTATCTGCGCTACGTCGATGCCCTATACGACGCCAAGGCCCAGCTCTACAAGACCCAGGCGCTTTGGTGGCAGACTCTGGCGCAGCTGGCTTTCCTCTACGGAAACGATTTCGAGCGGATCGTGCGGTAGGCATCGCTTTGCGATGCGGTTATTGGTCATTTGTCATTGGTCATTGGGAGGTGGCGTTTGGGATGTTCTGTCCAGCCGGTCACTATGAACGGTTGAGGTGTCGCGTCAGGCGATCGGATCCGGAAAACTCTCTTTGTTCGGAAAAATTTAGAAGGAAATGAAAATGCAAGCAGTGAAAAAACTCTTCAAACTCCTGATCTTTTTGATCGTCGTCGCGGCGCTGGTGGCCGGGGCGATCCATCTGGTCAAGAAGCGCAAGGCCCAGGAAGCGCAGACTCCGCCGGCCAAAGAGTACGCCGTGGTCATCGACACCCGAAAAGCAAGCGTGTCGAAAGTAACCCTGACGGTTTCCTCTATCGCCTTGACCAAGAACGACAATGACGCCGTGTTGGCCTCCAAAGTCGCCGCCCGGGTCCTGGAGGTTCCCAAAAGCGGAACGAAAGTGAAAAAGGGGCAGCTCCTCGTGCGCCTCGACGATACGGCGATCAAAGCCTCCCTGGAGTCGGTGCGACACGCCCTGGAAAGCGCCCGGGCCCAGCTGGAGGCGGCGCAGGTCAATTTGCGCAACCTCATCGCGATCCACGAGCACAGCAAAGAGTTGCTGAAGGTTCAGGGGGTTTCCCAGGAGCAGTTCCAGGCCGAGGCGGTGAAGATCGACAGCGCCAAGGCCCAGGTCGCTTCCATCCAGGCGCAGATCGCCAAGCTGGAAGGGGAGAAGAGGACCCTGGAGAACCAACTCTCCTACACCCGCATCACGTCGCCGGTGGACGGCGTGGTCTCGGCGGCGATGGTCAGCGTGGGGGATCTGGCGACTCCGGGCAAACCCCTGGTCAAGGTCGCCGCGTCCGAAGGGACCTGGCTGCTGGTGCGCCTGCCCGGCGGTGCGAAGAAGATCCGCTTCCAGGGCAAGGAGTATTCCCTACAGCCCCTGCATTCGACCTTCAACGGGCTCAACGAATACCGCGCCGACATCGACCGTTACATCCCCGCCGGCAACCGGGTCGAAACCGACGTGGTCACCTTCCAGGGCGAGGCGGTGCTGCTGCCCTATGATACTCTGCTCAATCGGGAAGGGAAGAATTGGCTCTTCCTCTACAGCGACAAAGGGGTCAAGGCGATTCCCGCACCTATGCTGGCCATGGGGGAACAGGGCATCGCTCTGGATCCCGAATTGGCGGGCAAAGAGGTTGTCGAAGCCAAGCCGGACATCTTGCTGCGCCTGCTCAGCGGCTATCCCGTCGTCAAAGCCCCCCGGGAGTAAACGGTCATGTTCAACTATTTCTATAAACGTCCCTATCAGCTCTACAGTCTGATCGCGATCCTCTTCGCCCTGGGGGTCGTGGCGCTCATCACCCTGCCCAAGAACCTCTTTCCCGATGCCAACCGTCCTCAGGTCGTCGTCATCACCCAGGTTCCCGGTGCCACGGCGGAAGTGGCCGCCAGCAGCGTGAGCAAACCCATCGAGGCGGAGATCGCCCGGATCTCCATGGTCCGGGACGTCAGCAGCGTCAACGTGGCCAACATGTCCATCGTCAAAGCGGAGTTCGAGTACGAAAAGGGGCTCGAAGCCGCCGCTGTGGACGTGGCCAACGCCCTCTCCATCGCCAAGGGGCGCCTGCCGGCCAACGTCACTCCCGCCGTCTATACCGCCGGGGATTTCACCCTACCGGTGGATGTGATCTCCCTCAGTCCCAAGGACGGGAACATTACCCTGCCCGAGATCCGTAAGATCGCCGACAGTTTCATCAAACCCTATCTGCTGGGCAATCCCGCCATCGGGAACGTGGAGGTCTTCGGCGGCTATCAGAGCGCCATCACCATCGAGGTCGACCCCTTCAAGGCCAAGCATTACGGCATCGACTTCAACAAACTCATCGGCGCGATCCGCGCCATCAACCGGGATACCCCCATCGGCTTCGTCAAGGGGCCCAAGAATTTCGCCACCCTGACCTACTACGGCGAGCGGGACCAGATCGCCAAACTGGAACAGCTCCCCATCGCCCCCAACCTGCGCCTGGGGGATATCGCCAAGGTCGCCTGGAGCCACCAGAAGCGTACCAGCGGCTATCTGGGCAATGGCAAACCCGCCATCGCCCTGGCGGTCCAGCGGGCCCCCGGCGGCAGCGTGCTCTCCGTCTCCAAGGCGGCCCGGGCGGAGATGGCCAAGCTGGAACAGCGCTATCCCCAGATCCGATTCAGCATCTCCGATACCCAGCGGGACCTGATCGAGACCGCCAACGACAATATGCTCGAAGCCCTGCGCGACGCGGTGATCTACACCCTGTTGGTGATCATGATCTTCCTGGGTAACTTCCGGGCGATCGTCGCCGCGGGGCTTTCGATCCCCATGGTCTTTTTCGCCACGATGGCCATCATCTGGCTCATGGGCGGCGAGCTCAACATCGTCATCTACACGGCGATCATCCTGGCCCTGGGGATGCTCACCGACGACGCCGTCGTCGTTCTGGAGAACATCGAACGCCACCTCAACGAGGAGCACGAGGATCTCCAGACGGCGGTCCAGGAGGGGACCAAAGAGGTCCTCAAACCGATCTTCGCCGGGACCATCGCCACCATCGCCGTCATGTTCCCCCTGATGTTCGTGGGGGATTTTCCCCAGCACATCTTCCAGCCCCTCATTTCGACGCTGATCATCGCGCTGCTGGTGAGCTACTTCCTCTCCATCACCTTCATCCCCAAACTCTCGGTATGGCTCTATCGCAACGGTACCGGCAAGACCCGGGTGGAGAAGTGGTTCGAAGCCCTCTACCAGAACACCATCGGCCGCCTGGTGGGTCCCTATGTGGGGGTCCTCAAATTCTCCAACGGCAAATGGTGGGCGCTGCGCCGGATGCTGTTGACCGCCGCCGTGGTCCTGACCCTGGTATTGAGCCTCAAGAACGTCATGCCCACCATCGGCAAGGATGTCATGCCTCCGATGGATACGGGAATCATCAAGGCCCAGCTCGCCTTCAGCGTCAACGAGACCGTCGAAAGCGCCGAAAAGAAACTCCAGCCTTTTCTGGCCTGGCTGGACAAGCAGCCCTGGCTGGTGCGCAGCTCCATCGCCTTCGGCTCCGAGCCTGGGGTCCTGAGTCTGGGCAGCGGCAATCTGCCCACCGAAGCGACCCTGACCATCACCGCCGTCAACCGCTTCGAGCGTAACGCCACGATCTGGGATCTGGAGAACAAGATCCGCGACCGTCTGGCCCTGCTGCCCGGAGTCAAACGGGACGATGTCTTCGACTTCGGCGCCACGGCCCTTTCGACCATCAAGGCACCCCTGGATATCCGCCTCAAATCCAGCGACTACGAACGGCTGCCCGACAAGGCCAAAGAGGTCCTGGCGGCGATCCGCAACATCAAGGGGCTCACTTCGGTCTCCACCAGCTGGGACAGCGACTTCAACGAGATCGAGCTGACCATCGACGCCAACAAGGCTCTGAGCTACGGCACGACCCCGCTCGAGATCATCTCCCAGCTGCCCCTGCGGGGCGGTGTCGCGTCGCTGGCGGGGGATTTCTCCTCGATGCAGACCCAGTTCGTGCGCCTCTACCTCAAAGGCAAGTACGCCCAGAACGTCGAAACCCTCAAGATGCTGCCCATCGTCACCAAATTCGGAGAAATCCCCCTGAGCCAGTTCGCCACCTTCCGGCCCCACCTGGTCGCCGCCAAGCTGGAGCGCGACCGGATGCTCTACAGCATCGACGTGGGCGCCTACCGGGCCAAACGCCCCATCACCCACATCACCGACGACGCCGAAGCGGCGCTGAAAAAGGTCAATACCGACGGCTTCATCGTCACCCAGGAGGGGGACATCAAGCAGCTCGACGACAGTTTCCAGCGGATGATCAAAGCCATCGGCCTGGGGGTTTTGGTGTTGATCATGGTACTGATCGCCATCTACGAGTCGGTGAGGCTGGCACTGATCATGATCCTGGTCCTGCCCCTTTCCATGATCGGGGCGGCCTGGGGAATGCTGATCTTCGACAAACCCAGCTGTATGCCCTCGATGGTGGGGGTCCTGCTACTCTTCGGGATCATCATCAAGAACGCAGTCCTGCTCATCGACTTCTACAAAGAGTATGAAAAAGAGGGCAAAACCCCCTTCGACGCCGCCATCGAATCGGTCCGGGTACGCTTCCGCCCCGTCATGATGACCGCCTTCGGCACCATCGCCGGGATGATTCCCATCGCCCTGGAGCAGGCCGTCGGTCTCGAGCGTCTCAGCCCCCTGGCCGACGTGGCCGTGGGCGGATTGCTGGTCGGAACGCTCTTGACCCTGGTCTACGTCCCGATGTACGCCTACATCACCGACCCGCGGAATAAAAAGAGCAATCCCATCGAGAAAGTCGAGGAGGCTCTCTAAAAGTAGTATTGAAAGTTATACGATATAATCGTATAGAAAAGCTATTTTCTATACGATAGGAACAAACATGGAAAGCCTGTTTTATCGATCCAATCCCTGGTGGGAAGAAGAGTATCGCTTTGCAGGAATCGAACGTGAACGGTATTTGGCGATTCTCGAAAAAACCCTGGAAAGCCGGGATATCATCTTTCTGACCGGTCTGCGTCGGGTAGGGAAGACTTCGATATTGAAGAACTTCATCGAGCATCTCATCCACCGCCATGCCGTCGACCCTGTTTTCATCTTTTATATCAGCCTCGATCTCTATGCCCTGGAGGATTACAGCATTGTGCAAATCGTCGAGGAGTACCGCAAAATCCACAAACTCCCTTCCCGGCAAAAAATCTATCTTTTCCTGGACGAAATTACCGCCAAAGAGCATTACCACCAGGAGTTGAAAAATTTCTACGATCTGGAGAATGTCAAAATCTTCGCCTCCAGTTCCTCAGCCTCGTTGCTCAAAGATAAAAATGCCTATTTGACGGGCCGTTCCCGTATCGTGGAGGTGATGCCCCTCGATTTCTACGAGTATCTCCTTTTCAAGCAGATCGATATTCGAAAATCGGACCATCATCTTCTGGAAGGCTATTTCGAAGAGTACATGCAAGATGGAGGTATGCCGGAATTTATACTCACCGGTGATGTCTCGTATCTGCAAAACCTGGCCGACAACATCATCGCCAAAGACATTGTCGCTCACCATGGTGTCCGAAATGCCGGCGTGATCAAGGAGTACTACAAACTTCTGATGGAGCGCTGCGGCAAACAATTGACGCTCAACAAAATCGCCCGTGTTCTGGATATCAGCGTCGATAGCGCCCGAAGATATTTTCACTATTTCGAGGAGACCTATCTCATTTACAGTGTCGAAAAATACGGAAAGTTGAATGAAAGAATCAAAAGCCCCAAGAAAATCTACGCTTCCGATGTGGGATTGCGTAACGTCGTTACCGGCTACCGGGACAAAGGGGCTGTATTTGAAAACCTTGTTTTTCTGAAGCTGAAACAGAAACTCCCGCGATATGTGAATCATGAAGGCATAGAAATTGACTTCATTACCGAAACCTCCTGCCTCGTCGAAGTCAAATACAAATCTGAGCTCAACGAAATACAGCGAAAGCTTTTCGATTCATTCGATGCAAAAAGGAAGATTGTCGTTCGAGGAGTCGATGATTTCCTTGCACTCGAATGCTGATCGATTCTGTACGATAAATAAAGGAAGCAAAATGCTCGAAACCCCCGAACAATTCGACGCCTGCCGCGTGATGGACGAAGGAGAGATCCTCAACCCTCACCTTGCCGAGGTACCCCTGCACGAGGCGGTACTCTACGGCGATCGGGTCTTGACGGCCAAATTCTCCAAACGCCTCAGCTGCGCCATCAAGCATCTGCCGATCCGTCTGCGCTTCCGCTACAACCACTCCACCGAAGAGGCCATCGAGCGGGGCATTGCCAAGGATCCGACCTTAGTCTTGGATGGAGAAATCTTTCTCGAAGGGCTCGTCCCCGCCGAAGAGATCACCCGAGCCTTCGAAGCGTATTTGAAGCGATGAAACCCCTGACCCCCTGGAGCCGCCCATGCTGAACCGATTCGTCTCCCGTAAAAACCGTTATGTCCAGAACGAGAACATCGCCTTTTTGATCCTTCCGCTGGTATTGCTGCCACTGCTCCCCCAGGTCTGGCTCCTCGCCAACTATCAGGATTGGTTCCTCGCCCATCGCGATACCATCATGTTCCTCGACATCCTCTACATCGTTCTGGCACGTCTGCTGCTGCTGGATACGGCGATCTTCATCTTCAGCCACTCCAAGCGGCATTTTCATATTGCGTTGCTGCACGTGGTCTTTCTCTACCTGGAGGTGACGGTGATCACGATCTTCTTCTACGCCACGGTCTACTGGTTCTTCGACCCCTTTCATCTCTTCCACCTCAACTCCCAGTTCCCGCCCGAGAATCTGGTGATGATCCAATCCCACGACTTCATCCTCTCGATGTACATCTCCGCCGTGACCTTCACGACCCTGGGGTCGGGGGATTGGATCCCCCAGACCCTGCCGGCGATGGTAGCCGTCATCAGCGAAGTGATCCTGGGGGTGGTCCAGGGCGGAGTCTTCGTCGCGATTCTGCTCTATGCTCATCAGAACAAAGAGATTGAATGATATTTACCTACCGTTAAGTCAATTAAGCTATACTTCCTTTTGAAAGTCAAAGATTGAAAAAGGAGAGACAATGCAACGACGTGATTTCCTCAAAAGTGCGGCACTGGCCGCGGGTGCTGTGGCCGCGATGCCCGGATTCGCCACGGCGGGACGGATCGAGCCCGGCAAAGGGGAGAAGGCTCCCGAAGGGCCGGTGACACTGTACTTCGAGTGCCGCCTGATGGGGCAGCACAAGGACAATTTCCTCGATGAGATGGACAAATTGGCCAAAGAGATGAAAAAGAAAAAAGGCTTCCTCTCGATCTCCCTGAAGAATATGGTCGGAGACTCCACGATGGTCAAGAATTACCCCAGCAATCTCAAAGGGGTCCTCAAGACCGCCTACCTCGACGCCGCCAAGCAGAACACGATGCCGCTGTTCTACTCCCTCTTCCTGCGCTTCGAGAACTATCGCGATCTCAAGGCCTCCAAAGCCGGCGAAGCTTTCGCTAAAGTGATGAGGCGATACGGACCCATTAGTAAAAATTATCACGAAGGGGTCTACGTCACCGTCGCGGCGGGGGACCGCAAGCGGATCTACACCAGCCGCAAAGAGGTCGCCGAGTTCCTCAAAAGTCAGAAAGACGCTCCCCGGGAGGATCTGCTGACCGTCAACAACCACGTGGGGATCTTCAGCAAAGAGAGAGAAGCTTTCAACAAGGCCAGCACCGCACTGCTGAAGATCGCCCAGGATACTTTCCGCCCCGCCAAAGGGGACTACGACTACAACCCCCGCTTCCCCGACGGAATGCCTGGCTCCTACCAGAATCGCCATTACCGCAAAGCGGTCACCACGGAGATCCTGCAGGCCGCCTTCAGCGAAGGGGAGAAGACCCACTATCTCTTCCACGGCACCTGGCAGACGGTTTGGGATCACGAGAATTCCCACCTGGATATCCGCTTCCGTGAAGGGGTGATGAAGCTCTTCCCCTACATTGTAGATGGGCCGGTGGAGCCCTTCTACAAAACGGTAATATTGGAAAACGCCTGACCCTTCAGGTTCGGAAACTAACAAACAGGAGCGAGTATGTCGGAGCACCACCATCATCACGACGTGAGCGGGAAGAATCTGCTGATCACCATCCTGCTCAACGTCCTCATCACCATCTCGCAGGTCGTCGGAGGTTTCCTCTCTGGATCGTTGGCGCTTCTCAGCGACGCGATGCACAACTTCAGCGACGTGCTGGCCCTGGTCATTGCCTGGGGGGCCAACCGCCTGGCGGCCAAACCGGGCACCCAGTCGCGCACCTTCGGCTACAAGCGGGCGGAGATCCTCGCCGCGCTCTTCAACGCTTCGGTACTCATCGCCGTGGCGGTCTTTCTGATCGTCGAAGCGGTGCGCAAATTCCTTCACCCCGAGCCCATCGCCTCGACGTGGGTCATCGGGCTGGGGCTGCTGAGCATCCTCCTCAACGCCGCCAGCGTACTGCTGGTCAAGGAGGATGCCAAAGAGAGCATGAACGTCCGGGCCGCCTATCTGCATCTGCTCACCGACGTGATGACCTCCGTGGCGGTGGTCGTCGGCGGGGTGCTGATGTACTATTGGCAGCTTTTCTGGGTCGATCCGCTGGTTTCGATCCTCATCGCTCTCTATCTGATCTGGGCCTCCTTCGACCTGGTGCGTGAAAGTGGAGCGATCCTGATGCAGTTCACCCCCCGGGGGATCGACGTGGAAGCGGTGGCCGAGGCCATCGAGAAAGAACCCGAGATCGCCAACGCCCACCATTTGCACCTCTGGCAGCTGGACGACAAGCGGGTCTTTCTGGAGGCCCATCTGGATTTCCGCGAGGATCTGCCTCTCTCCCAAGCTACCGAGGTGATCGACCGGCTCGAGCGCAAGCTCCACGACGATTTCGGCATCGAGCACAGCACCTTCCAGTGTGAATACGGCCGAAACGACAACAAAGAAAGGATCGCCCAATGAACGAACAGAGTTTCGACGCCTATCTGCGCGGCTTCGACTACGACGAACGCAAAGCGATGAAGATCCAGCTCCCCGAGATGTTCGAACTCTACGCCGCGGGCAAAGCCCAGGTGATCGACATCCGGTTCAACGAGGAGTACGAAGCGTGGCACATCGGCTTCGGCCACCACATCCCCCTCGACGAGCTTCCCGATCGGCTGGAGGAACTGGACAAAAACAAAACCATCGTCACCATGTGCCCCCACTACGACCGGGCCGAGATCGCCCGGCTCTTTCTCAAACTCAAAGGCTTCGAGGCCCGCTACCTAACCGACGGGATGCTCGGCATCGTCGACTATCTTCGGGGAGACCGGGCGAAGAAGTATATGGAGAAGATTCGATAAAGAGTTGTCATTTGCTTCGCGGTCATTTGAGGTCATTTTGCACACTGCGCGTGCAGTCATTGAGGGTAAGAACATTGGTAATTATCCCTCAAATGACCCTAAATGACCACAAATGACCTTAAATGACTTTAAATCAACACAAGGAGAACAAAATGAATACCTTTCCACTCAACATCGTCCCCAGCGAAATGAAAAACATGCGCATCGAGATCGAGGATTTCATCGATCTCTACAACAAAGGCGAAGCGGAGCTCATCGACATCCGTGTGCCCTTCGAGACCAAGGTCTGGCAGCTCAACTTCGGCCTGCAGATCCCGGCGCCCGAACTGCCCGAGCGTCTCGACGAGCTCCCCAAAGAGAAGCTCCTGGTCGTCGCCTGCCCCAAAAGCGACCGCTCCAACATGGCCCGCACTTACCTGGCCTCCAAAGGCTACAACGTCAAATATCTCGTCGGAGGCCTGCTGGGGCTCATGGATCGCCTCAAGGGCGGCAAAGCCAAAGATCTGAAGCTCTGAGACGATGAGCACACCGGAGCTGATCCACTACGGGATCTACTTCCTCCTGACCCTGGGGCTCTCGACCCTCTTCGCCATGGGCGGGGTGGGTTCGGCCATCGTGTTGGTGCCGACTTTCAATATGATGGGGATGCCCCTGAACCTTGCCAAGGCCATCGGGCTCTTCATCAACAGCTCCTCCACGATCACCGCCTCGGTGATGAACTTCTTCCGCGGGGTGCTGGATATCCGCTTCGCCCTGCCACTGGTCGTCGCCATTTTGATCGCCACGCCCCTGGGAGCCTGGAGCTCCCAATACGTTCCCGTGGTCGTGGTCAAATGGATCCTGGTCGCCTTCCTCATCACCGCGGCGATTTTGCTGCTCTATACCCGGCGGGAGAGCAAGGTGGTCTACGACAAGGCCTGGATCCTCTTTCTCATCGGTTTCGTCGTGGGGATCATCTCGGGAATGATCGGTGTGGGCGGCGGAGCGCTGATCATGCCGCTGCTGATCCTTCTGGGCTTCGATGCCAAAAAGGCCGCCTATGCGGTGAGTTTCATCATCCCCTTCTCCTCTCTGGGGGCCTTTTTTACCTACCTCAGCTTCGTGCAGATGGACTGGGTGCTCCTGGGGGTGGTAACCGTCGCGGCGGTGCTGGGGGGGTATCTGGGGGATTTCATCATGCACTACCGCCTGACCCCCGCCCAGGTCAAAAAGCTCATCGCCGTGCTTTTGCTGCTGCTGGCGGCCAAAAT
>JALWPZ010000201.1 GCA_026994745.1 Campylobacteraceae bacterium | reverse complement strand
AGACCGCCGAGCAGTATCGCAAGATCCGCAACACCTTCCGCTTCCTCCTGGCCAACGTCAACGACCTGGAGGCCCTGCGGCCGGTGGAGGAGCTGGGAGAGCTGGACCGCTGGATCCTGGCCGAGGCCGGGGAGGTTTTCGCCTCCGTCAAAACCAATTTCGACGCCTACGAGTTCGCCCGGGGTTTCGCTAGGCTCAACCATTTCCTCACCAACGAGCTCAGCGGCATCTACATGGACATTTGCAAAGACCGCCTCTACTGCGACGCCCCCGACGCTCCCACCCGCCGGGGCGCCCAGACGGCCATGGCGATGATCGCCCGGAGCATGCTTGCCCTGGTGGCCCCCACGCTCACCTACACCGCCGACGAGGTGCTGGAGTACGCTCACGATGTGGTCAGGGGAGAGTGGGGCGACGTCTTCGACATGGTCTACGAGCCCCTGCCCGAAGTGGCGATGCCCTTCGACGACGCTCTGCTGGGTGCCGCCCGCGAAGCTTTCTCCGAAGAGGTGGACCGGCTCAAAAAAGAGAAGCTCATCAAAGCCACCCTGGAGCTGGAGATCGCCGGCCCGGTGGAGATGCTGCCGATGAAGGATCCCAAGGACTTGGAGGACTGGTTCGTCGTCAGCGCCCTGAAGAGTGAGAGCGAAGGCGAAGAGCTGGGCAGCTTCAGCGTCGACGACCTGCGCTTCACCATCCACCGCGCCACCGCCCACAAATGCCCCCGCTGCTGGCGCTACACTGCCGCTGAAGAGGGCGCTCTCTGCGAGCGATGCGCCGAGGTCCTGAATGCCTGACCTGAGTCAGCCCGTCACCCCCGGAGTCATCATCGGCTCCATCGTCTTCATTGCGCTCTGCGTGGGAGTGGGGTTGGCGGTCGTGGCCTATTATCGGAAGAAGGAAGGCAAGTAGGGGTCTTTTCTATATATCACCTTTTTTAGAGCACCTGTTGACATACACTCCATCGATCCTATACAATATGGTCATTATGACTATTAAGGATTGGAAATGTTAGTCAGTGTAGCCGATGCCAAAGCGAAGTTTTCAAGCCTTCTGGCGTTTGTAGGGATGGGAAAAGAGGAGGTGATCATCTCCAAACGTAACAAACCGACCGCCGTACTCATTTCTTATGAAAAATTTCTGAAGATGAAAAAAAGAGACGAAGCCGTCATCGACAAAAAGGCACTGGAGACCCTGTCCTCGTCGGTGGATCGATTTGTCGGTATCGTTTCCAAGGAAGAGGTGGATAAGGACCACAAGGCAAGCAGAGAAGCCTACCTCAGAGAGAAATATCTGTGAAACTCTTCGTCGATACCAATATCTTCATCGATATTCTACTGGATAGAAAGCCCTTTTCTCGCCATTCAGCTCTGGTTTATAAATTGTGCGAAAACCGCTTGGCTCAGGGAAGCATTGCCCCTATTACCGTCAACAACGTCTACTACATTTGCAGAAAAGCCCACAACATTGCGGCTGTCAAATCTTTTTTGCACAAAGTATCCATAGACTTCACCATCGCTCCTATGGATAGAACAACCATCCAAAAAGCCAACACATTACCCATTGGCGATTACGAAGATGCTCTGCAGTATGCCATGGCGCTTCAATGCGGATCCGATTATCTTGTCACTCGGAATGTCAAAGACTTCAGGGAAATGTCGCATCTGGAAGTTTGTACTCCTGAAGAGTTGTTGGAGCTGATCTAAGGGAGTGATGGCTGGAATAAGTAATACCAGTGTCATTCCCCGATCCTTTAGCTCCTCCCAAAGATGCAGTAACTATCCATATTACATATGCTTGGAGCGATCATGATAAAAAAATATCTTCTACTCTTTCTGTCGGCAACGCTTATCTATGCAGGCAGCCATAGCGATATCCACGACCTCTATTCCAAGGCGGTAAAGGTTCTTGATGATTACAATGGTCAGCCCGAGATCATGGATCAAGCAAAAAAGATATTTAAGCAGATGGAATCCATTGACCCCGGATGCAATGAAACCAAACTCATAAAAGCGAAAATCATACTGAACGATGCCTATATCAGAGACGATAAATACAGACCGGACTATTTGGAAATGGTAAAAAAATTAGCCGGGGAAGTGGTCGACAACGATCCACGCAATATCAAAGGTCTACTTCTGTTGTCATCGGCATACCGAAAAGACGGAACGGCTGAAGGGCTTGAAAAATCGGAAGAGATACTGGACAAGGCATATCAGATAGACAAAAACAATGTAAAAGTGCTTTTGAGTCTCATGAGTGTTTATCTAAAAAAAGGCAAGTACGATGAGGTGATCTCATTGGGAAACACTGTCATCAAAAACGCGACACAATACTGGCAGGAATCGGACGCGCTTCTAAAGATGATAGATGCATACAGGAAGCTCAAGCAATACGATAAAGTAAACGATGCCTATCTTAGAATCATCGAACTTGAGCCGACCTCACCTTGGGCATATGTCAATTATGCCTCTTTTCTGTTGGGCAAGCACCCATATCGGGATTACGATAAAGCCGTCTCTTATGCCAAAAAAGGTTTGACACTGGCAGATTTCGGTATGGGGCACTATATACTGTCAAAAGCCTACTATGCGAAAGGGTACAGGCTTTTCTGGAAAAGTAAAAACCCGGCAGACAAAGAGTCTGCAGGGAAATGGTTCAAACTGGGTACGGAAGCGTACCCATATGCCAGCAACTACTATGCACTTGGTACGTACTACTATTACATGGCAGTAAAAAACAAGCGTGTCGAACTTCTTGAAAAATCAATTGAAGCTCTTGAAAAGTGTCTTGAAATCAAACCGTCACACACACTGGCACGGAGAGAGCTCCATAGAGTAAAAGATCTTTGGGCTAGAGTGAAATAGTTTTCTGGGAAAAGGGACGAGAAAAAATGAGTTGGATTCCGGAATAATGAAAAAACATGGGTGCTTTTTCAAGCTGTCACTCTTATAATCCACACCAGCAGACCAAACCAAGAATCTTCTATCGTCCCAAGCGGCGTTCCGCCCCGTTCATATCTCCCCGACAGACGGTTCTAGAGAAATCCCGGTAGGAGATCGCACGGCGTTTGCGGCAGGAGCGCTGGGTAAAGCGGGTAAAAGAATCGTCATCGAAAACCCCCTGTTGAAGCAAAGCGTAATAGCCATGATAAAGTCCGTTTCCGATAGCGTAGCCGATACTGAGTCCACATTTCCCTACTTCCAGATATCCACGATAGACCGTATCGTAGAGCCAATGGCAGTCGCTCTTCGATAAAGCCTGACGCTGGCTGCGTTCGTAAGTTACCGTCAGCTTTGCATTTCGGTAGCGGGCGATCTTTTTCCGTCCCTTGGAGTATCCCAGATCGATACGGATCTCATCGCGCCCCACCCGTTTGACCCTGGGTTCGAAGTCGAAGTCGTCCGAAAAGACCTCCCGACTCAGCCGAAAGCTTCCATCGCCGTAGACTTCCAGGACCCGGTAGGCTGGTGTCGTTCCCATCCCCGCCTGTTCTTCGAGCAACACGATCGTACTCCGGGGAAGAGAAACTCTCTTCGCGATGGAAATCGATGCCCCTTCATATCGATAGATCACCCGGCCATTGAGCAGTACTCTACCCTCAAATGTGTTTATGTCTCTGCTGATACGCACGGTCCCTCCCACCGTCTGCACTCTGTCCATATCCATCCCGTAACTCCCCGTTGCCAGCAGAGTGGCCAGCAGCAGGGTTTTCACGAATCGATCGATGAGGTTTGACATAGGGTTTCCCTCCTTTTTTCTAGATAGGCTCCTCATACTATTGTATAGAAATCGTGAGGTGGAAAAAGGGTCAAACGAAACCGACTGTCGATGAATCATGAACCGATCCGGGCTATTGTCCCTGATACATGGGTATGCAGTGAATCCTTTGGATCCGGAGCATCCATATGCTCCCCTAAGCGATATACAAAAGCACCGCAAAAAACTGGAGGATGGAACCGGCCAAAACAAGGAGATGCCATATGGCGTGGAAATAGCTGATATTGTCCTTGACGTAAAAAACGATGCCGGCGGTATAGGCGATGCCTCCGGCCACGATCAGCCAGAATCCTGTCGGATCTATATTTGCGCGAAAAGTATCGAATACGAACACGATCAGCCAGCCCATTACCAGATAGGCGATCAGAGAGAAGATTTCGAATCTGCCGGGGTAGAGGAATTTGATTGCCACGCCGAGGATGGCGATCCCCCACTCGATGCCGAAGATCGTCCAGCCCTGCGCACCACCGACCGTTACCAGCATAACCGGTGTATAGGTCCCGGCGATCAGAAAATAGATGGCACTGTGATCGAATTTCTGGAAAAGTCGTTTGAGATCCGTACTTCTGAAGGCATGATAAAGAGTGGAACTGCCGTACATGATGACCAGAGTGGCGCCATAGATGGCCACTGCTGTTATGGTGGTGGCGTCTTTGCCATCGAGATAAGCATAGACTATCAGCAGGACCAGCGCGGCAATCCCCAGAACAAAACCTATCCCATGAGTGATGGAGTGCCAGAGCTCTTCGGCAAATGAGAAATTGTTGACTGAGTTGCGCATGATTCACCCAATTAAACGTTCGGATTTCATCCGTAAAAAATATGGATCTTGTGCCGTAAACTTCTCTTCGTGACCGGATCGATCTTCGTCCCACTGAGATCGAGCCACTTCAGATCGGGGAGATCGAGAAGTGGCCGGCCCTCTGTGATGGGGTTGCCGGCGAGATCGAGATTGACGAGCGTTTTGATCCGGGAGAGGGGTTCGATTCTTTCGATACGGTTGCGGGAGAGGACCAGTTTCTTGAGCTCAGGCAGTTCCGTCAACGGTTCGAGATCCTCAATCTCGTTGCCGCCCAGAAAGAGGTATTTGAGCTTCGTCAGTCTCCTCAATGGGTTGAGGTCGGCGATACGATTCTCGCTCAAAGCGACCTTGTGCAGGTTCGGAAGCTCCGCCAGGATGGAGAGATCCCGGATTCGGTTGTGGGAGAGGGCGATGTTTTCCAGGAAATCCATCCGGGCGACTTCCGGTGGGATCTCTTCGAGATCCATTCCGCGAAGGTCCAGGTAGTATCGTTTCTCATCGAAGATCTCCTGGATGAGTTGTTCCATTCGCGTCATCAGCAAAGGCTCCTTTTCTTGCGTTGGTTCAAATTTAATCACCTCCATACTATCATCTTTGGTTATCATGCGGCATTAATTTCAGGAGGGGAACTATGAGAGGATATGCGAGGATCGTGGCGATCGTAGGATTGACCATCGGACTGCTGCAGGGGGCGGCGCCGGATCCGGAGGAGAGTGCGTCGGCGCCCCAGGGGCACAACCTGCTCCTCGAAGGGGGGAACGCCGCCCTGTTGGCGACGAGGAGCCGTTTCTACATCACCTACAAGGACAAGGTCTCGGGTGGGTGTCTCCCCAAACCGTCCCGACTCCGGGACAAACTGGAGCTGGCCATGCGCCGCAACCATCTGCAGATCACTGCAAAGAAAGGCGGGCTGGCGGACAGCCTGGAGCTCAGCGCCCTGGGCTTCAAAGCGGGGCGGGGGTACTGCGCCGTGAGCCTGACCCTGACTATGGAGAGCTGGGTGCCGATGAAGGTTCCCTACGCCCAGGGCAACCCCGATGGGGAGATGACCCTGGTCCCCTATCAATTCGTGGTGGGGCAGTACCTCTTGACGGGAAAACGTAGCGGAATGCAGAAGCGGCTGGAGAAGGTGGCCACGGAGCTGGGGGATCAACTCTATCTGCAAATCTCTCGGTCCCGGGACGAGATCTTCCGGAACTTCCCCATGATCGAGCGTAACTTCCGCAAGGCGATGGAGAACGCGAAATAGATCGGTATCCCTTCGATCTAGAGGTGAACGAAGATCGAATCGTGCTCCAGTCGTGACTTGGGCAGCCGGGCGTTGAAATCCTCCGTTTCGTGATGGTAGCCGACGCAGAGGGCCACGTGGCAGGCGAAGCCATCCAGCTCCTTTCGGAACTCCGCTTCGACCCGCTCCACGTCGATCCCCTCCAGGGCCGTGGAGTCTACTCCTAGGCGGGCCAGGGTATGGTAGGCGTTGCCCAGTGCGATGTAGAGCTGGGCCTTGGTCCAGTGGCCGTTGAAGCCGTTTTCGTCGGTGTGCATTTGGGCGAAGCGGAAGGATTGGAGGGCGCGCTCCTTTTTTTCAGCAGGAAGGCGGCCGTCGAGGATCATTTTCTCCACCACTGTTTCGTAGTCCTCCAGGGCGTATCGGGGATTGTGGGCGAAGAGGATGGTGACGGTGCTGTCGAGGACATGCTGCCGGTTGAAGTGGTAGGGTTCGCTGAAGGTGTCGTAGAGGCGTCGTTTGGCCTCTTTGCTAGAGACGACGATGAATTTCCAGGGCTGGGAGTTGATGGAGGAGGGGCTCAGGCGCAGGGCTTCGTAGAGGATCTGCAGCTTCTCCTCGGGGACCTCTCGGCTGGGATCGTACTTTTTGCAGGTGTATCGGCTTCGAAGATCGTGAAGAATGGGGTCGTTCATGTTCGCTCCTTTTCGATTTGATCATCTCTTTGGCTAGAATGATATCCGCTTTTTGACGGGAGTTCATGGAAAGGAACGGATCGGTAGGATGGACAGGGATTTTCAGCGAAGAGCGAAGGGGATCGAAGAGCGGCTCAACGATCTGGGCCGCAGACGTACGCCGTCGCTCTTCGTTCTCTCCTACGATCTTTCCGAGTCCTATATCGCTCCCCTGGACTCTCTCGACGAGGGGATCCGCTATCGGATGGACCGTACGCTTGCCGGTTCGACGGGAGATCGGCCCGAGTATCGGTTCGAGGCGGTCCCCTTCGAGCGCTATCGACAGGCTTTCGATCGGGTGATCGAGGAGATCCGCAGAGGTAACACCTACCTGCTCAATCTCACCTTCCCCTCCCGGATCCAGTTCGACATGGATCTGGAGGAGATCTACGAACGCAGCGACGCCCGTTTCAAACTACTGTTCAAGGACCGCTTCGTCTGCTTCTCTCCCGAGCGTTTCGTCCGCATCGAGGGGGGTCGTATCCACACTCATCCCATGAAGGGGACCATCGACGCTTCGATCCCGAAAGCCGAGGAGAGGATCCTGGCCGACGCCAAAGAGATGGCGGAGCATGTAATGGTGGTGGATCTGCTGCGCAACGATCTGGCGATGGTGGCGGAGCGGGTGTGGGTGGATCGATTCCGTTATGTGGAGAGGATCCGGGCCGGGGAGAGGGAGCTGCTGCAGGTGAGTTCCCAGATCAGCGGGGAGCTGGGGGAGGGGTGGCAGGATCGCCTGGGGACGATTCTGATCCGGATGCTGCCCGCCGGAAGCATCACCGGCGCCCCCAAACGAAAGACCGTGGAGATCATCCGGGAGGTGGAGGGGTACGAGCGGGGCTTTTTCACCGGGGTGTTCGGGGTCTTTGACGGGGAGAGTCTCGACAGTGCGGTGATGATCCGCTACATCGAGCGGCAGGGGGAGGAGTTGGTTTTCAAAAGCGGTGGAGGGATCACCATCGACTCGGACGTGGCGGCAGAGTATCGGGAGTTGCAGGAGAAGGTCTATGTCCCCTTTCTTTGAGACGATCCGGGTGGAGGATGGGAAGGCCTGGAACCTTTCCCGACACGAGGAGCGGATGAACCGGACGCGGCAGAAGTGCTTCGGGGAAGAGAACCCCCTCTCGTTGGCCTCGCGGATCGGGGAGCTTCCCCGGGAGGGCCTTTACCGCTGCCGGGTCATCTACGACCGCGAGATACGAAGCGTAGAGATTCTCCCCTATACTCCCCGGATCATCCGCAGCTTCCTTCTGTTGCGCAGCTCCATCGAGTATCCCTACAAATCCTGTGACCGCAGCGAGATCGATCGGTTGTTCGCACAAAGAAACGGAGCGGACGAGATCCTCATCCTTTCGCCGGAGGGGAGATTACGGGATACCTCCATCGCCAACGTGGCCCTGAAGCTGGAAGGGATCTGGTGGACTCCGTCGGACCCCCTGCTTCCCGGGGCGATGCGGGAAAAACTTCTGACAGAGGGGAGGGTACGGGAGAGGGATTTGAAAGTTACGGATCTGGAACGGCTGGAAGCCTTCGCTGTGATGAACGCGATGGTCGGCTTTCGGGAAGTTCCTACCCCCCGTTTTCTCTTTGGGTAGCCAGAAGGGTCGGGCTTATTTCTTTTTGGGCTCTTTCTTTTCGCTTGGAGTTGTGGGAGCAGTATCGCTGCCGCTGAAAATCTGCTCGAAGGCTTCCCGGACCGGACTGGGCCCTGCGTCGGGATCGCGATGGATCTTGGTGGATTCGAAGACCTGTCGTGCTTTGTTGTGACGATACTTCTCGTTCTCCTGCTTCTTCTTTTTGACCTCTTCCTTCATCTTCTCGTACTGCTCTTTCTCTTCGGGAGTGGCGTTGGACTCGTCGAAGAAGGGAAGGGTTCCGAAGATGCTGGGCCCTTCCTTGAAGGTCCGGTGGGGCAACTTGGTGGATTCGAAGACTTCCAGGGGGGCGCTGATCGGCCGGGCCAGGAGGAGCCCCGAGCCTAATGCCAAGAACAAAAAGGACCCACTCGCTACTTTGATTCGTTTCATGTACGGTTTCCTTGCGATTGATGGTTTTATCATACTGGAAAAGTGGAATTTTATCAATCGATCACGGATCGGTGGGGTTGCCCGGATTCTGGGCGGGGAAATGGGAGAGGCAAGTTTTACCGAAAATTGGATAGAATCACTGCAATATCTGCAAGGAGGTAGGCCTGTGAGAGGGATGATGAGAGTATCGATGGTAGCGGTCCTGGCGCTGGCGCTGTCGGGATGTTTCGGCGGTGGCGAGAAGGAGCAGGAGTACAACAAATCGGCCCAGCAGTGGTACGACGCGATCCAGAGATCCATTGGCAGCGGGGATCTGGAGAAGGCGGACAAACAGTACCTCTCCCTGCGCAGCGAGCATATGGGATCGGCTCTGCTTCCCACGGCGATGCTGGCCCTTGCCATGGCCCATATGGACGAAGAGGAGTATCTCCTGGCCAACTACTACCTGGACGAATATCTGAAGAAGTATGGCGGCGGCCTGCGGGGGGATTACGCCCGCTTCCTCAAGCTCAAAGCCTCCTTCCTGGGGATCCACGACATCAACAAGGACCAGAAGCTGGTAGCCGATACCCTGTCCCAGTGCCAGAGTTATCTGCGATCCCGCAGCGGCAGCCGTTACGCCCCTCTGGTGCGGACCATGGTGGTGCGTCTGCAGATGGCCCAGTACCTCCTGGATCGGGATATCGCCCACCTCTACGATCGTCTGGGCAAGGAGAAAGGGGCCGAGATCTATCGAAAGAAAGCGGAGAAATTCATCTACAAACCCGAACAGATCGACGATCCCGCCACGGGATTCATTTCGGCCCTCAATCCCTTCGACTAAGTTCCGCAGGCGGGAAGCTCCGCCCCACTCTTTCCCTCGGCCGCATCGATCCGGCATCTTGACAAGTTCACACTAATTCTGTATATTCTTAAAGAAAATTTAAGACTTTATAAGACTCAACTCAAAAAGGTTTCAAAATGCAACTGAGCGATTATGACAAGTTTCCTACGGTTCTACCGGTGGTGGCGGAGGATGAACTCTTCTTCTACCCCTTTATGATCAGTCCGATCTTTCTGGGTTCCCAGGCGGATATCGACGCGGCGACCCTGGCGATGGAGAACAACTCCCTGCTCTTCGTCGCCACGACCCAGCCGGGGCACGAGGGGGAGCGGGAGTACAACGCCATCTACAAGACCGGAGTGGTCGGCAGCATCATGCGCAAGGTCCATATGCCCGACGGCCGGGTCAAGATCCTCTTTCAGGGGCTGGCCCGGGGCCGGGCGGTGGAAAAGGCGGGGGAGAACCCACTGCAGGCGATGGTTGAGATCGTGGAGAACGACAGCTACAACCGCCTGAAGGTGGACGCCCTCCTGGCTATGCTACGGGAGAAGATCAAGCAGCTGAGCCAACTCAACAGCTCCATCCCCGCGGATCTGGTCAAGACCATCGAGGAGAACGACGAGCCCCATCGTATCGCCGATTTGGTCTCCTCCATGCTTCCGCTCAAAAAAGAGAAGGCCTACGAGCTCTACACCGAGGAGAACATCGAGGATCGCCTGCTGGGGATCATCGACATTATCGTAGGGCAGATCGAAGCTCTGAAGGTGCAGCGGGAGATCAGCTCCAAGGTCCACAACAAGATCGAGCAGACCAACAAGGAGTACTTCCTAAAAGAGCAGTTGAAGGAGATCCAGAAGGAGCTGGGGGTCGATACCCAGCGGGAGGAGGAGATCGCCGCCTTCCGCGAGAAGCTCGAGGAGCTCAAACCCCATCTGGAGGAGGACGCCTACAAGGAGATCAAAAAGCAGCTGGACCGACTGGCGCGGATGCATCCCGACAGCGCCGACGCCGTGGTGCTGCAGAACTATCTGGAGTGGGTCTTCGACATCCCCTTCGGTCAGTACTCCAAAGGCAACCTGGATGTCAAGAAGGTGGCGGAGGAGCTGGACAAGGACCACTACTCTTTGGAGAAGCCCAAGGAGCGGATCGTCGAGTATTTCTCGGTGAAAGAGCTGGCGCAGCTCCGGGGCAAGAAAGAGAGCGAGAAGAAGGGGGTGATCCTCTGTTTCGCCGGACCTCCGGGGGTGGGGAAGACCTCCCTGGCCAACTCCATCGCCAAGGCGCTGGACCGTCCCCTGGTGCGGATCGCCCTGGGGGGCCTGGAGGATGTCAACGAGTTGCGGGGGCATCGGCGTACCTACGTGGGAGCGATGCCGGGCCGGATCGTGCAGGGGCTCATCGAAGCCAAGGCGATGGATCCGGTCATGGTCCTGGACGAGATCGACAAGGTGGGTCGCACCCATCGTGGGGACCCCACGGCGGCGCTGCTGGAGATCCTGGATCCCGAGCAGAACACCCACTATCGGGACTACTATTTGAACTTCCACATCGATCTGAGCCGTGCGGTCTTCATCGCCACGGCCAACGACCTGGGGTACATCCCCGCTCCCCTGCGGGACCGGATGGAGATCATCGTCATCAACAGCTACACCCCCGAGGAGAAGTTCGAGATCGCCCGGCGTTATCTGATTCCCCAGGAGCTCAAGAAACACGCTCTGCGCCCCGACGAGTTCAGCATCACCAAAAAGGCGCTGCGTCTGCTCATCGACGAGTACACCCGGGAGCCCGGCGTGCGGAACCTGCGCCGCAAGATCGCGGCCCTGATGCGCAAGACCGCCCGCCAGATCCTGGAGAACCCGGAGTTGGATCATGTGCGTATCACCGTGAAGAACCTCCCCAAATACGCGGGCAAGAAGGTTTTCGAATTCTCGGTGATCGAGGAGGAGCCCCAGATTGGGGTGGTCAACGGTCTGGCCTGGACCTCCGTTGGCGGGGACGTGCTCACCGTCGAAGCGATTAAGATCAAGGGTAAGGGGATGATGCAGCTCACCGGTAGTCTGGGAGACGTGATGAAAGAGTCGGCCCGGATCGCCCACAGCGTGGTCAAGATCCTCATCGACGAAGGAAAGGTCAAGATCCCCAGAGAGACGATCCCGCGCAGCGCCAAGGAGCGGGAAGAGGGGCTTTGGCCCGAAGCCAGCGAAGTCTACAAACGCTATGATCTGCATCTCCACGTTCCCGAGGGAGCGACCCCCAAAGACGGCCCCAGCGCCGGGATCACCATGGCCACTGCCATCGCCTCGATCTACAGCGACCGCAAGGTAGACAACAAACTGGCGATGACCGGAGAGTTGACCCTGACGGGGAAGGTCCTGCCCATCGGAGGGCTCAAGGAGAAACTGATCGCCGCCTACAAAGCCGGCGTCAAACGCGCCCTGATTCCCAAAAAGAATTACGAACGGGATCTGGAGGATCTACCCAAAGAGGTACTGGAACACGTGAAGATCATCCCTGTGGAGGGAATCGAAGAGGTATTGAAGCAGGCGTTGCTTTAACCCAAATTTTGGGTTTGAGGGCATTCGTGTTGATCTAGTTCAAGGGTTGTTCAAGTAGGTAAAACGTCGACTTCTGACTTCTACGCTCCGGCTTTGTCCGGAGAATCAGAGCTTCTGGGACCAGTGCTTGATCCGCTCGATGAGTTTGTCCTCGTTGATCGGCTTGAGGATGAAGTCCTCGGCACCCAGGTTGAGGACTGTGCTTTTCTGGGTATCGTCGGTGGAGAGGACGATGACGGGGATGCGGCTGTTCTCGGGTTCGGAGCGGAAGATCTTGAGGAACTCCTTGCCGTCGAGGACCGGCATGAGGATGTCCAGAAGGATCAGATCCACATTCTCGTGGTTCTTGAGGACCTTGAGGGCATCGGAGCCGTTCTCCGCCTCCAGAACTTCTCCGATGAGATCCTGATGGCGCTTGAGAAGGGCTTGGATCAGTTTGCGGTTGATAAAGTCGTCGTCGACGACCAAGACTTTCAGACTCATTGTTCACCTCGAATCGTGTGGATAAAATTTTCGAAACTCTCTTTGTTCATTTTGCCATCGTAGACTGCGGTTCGGATCCCCTGGAATCGAGCGCTCTCCTGGGGCGGGGAGGTAAAGACGACGGTAGCCCCCGCATCGCGGATCTTTTGGATCGCTTCGTCGTCGAGCATGCTCTCGTCGGCGAAGAGGATACGACAGGATGGAGCGATCAGCTTGGATACATCGTCCGCCCGCTCGGCGATATTGTATCCGTGGCCCAGTGCGTCGAGCATTTTGGCAAGGAGCTTTCGACTGAAGGGAAGGTTCTTGGCGATGACGATCTCGGTTGTCTCTTCAGCCGGCCTCTTCTGGATGGTAGGTTCCGTTTCGCTCGTCGTTTCCTCTTCAAGCTCCGGAG
The DNA here is from genome assembly GCA_026994745.1 of Campylobacteraceae bacterium. GTDB lineage: Bacteria > Campylobacterota > Campylobacteria > Campylobacterales > Sulfurovaceae > Nitratifractor. The sequence goes on along the minus strand of JALWPZ010000201.1, from coordinate 2,410 downwards.
TCGTCTCTACGGGGGTCTCGACGCTGATGGTGGCCCGGTCGTGTAGGAATTTGTTGAGGATGTAGATCAGTTCGGACATTTCGATGGGCTTGGAGATGTATTCGTCCATCCCCTCGGCTAGGAAGCGTTCCCGGTCGCCTTTGAGGGCGTTGGCGGTGAGGGCGACGATGGGAACGTGATCTTTCTTCTCCTTCTCTTCGTACCCCAGGATCCCGTGGGTCGCTTCGACCCCGTCCATGACCGGCATCTGGATATCCATGAAAATCAGGTCATAGTCGTTCTTTTTACGCATTTCGATGGCCTCCAGACCGTTCTGGGCGATCTCCACCTTCATTCCCAGCCCTTCGAGAATGTTCTTGACCAACTTCTGGTTGATGACGTTGTCCTCGACGACGAGAATCTTCCCTTGGAATTTGGTATGGATCCGCGGGGCCCGCTTGGATTTCTCCCCTTCGAACTCCTGCTCGGCGGTGAGGCGGAGCAGATCGAGGAGTTTGCTGTAGGTGAGGGGTTTGTAGACCAGATTTTCCGTCGGAAGTCCGTAAGAGTCCAGTTCCCCTTTGGCGGTGACCCTTGCCAGGAGCAGGAGTTTCTCCCGGTCGACATGGTCGAGGGCATCCCGTAGTGGTTCGGGCAGGCGCTCGTAGTCGATCAGAAGTTTGGCGCAGCGCTGTTGAGCGATGTACTCCAGGAGTTCTGTAGGAGTCTCCACGTCGAAGAACTGGAGGCCGAAATATTCGGCGTATTCGTCCAGATGTGCGTAGAGACGACTGGGAGTCTCCATTCGCGGGCGGCAGAGTTTGAGGTCGTCGAAAGCGTGTTTCAGGTCGGGTTTATCGTTGGGGAGCTCGTTCAGGGGCAGGGTGAAGCGGAAGGTGGTCCCCTCTCCCTTTCGGCTCTCCACTTCCAGAGTTCCTCCCATGAGCTTGATATACTCTTTGGTGATGGTCAGGCCCAGGCCCGTTCCCCCGTATTTGCGTGTAACGGCGCTGTCGCCCTGGGAAAAGGGTCGGAAGATTCTTTCGATCTGATCCTCGTCCATTCCGATCCCGGTATCCCGGACCAGGAAGTCCAGAAGGACTCTGCCCGATTCGTCACGGCTTTTTTTCCGGATCTCCACTTCGATCTCTCCACCCCTCTCGGTGAATTTGACGGCGTTGTTGAGTAGGTTGGTGAGGATTTCCCGGATTTTGCCCGGATCCCCTTTGAGTTTGGGACTGATGGTGGGGTCGATGAAGTAGTCGAGTTCCAGTTCCTTCTCCGCGGTGACGAGGGCAAAATTGTCGATGATGGCGTCGAATTCAGTGTGGGTCTCGAAGGTCAGGTGCTCGATCTCTACGTTGTTGCTTTCAAGGCGGGCCAGATCGAGAATGTTGTTGATGATGCTCAGGAGGTTCTTGGAGCTCTTTTCGATGATGGAGGTGTACTCCCGCTGTTCCTCGTCGAGACGAGTCCCTTTGAGGAGCTCGGTAAAGCCAATCACACCATTCATCGGGGTACGGATTTCGTGGGACATGTTGGCGAGGAAGAGAGATTTGGCCTCGTTGCTCTCCAGGGCTTCGTTGCGGTCTCTACGAGCCTGGACTACCAGTTCCTGCAGAAGTCGGTAGGCCTTTTTGAGCCCGTCGGCGGTATCGAGGTCGAGTTGTCGTAGCTCTTCGACGATGGGGCCGTACTCCCCTCCCACCTCTTCGAACTCCCGGGCCGAATCCTCCAGAGTTGCCTTCAACGCGGACATACTGGCGTTGATGTCACTGGAGGTCCGATAGCCGACGAAGAGGATCAGCAGGCCGATCAGGGCAAAGCCGATGGAGAAGTAGAGGATGAGATCCCGTTTTTCGAGATACTCGGCGGCGACCCCCGGGGCGAGGGTGCAGAGCTCGTAGAGGCCCAGAGCGACCAGGAAGATCGCCCCGGCGGAGAGAAAGCCGATCAGTTTGAGCTTGGTGCTGATTTTCATCGATCGTCCTTGCGTTGGGTTGCAGGGTTCATGGATTGACCTGCTTGAGGTACTGGTCCAGGCTCATGAGCTGGCCGGCGAAGAGTTTGATCCGCTTGGGTGCCCGGCTGATATCCTGATCGAACTGGAGTTCGTAGAGGTTCTCCACCATTGGTTCGATCCGGAGATTGCTGGCGGCCCCTTTGAGCATATGGGCGGTCTTTTGAAGCTTGTCCAGGTCCCCCCGCTGATAGGCGTCGATGAGGACAGGCAGATATTCGTGCCCCTGGGCGGCGAAGTCGTTGATGAATTCCAGGACCAGGTCCTCGGGGAGGTTCAACTCCTCCGCGGCGATCTTGAGGCTGAATTCGATAGGGACGATGCGGACATCCCGCAGAAAGGCCTCGGTCTCCTCGCTACTGATCTGCGTTCCCTCCTCCTGGGGCTCCGTTTCGGTGGGTTCCTCTGGGG
>JALWPZ010000200.1 GCA_026994745.1 Campylobacteraceae bacterium | reverse complement strand
GGCGACCTTCGATTTCGATCGTTGGTCCAAAGCCTGTACCGATGCCAAAGGCAAAAACTGGTTCAAAAAGACCATCTATCTGCTCAATCGCGGTGTACGCGGCGAGGATTTCTCCAAATACAGATTCAATGTGGAACGCAGCGACAAGATCCTGCACAAGTTCGGCAAGATGTTCAACTTCTACAGCGAGCCCGTGGGAACCACGAGACACAACTACACCGGCAAGCGGTTCAGCGGAATCAGTCAATACAATCCCGCGGTCGACTATGCCGGCAAGCCTGTCAAACGCAGTGCGGCCTACCCGCTGAAGCTGATCACCTACAAGCCCATTACCGGTGGGCAGTCCAGGACCCAGGCCGTGGACTACTGGCTGCAGGCGGTCATGCCGGAAAACACCATCGATATCAACCGTGCAACGGCGCGGGAGATGGGAATCCGGGATGGGGATATGGTGAAAATCGTCTCCGAGGACAATCCGGACGGCGTGTGGGATCTCGGCCCCGCCGGTAAAAAAGCCATGGTCGGAAAAGCCAGATTGATCGAAGGACTGAGGCCCGGATGTGTCAATGTCTCCTGGAGTTTCGGCCACTGGGCCTACGGGGCGAGAGATGTGGTGGTCGACGGTAAAGTGATTCCGGGCGAACGAACGAGGGAGAGCGGAGTCTGCCCCAACGCAGCCATGCAGCTCGACAGCGGATTGAAAAATTCGACCCTCGAAGATTTGATCGGCGGATCGGCGGTCTTCTACGACTCGTATGTCGGGCTGGTCAAAGTCTGACAAGCTGTATCGCCCGCCCTGCGGATGGGCAGGCGATTGGAACGCAACGACTGTACATGCAAAGGGATTCTGTCATGTTTTATAGATCACTTGTCGTAGCTTTGTTTTTGTTTCTGGGAAGCAATGCTTCCGCTATGGAATATTCGGAACTGCCACAGGCGGTACAGGCAAGTGTCAGCCAACAATACAACGGACAGGATATCAAGGTGCTCTCCGTCAAAGCAGTGAACGGCTCCTATGTTCTCATCATCAAGACAGCTACCGGAACCGACAAGGTGACGGTGAACGGGGACGGGAAAATCACCGCCATCAGCGAGTATCTCCAGGGTATCGAGCCTTCGGGCGGATGTTAAGCCGGAGAATCTACAGCTCTTCGATCTGATAAAGAAACCTTCTCTCTTTGGCGGAGGGAATATTGAGCGTCCGTCGATATTTGGCGATGGAACGCCTGCCTATTTCGATTCCGAAGTGTTCCTGGACCATGGAGTGTAGCCGAGTGTCGTTGTAAGGGTTTTCCCTCGGTTCCGAGGAAACGATCTCTTGAAGATAGCGTTTGATCGCCGAGGTGGAGACCTCTTCGACCGCATTGGAAAAGAGGTCTTTGAGGGCATAGATTCCCTGTTCGGTCCGGATATATTTTCCGCTGATGGCACGGGAAATCGTCGATTCCGCGAAGCCCAGTTCCCGGGCGACATCCGCCAGTCTCAGAGGTTCCAGGGAAGCACCCCGGAAAAAGTCATACTGTTTTTCGATCAGAACCAATGTAATGTTGTAGAGGGTCTTTTTCCTCAGATCGAGCAGCCGGACAAGATCCCGTGCCTCCGCGAGCTTCCTCCTCGCAAAACTCTCCTCTTTTTCCATTCCCGTCACCCTGAGATCGGGATAGGCCGTTTGGTTCATCTCGATGGTCAGTTCCCCCTCTTCGATCCGAACGCTCAGATCGGGCAGTACGGGAGGTTCGCTCGGCAGATACATGATCGCGGGAGGGTTTCTCAGGTGCCTCAAAACCATCTTCGCCTCGTGAAAGCGGGGATGGCTCAAAAAGGGCTGCAGGGATTCGAAGTGTTCGATCATTTCCTTCAGCAGCTGCTCCAACTCCTCATCCAGGTCGAATCCGTTGAGTTGAAACAGAAACGATTCCCGGTAGTCTCTGGCACCGACACCGTAGGGTTCCAGATAGGCGAAACGCTGTCGGACCTGCTCGACCTTTTCCGGGGAGGTATTGCAGTGTTGAGCGATCTCCTCGACCTCTCCTTCGAAATATCCCGCATCGTCGATGTTTGAAACGATCTGTCGCGCGATCGTTTGGGAAATCGGCGTGGGAAACAGGGGTTCGTCGATCTGTTCCTCCAGTTTCTCGTAGAGCGACTGGGTGGCGATGCTTACCCAATCCCCCGGATCGTTCGAGGACCGGTAGGCGTGATTGCGGGAGTCGAGATAGGCTTCGTGGGCACTCCGGGAGGATCCTTCGGGGATTTCCAGTCCCGAATTCACCTCCAGGTAGGGGTTTTCATCCGCAAGAGTACGGAGATGATTCTCCAGCTCGTGGAGAGGGCACTGCAACAGTGGCAACCACAGTTTCATCGACAGATGCTGTGTCTGTTTCTGTTTGAGTTCGAAGTTCTGTTTCATGACGTGACGGACACTCCTGCTTTCCCTGCCTTGAGAAATTATACTGTGCTGTAGGCTCCGGTATATCGTATCGGAGAGTTTTCAGACCTACGAAATCAATCTATCCGTTTCGAACCTTTCTTTAACCGTCTATGGATGTGAAATTCCCATAGTAAAGATCCTTGCTATATTATGCCTGATGGTCAACTATAGTTGCTCACGGCAATTGGCGGCACTGATCGCCGTGCGCTATCTCAGGCTCAACATCCTCTGGATCTTCCTGGCGGGGATCGCGGCGGAGATGGTGCTCTATTTCACGGGAATTTCTCTATAGAAAAAGGTGAAAACCTCTTTACACACGCCATCAATGTTGCTATTATATTTGACAAATATCTGACTAAGGAGTGACAATGAGTGAAAGTTACGGTGCAAGAGATATCGTGCGCAATCCGTCTCTTCTGAGAATTGCTCCGGAGGAGAGTTTCGTTGTCGAAGACAAAAAGGCGCACAAGCGGCTCGGGGTCTATATCGGGCCGAAACTCGCCGAGGAATTTTTCGAGTATCTCCGAAAGAAGGAGCTCCTGGAAGCGGCTCGGAAGATCAAAGAGAGTGCCGCCGAAGAGAACCGTCTGCTGGAAGGGAGCCTCGGCGATGGACTATAAACGTGGGGATATCGTCCTGGTCGACTTCAATCCTCAGAAGAAGAAAGAAGAGGCGGGGAAGGTCCGCCCTGCAGTCATCCTGTCCGATACGCAACTCAACGAAGTTCTGGACCTGGTGACGGTCGTGGCCTTGACGACCAATCTGATCGATGGAGCGGAGCCGCTAAGGATCAGGATCGTACCGAGAGAACGCCTCGAAAAAGAGAGCGATGCGATGGTGGAACAGCTTCGCAGCGTCTCCAAACGGCGTATCGGGGAGAGACTGGCTTCTTTGAACGAAGAGGAGCTGGAAAAGATCGCTTACGGCGTGCGGACGATGCTCGGGTTGTGATTGGATGATGGATTTTTGCTTTGTTTTGCAAAGAGTTTGGTGTGATGAATGGATTGGCGGGGTTGAAGCCCCGACTTCATAGAAGGATTCGATAGCCTCGGAAAAAATCAACTGCGCTTTTTGTGCTTCTTGCGCATTTGCTTGAGATGCTCGTGAATGTATTGGAGCTGTTGGGGGGTCAGGATCGCACGGGTCTCCTGGACGCATTGCAGATGGGCCTTGGTCGCCTTGGCCTTCAGGGAGGCGAGGGTGTCGACTTCTCCACTGAGACTTTCGGCGCTGGCGCCCGATTTGATCCCCTTGACGATCTCTTTTGTGAGTTTCTTGACCTGGGGGGCGATCTCCCGGATCTGACCGATCGTGCGGTTTCGGATCGGTTCCAGTTTGCTTTTCTGTTCAGGGGTGAGGGCGAGTTTCGGATCGTCCCACATTTTCATCAGGATCTTGGAGTAGTGGGGCAGGCCGTAGGGGATCAAAAAGACCGAACGCATCCCGCGCTTGCCTTTTTTTGCGTGCTTTTTCTGCATCTTTGTCGGGTGCTTGCCCTCCATCCCCGGCCCCTGGCCGGGCTGGGCCCAGGCGCTGGAGAGTGTCAGGGTCGCTGCCGCAATGGTGGTGATCAGTAATCTTTGTGTCATTGGAACTCCTTTGGTTTTGTGGTCGGAACGATGATGATAGCAGAGTAAGGTTGCCCGAAATCAATCTTCCTTCGATTTTGATGCGTTGCGTCGTTTGGGGACGACGATACGGGG
>JALWPZ010000199.1 GCA_026994745.1 Campylobacteraceae bacterium | reverse complement strand
TGGTGGTGAGAGGAGGATTCGAACCTCCGAAGGCAAAAGCCAGCAGATTTACAGTCTGCCCTCGTTGGCCACTTGAGTATCTCACCAACCGAATACCGGTCAAACACTGATATGTTTTCCTTTTGCTATGGAGCTGGTGATGGGACTCGAACCCGCGACCTGCTGATTACAAATCAGCTGCTCTAGCCAACTGAGCTACACCAGCAGTGTCTGATCCATCGCAAAATGGACCCGAATTATAATGGACCCACCCTTAAATATTTATTAAATCATGGGAATTTTCACAAAAAGGAGTCCACCGCCCCGGATAACCCGGGGAATGGCCCTATGGGAATAGGCAGGGAAGGCCACCATAGAACAGGACGAAAGAGCCCTATGCCGCGTTCCCACGGCTCCCCAACAGATAGTGGAGAAAGAGGATCTGGGCGAAGAGAGGCGCGAAGATGTTGAGAAACGGAATGTAGTTGAAAGCCGCGGCCACCAAAGCGATGAGCCCGGCCTTCTTCCCCCGACGCTTCAGCTCCTCCTCGTCTTTGATAAAAAGCGATCCCACATCGTAGACCGTCGGCTCCTTGAGCAGGATCGACCAGAGCCAGAGCATCCAGAGCTGCCCGAAAATGGGGACGAAGATCAGAGGCAGAGTCAGAAGGAAAAGCAGCAGAAAGACGACACTCGCCTTGAGCGTATAGTAGACGGAGCGATGAATCGCCGCGCTTCCCACAGGCTTCGCCGAGGGATACTCCCGGGCCGCCAGCTTCAAAAGGAGTTGCTCACTGAAGAGAGAGGTCAGGATCGAAATGGTGACGATCACCAGGGCGTACCCCGTGGCCAGCGCCGCCAGGAAGGCACCCCCCGCCTGAAACCACTCCCATCCCCCCACCCAGGGGATCATCGCGATGTAGGAGGCGACAAAGTGCTCGAAGGGAGCCCAGGCCATCCAAAGCACCACGATCCAGAAAAGAAAGGAGCCCAGGCCGACTTTCAGAATGAAGCCCAATACGGAGGGGCTGAGAATATCCCGGAATGCCCGGGCCATAATCTTTGTGAAATTCATAGAAATCCTTTGTTAGAACTGGTAACTAGCAACTAGTAACTAGTAATTTTTACCTGTCATCTTGAGCGTAAGTGACGCGGGTGCTCTCGCGCGGCTTTCATAGAAGTCTGAAATGACAGGCCTTTCCAAGTTTAAATTTATGCTTCAGCATCCCGTTACTAGTTACTCGTTTCTAGTTACTCGTTATTAGAGATAGTTTTTCATAAACCCGACATATCTCTTCGCCGAGGCGTAGAGCTCCGCCACCTCATCGTCGGTCAGTTGCCGTACCACTTTGGCCGGGGAACCGACGATCAGGGATCGGGGAGGGAAGACCTTGTTCATGGTCACCAACGCACCCGCCCCGACGATGGACTCTCTCCCGATGACGGCTCCATCCAGGATCGTGGCGCTCATTCCGATGAGGCAGGCATCCTCGATGGTACAGCCGTGCAGCATCACGCGGTGGCCGACGGTGACGTCGTTTCCGATGATGGTGGGATGGCCGTCGCTCTTGTCGGGCTTTTTGTAATGGGTCACGTGGATCATGCTCAGATCCTGGATATTGGTCCGATCCCCGATGCGGATGCGATGCACATCCCCCCGGACCACCGAACCGAACCAGACCGAGGAATCCTCCCCGATCTCCACATCCCCGATCACCGTCGCCCCCGGCGCGATCCAGCTGCCCGCACCCAGCAAAGGTTTTGTTCCCTGGTATTCCAGTATTCTCGGCATTCTCACTCCTTCTTTGTCGAGCAGATAGTACAACTTCCATTGTTTTGTTCTTTGGGTGGAAGCATTGCCATGCAACACAAACCGAAGTCATTCATCATTCACCATTCGTCACTCATTAAGAGTGCAGGACCAAAGTCCCACTTCCCATCAATTGCGTCGCAAAGCGACGCCCCACAGTTTCTCACTCCTAATTCCTCACTCCTCACTTTGAAAGAGAGTTGAATTCAACTCTCTTTCAACAGTTTTTCCGCCAGACGTTTGACATAACTGCGGTCCCCACTGCTGCGCCGCTTCCGGGAACGGCTATAGAGTTTATTGACATATTTCTCCAGCAGCTCCTGGGAGTCCACCTCCTTCTCTCCCTCGGCGGCCTCTACCCGGTGGTAGTTCCCTTCGCTATCCAGAACCCAGCGAAGCACATTGTCCGCCAGTTGCAACGTCAGGATCTGTTCGATCCTCTCGGCCAAGCCCTTCTCCAGGATCGGGGTCATCAGTTCGATCCGTCGATCCAGGTTCCGAGGCATCAGATCGGCGCTGGAGATGTAGCAGCCCGGATCGTCATGCTTGAACCAGAAGATCCGGGGGTGCTCCAGGTACTTTCCGATGATGGACGAGACGCTGATATTCTCGCTGACCCCCTCCACCCCGGGGCGCAGGCAACAGATCCCCCGGACGATCAGATCCACCCGGCACCCCGCCTGACTGGCCCGGTAAAGGGCGCGGATCACCTCGGGATGGGCCAGAGAGTTGGCCTTGAGGATGATGTGCCCCTCCTTCCCATGCGCGGCCTCCTTTTCGATGAGCCAGAGGAGCTTGGGTTTGATCTGGGTCGGAGACATATAGAGATGCTCCAGTTTGGTATGGGTGGAGAACCCGGTCAGAAAATGAAAAAAACGCGTCGCGTCGCTGTTGAACTCCTTCCGGGAAGTGAAATAGCTGATGTCGGTGTAGATCTTGGCGGTGCCCGGGTTGTAATTCCCCGTCGCCAGATGCAGGTAGCTTTTGAGCTGCCCTCCCTTTCGTTTGATCACCTGGGCGATCTTGGCGTGGACCTTGAGTCCCGGGATCCCGTAGACCACATGGGCTCCCGCCTCCTCCAGTTTCTTGGCCCAGCGGAGATTGTTCTCTTCGTCGAAGCGGGCCTTGAGCTCCACCAGAACCGTCACCTGCTTGCCGTCCTGGGCCGCGTCGATCAACGCCTTGACGATGGGGGATTTGGTCCCCACCCGATAGAGGGTCATACGGATCGCCAGGGTGTCGGGGTCCGCCGCCGCCTGCTGGATGAAGCGCACCACCGGCTCGAAACTCTCGTAAGGGTGGTAGAGCACACTGTCCTGCTGCTCGATGGCGGTGAAGATCTCTTCCCGATCGAAGGGGGCCAGGACCTTAGGGTTGAAGCTGGGCAGGAGCAGATGGGCCAGGGACTTCTCCCCCACGATCTGCCAGAGGGCCCCCAGGTTCAAAGGGATGGTCCGATAGTAGTAGATATCCCCCTCTTCCACCCGCAGATGGGAGTTGAGGAACTCCACCAGGTCCGCATCCGCGTCTCCGGTCAACTCCAGACGGACGATCTGTCCCTTGTTCCGACTTCGCAGTCCCTCTTCCATCATCTCCAGAAAGTCGTCGGCCTCCTCCTCTTCGATCTCCAGGTCCGCGTTTCGGGTCACCCGAAAGGGGGTGCTGGCGACCCGGGAATATCCCGGGAAGAGATCCCCGATGAAGTGTTCCACCACGCTCTCGATGGGGACGAAGGTTCCCCCACCCACTTTGAGGAAGCGGGGGAGCAGGCGCGGGATCCGTACCATTCCGTGTTTGACGTTCCCCTCCTCATCCTCCAATTTCACCGCCAGAGCGAAACTGAGGTTGTTCAGATGGGGGAAGGGATGGGTCGCATCGATGGCGATGGGGATGATCACCGGGTAGATGTGTTCGTAGAACTCCTCCCGGAGCTTCTCCTGCGCCTCCCGATCCACGGTGACGAAGGAGCGAATCCTCACCCCCTCCTCCTCCAGCTCCTTGACGATCCCGTTGTAGTTCTGCTCCAGCTCCACCTTTTCATCATGCAGGTACTTTCGGATCTCCGATAGCTGCTCCGCCGGAGTGAGCCGGTCGGGTCCCGTCTCCTGGATCCCCGCCTTGTAGAGAGAGATCAGACCCGCGACCCGTACCATGTAGAACTCGTCCAGATTGGTTCCATAGATCGCGATGAACTTCAGCCGCTCCAGAGGAGGCAGCTCCTCCCGCCGGGTCTGGGCCAGCACCCGGGTATTGAACTGCAACCAGGAGAGTTCACGATTGATGTAGAGGGAAGGGTTTTTCAAATCGATATTCATAAAAACTCCGCTTTTTGAGTTAGGAATTAGAA
>JALWPZ010000198.1 GCA_026994745.1 Campylobacteraceae bacterium | reverse complement strand
AGACCGAACGCAACGCCGCGGAGGTGGTCGCCCCCGACGGCCGGACCTGGTTCTTCGACGACCCGGGGTGCATGGTGCTTTGGCTGAAGAACAAAGAGTGGGCCGACCAGGCGAAGCTCTGGGTCCATACCCTCGATACGAATCGCTGGGTCGACGCCCGCAAAGCCTGGTACGGTGTCACCGACTCCACGGCGATGCACTACGGTTTCGGCGCTCGGGAGAAGCGCTGCAAAGAGTGCATCGATTTCGAAGAGATGCGCCTGAGGATGCTCCGGGGAGAGAACCTGAGCAACCCCAAGATTCGCAAAAAACTCCTGGGGGTCTGAGGTGGGCGGCATCGACATTCTGGCGATCGTGACGGCCGCCTTTCTGGGGAGTTTCGGCCACTGCCTGGGGATGTGCGGCGGGATCGTCATCGCCTACAGCTCCGCCAAGATCGACAAGAACTGGAACAAAACCCACGAGGTGACTGCCCATCTGCTCTACTCCTTCGGACGGATCACCACCTACGTGACCCTGGGGGCGCTCTTCGGTGCCATCGGTGGGGTCGCCAAGTTCAACAATCTCTCCAACGGCATCCTGACCATCGTCGCGGGGGTTTTCATGATCCTGGCGGGGCTCTCCCTGGTGGGAAAGATCTCTTTCCTCAACAATCTGGAGCACTCCTTCTCCCGCAGCGGCTGGTATCAGCGGGCCTTCCGTTATATCCTGAGGGACAAATCGCTCTACAGCTTCTACCTCCTGGGGCTGCTCAACGGATTGCTTCCCTGCGGTCTGGTCTATTTCTTCGCCGTGGAGGCGGCCAGCACCGGCAGCCCGCTCTGGGGGGCCTTCGTGATGCTGATCTTCGGCCTTTCGACGGTTCCGGCGCTCCTGGGCCTTGGACTTTTCACCGCTATCTTCACCCGCAGCAACCTGCGCAAGGTGATGATCAATCTGGCGGCGGTGGTGGTGGTGGTCTACGGACTCTATACCGTCTATCGGGGGGTCGACTTTATCCGCAACCCCGAAAAGTCCCTGCTCAACTGTTGCGAGGGAGAGGCTCCCACACCGCACCCCGAGGGGGCCATACCGGGAGAGGCCCCCCGCTTCAAGGTAAACGGAAAAGTCCAATAGTTTCAAACAATTTTGGCTATACTTGTACCCATAAATTCAAACGATAGGAGCAAAGAATGGCAATTCTGGACGAAGTAAAAGAGGTAGTGGTAGAGCAGCTCAACGTCAATCCCGACGAAGTGAAAGAGGATTCCAAGTTCGTCGAGGATCTGGGCGCCGACAGCCTGGACGTGGTCGAGCTGGTCATGGCCCTGGAGGAGAAGTTCGACATCGAGATTCCCGACGAAGAGGCCGAGAAGATCGCTACCGTTGCCGACGCCATCAAGTTCATCGAAGAGAACAAGTCCTGAGTCACTGCCCTTCGGGGCATTCGACGTGGCAGATGCGAGCCCTTGCAGCGAGAGTTCGCATCTATTACGTGAGGAAGGATATGCCGTGAGAAGAGTCGTCGTTACGGGTCTGGGAATGATCAACAGTGTGGGGCACGACAAGGAGAGCGCCTTCGAGGCCATCGTCCGTGGAGAGTGCGGAGTGGATCGGATCACCCACTTCGATCCGGAAGCCTATACGGCACAGATCGCCGCCGAGGTGAAGGACTTCGACCCCAAGACGGTGATGGACCCCAAAGAGGTCAAGAAGGCCGACCGTTTCATCCAATTGGGGATCAAAGCCGCCGCGGAAGCGTTCGCCGACGCCGGGATCGACGAAAGCGTGGAGCGGGAGAGCTTCGGCACCAGTTGTGCCTCGGGGATCGGCGGGCTTCCCACCATCGAGAAGAATTCCATCGTTCTGCACGAGCGGGGACCCCGGCGGATCTCTCCCTTCTTCATCCCCTCGGCCCTGGCGAACATGTTGGGAGGCTTCGTCTCCATCGCCCACGATCTCAAAGGCCCCAATCTCGGTTCCGTCACGGCCTGTGCTGCGGGAACCCACGCCATTAGCGAAGCGGCCAAGACGATTCTGCTGGGCGGAGCCGAGCGAATGCTGGTGGTCGGCGGGGAAGCGGCGATCACCGGGATCGGAGTCGGCGGATTCGCGGCGATGAAGGCTCTTTCGACACGGAACAACGATCCCAAGACCGCCTCGCGTCCTTTCGATTCGGGTCGGGACGGCTTCGTCATGGGAGAGGGAGCAGGCGCTCTGATCCTGGAGGAGTACGAGGCGGCGAAAGCCCGTGGAGCGAAGATCTATGGAGAGTTGGTCGGTTTCGGGGAGAGTGGAGACGCCAACCACATCACCACCCCGACTATGAGTGGACCCCTGCGTGCCATGAAGGCGGCAATGAAGATGGCGGGAAATCCCAAAGTGGATTACGTCAACGCCCACGGGACATCCACCCCGATCAATGACAAGAATGAGACCGCCGCCCTCAAAGAGCTCTTCGGTGGGAAGGAGAACTGTCCTCCGGTCAGCTCCACCAAAGGACAGATCGGGCACTGCCTGGGTGCCGCAGGATCCATCGAAGCGGTGATCGCTCTGATGGCGATGGAGCGGGGAATCATTCCTCCCACGATCAATTATGAAACTCCCGATCCGGACTGCGACCTGGATTACGTCCCCAACGAAGCCCGGGAAGCGCAGCTCGATGTGGTCATGAGCAACTCTTTCGGCTTTGGCGGTACCAACGGCGTCGTCATCTTCAAACGGGTCTGATCGTTTCCCATGGCCACCTACCTCGATTTCGAAAAGCCTATCGAGGCGATCCAAAGGGATATCGAAGCGGCCCGGGCTCGCGGGGACCTGGATGCGGTGGAGATCCTGCAGAAGGATCTAGAAAAAGAGGTAAAAAAGGTCTTCGGATCCCTGAGCGACTATCAGAAACTCCAACTGGCCCGCCATCCGGACCGCCCCTACGCATTGGACTACATCCGCCTTATCATGGAGGATGCCCAGGAGATCCATGGGGACCGGATGTATCGGGATGATCCTGCGATCCTCTGTTATCTGGGTTGGGTCGACGGACAGCGGACCGTCCTGATCGGGGAGCAGAAGGGGCGGGGAACCAAGCACAAACTACGCCGCAACTTCGGTATGCCCCATCCCGAGGGATATCGTAAGGCGCTTCGGGCGGTGAAGCTGGCGGAGAAGTTCGATATTCCGGTCCTGATGCTCATCGACACTCCGGGCGCCTATCCGGGGATCGGAGCCGAGGAGCGGGGGCAGAGCGAAGCGATCGCCCGGAATCTCTTTGAACTCTCCGGGGTCAAAGTCCCCCTGGTCTCCATCGTGATCGGGGAGGGGGGCTCCGGCGGTGCCCTGGCCATCGGAGTCGCCGACCGTCTGGCGATGATGCGCTATTCGGTCTTCGCCGTGATCTCCCCGGAAGGGTGTTCCGCCATCCTCTGGAACGATCCCAGCAAAGTGGAACAGGCGACCAAGGCCCTGAAGATCACCCCTGACGCGCTCAAAGAGCATGGTCTCATCGACGATATCATCGACGAACCCCTCATCGGTGCCCACCGGGACAAGAAGGCTGCTGCCGAAGCGGTGAAGACCTACTATCTCGACGCCGTTCGAAGCCTCCGTGAGCTGAGCAAGGAGGAGCTGGTGCAGAAGCGCTACGAAAAGCTCACTTCCATCGGCGCTTTCAAAGAGAACGAATAACCAGAAATCAGAAATGAGAAATTTCGGTTTGCGTCGCATAGCGACGCTTCTTGTTGAAAAAGAGAGTGATTCACACCATAATCTTCTTAATTCGTTTACAGTCACTTGGTTCCTCGTTCCTCATTCCTCATTCCTCATTTCGACTACGGAGTTCAAACAATGCTGAGCTCCATAGTCGACTGGGTCGTTCAGACCGTCAACCATTGGGGATACTTCGGGATCTTTGCCGCCATGTTCCTGGAGAGCAGTTTTTTTCCTTTCCCAAGTGAAGTGATCATGATTCCGGCGGGATACCTGGCCTATCAGGGGGAAATGAGCCTTTGGGCGGCGATCCTTTTCGGGATTCTGGGATCTCTCAGTGGAGCGCTCTTCAACTATTGGCTGGCCAAGCGATTCGGTCGCCCGTTTCTACTCAGGTATGGTCGATACTTCTTCCTCAAGGAAGAGAACCTCGACAAGCTGGAGCGCTTTTTCCAAAAGCATGGAGAGATCTCAACCTTCAATGGCCGCCTGATTCCCGGGGTGCGGCAGTATATCTCTCTACCGGCGGGGCTGTCGAGAATGCATATAGGACGTTTCGCCCTCTATACGGCTCTTGGAGCGGGGATCTGGGTGACGGTACTGGCGCTGTTGGGATACTTTCTGGGGGCCAATCAGGATCAGGTGGCGAAGTATCTACACAATGCGACCATCGTCGCCCTTCTGGTGGTAGCGGGTCTGAGCCTCTTCTATTGGTTGCGACACAGAACGAAAGGGGGTGGACTGTGATCCTTGCCGACGTAGGGAACCGACACATCCATCTCTATGAAGATGGACGGGTCCTCCATCTGGAGCCCGAAGATGCCATCGAGAGTTTCGGGGAGCGGATCGTCCATTACATCAGTGTTTCCAAAAAGACCCGGGAAAGGGTCGTAGCCGAGACCTATTGGCGTGATCTCTCCGATACGATTCACATTCCCGGGGAGTACGAGGGAATGGGGGTTGATCGCCGTGCTCTCTGTCTGAGCCGGGGAGATGGGATCTACATCGATGCGGGGAGTGCCCTGACGGTGGACCGGGTCGAAGGAGGGGAGTATCGGGGTGGCTTTATCCTCCCGGGCTTGCACACATACCGTAATTTCTTCGCCGCGATCTCCCCGGTCCTGGACCGGGAACCCGACTGGTCACAGCCCCTGGAGCAGCCCCCCAAAGGGACCCTGCAGCAGCTGAGCTATGGTATCATTGCCCCGATCGTTCACGAGATCCAAAGGATGCGGGGCTCTTTACCGATCCATGTCACCGGCGGAGATGGCCGGATCGTCGCTTCGTGGTTCGAAGATGCAGTGTATGATGAGGCACTGGTTTTCAAGGGAATGCTGAACGCGATGCGCTCAAATTAGGAATTAGGAATCAGGAATGAGAAACAGATTGAGAATAGTCATTGGGGGCAGGGTTTTAGCCCTGCAAAATGCGGGAATGAATTCCCACCTTCATAGAAATTTATCACAAAACGATGCCTCGAAACTGCTCACTGTTCACTGCTCACTGCTAACTTTATTTCGGTTCCTCACTCCTCACTCCTCATTCCTCATTCCCTGTTCCCGCAAGGAGCGGCTATGTTAACAATCGCATTGCCAAAGGGTCGCATCGCCGAAGAGACCCTGGCGATCTTCTCCCAACTCTTCGGAGAGGGCTTCGAGTTCGAGAGCCGAAAACTGATCCTGGAGGCCCACGGGTTCCGCTTTCTCAACGTTCGCAATCAGGACGTGCCCACCTACGTGGAATATGGAGCGGCGGACCTGGGGGTCGTGGGGCTGGATGTGATCACCGAGAAAGAGTTGGACATCATCGATCTGCTGGATCTGGGCCTGGGACGCTGCAAAGTGGCCATCGGGATCAAGAACGACGACGAATTGGATTGGAACCGTCCCGACATCAAGGTGGCGACGAAAATGGTCAACATCACCAAGAACTATTTTGCCTCCAAAGCGGTCGGCGTGGAGGTGATCAAACTCTACGGTTCCATCGAACTGGCCCCCCTGGTGGGACTGGCCGACGCCATCGTCGATATCGTCGAGACCGGGAACACCATGCGGGAGAACGGGTTGAAGGTCGCCGAGGAGATTATGGAATCCTCCGCCCATCTCATCGCCAACAAGAACAGTTTCTACACGAAGAAAGAGGAGATCCTCGATCTGTACGGGAAGATCAAAGAAGTCATCGATAGAGATTAACGGCTAGTCTCCAATCCTTTGCATCTCCGCTTCGCCGACTTTTTTTCAGAGGAATTATAATGTCCAATACTTCTGCCGCTCTCGATCTCTATGCCGATGTGGAGGATCTGTTGGGGGTTTACGAGGCGGCACCTCGACTCTATGCCCATTACCTGCTGGCATTGCAGGAGTTTGACTTTCGCTCCCTCCTGGATGTGGGATGCGGAAGTGGGGAGTTCATCCTTCAACTGCAGGGGGCTTTTCCGGAAGCACGGTTCCAAGGGATCGACCTGAGCCCTGAAATGGTCCATCGATCCCGGGAACGGGGAGTGGATGCCCACTGTATCGACCTCTGTGATGTGGCGGACCGTTATGATGTGATCACCTGTGTCTTCGATATGCTCAACTATCTATCCGCCGAGGAGCTTTCCGCTTTTTTGCATTGCCTGGGAGGGCGTTTGAAGCCGGGTGGCGTGTTTCTTTGTGATCTCAATACCCTCTATGGGTTCGAGGAGGTGGCGGTGGGAGCGTTTTCCGCCGAGGACGATGATCGATTTCTGGCCATCGAGAGCGACTTCGAAGAGGGGGTCTATACCGCCGATTTCACTCTGTTCCAGCGCAAGGAGAAAGAGTGTTGGACGAAACGCTCCCAACGGATCCGGCAGTATTACCATACCCCTCAGGAGATCGCCGATCGAGCGGGCCTGAAGCCGCTTCGCTCCGAGCCGGTCACCCTCTATGGGGAGGAGGCGGACAAGCTTTTTCTTGTGATGCAGAAGGTGTAACTAGAGCGTTCGGAGTTCTTTGCGGACCCTTGTCCAATACCAGATGAGCCCTGCCAACAATCCGATCCCCGCCGCGAGCAGAAGTTGCATCACCAGGTCGCTTGTGGGCATACGTCGGTAGAGCAGTCCCACATTGAGCACGGCGATGCCGACCAGGACGATCGCCAGGAGCAACATGCGGCTCAGGCTTCGGAGTTCTTTTCGTCGCTCTTCGATCTCTTCCATTGCCGCCTCGCTTTTTTCACGGATTGTATCACAGAGGGATCTAAAGGCTTTCTTAACATCTTTTTAAGAGAGCTACCGTTATCATTCCAGCCTCTTCCGT
Source organism: Campylobacteraceae bacterium (assembly GCA_026994745.1). Taxonomy (GTDB): domain Bacteria; phylum Campylobacterota; class Campylobacteria; order Campylobacterales; family Sulfurovaceae; genus Nitratifractor. The sequence continues at coordinate 8,818 of JALWPZ010000198.1, read as the reverse complement.
CCCCATCGCTTAACCGGATAAAGCAGGGCCCTCCTAAGGCCTAGCTGGAGGTTCGAGTCCTCCTGGGGATACCAGCGAACCGATACCCCTCCTTCAAATCAGAAGATTTCAATAGAACAGAATGGACATATGAGAACGGCAGTTGATGGTCAATGGGAAGACGGACAATCCTGGGGATATCTATTGCGATAGACTTCTAGATATTGAGTGCCATTATCAGAAAATAATTTTTGAATGAATCTAGTTTTTAGATAAAAATAGATTAACAGCCTCTGTTTTCTTTCATTGATATACAATTATTCGATGGTATACCTTAATCCTGTATACTGCAGGTACCAAACTACACAAGGAGTTACTTATGAAAAGAACAATCCTATCGGTCGCAACGGCCGTAGCGATCAGCAGCACGGCTGTAGTGGCGGGGGGAGACATCGCTCCCGTCGCTCCCGCACCGGCGGACAGCTGGAGCGGTTTCTACATCGGAGCCCAGGCCGGGTATATCTGGGGGGATGCCGATACGGGAATCGGTAGCTATAACGTGGACGGCTTCGCCGGCGGTCTCTATGCCGGTTACAACTGGCTGCTGCAGGACGGTTTCCTGGTCGGGATCGAAGCCGATGGAAACTGGATGTCCGGAGACGATAAACTTACGGTCGGATCGATTAGCGGAACGATCGAGCAGAAGTGGGAATCCTCCCTGCGCCTGCGAGTCGGGAAAGTGATCGACGATACCTGGATGCCCTACGTGACCGGCGGGGTCGCCTGGACCAAGCTCGATTACGACTTCGGCACTGGGGGAAGTGGAAGCGATACCTATACCGGTTGGACCGTCGGGGGCGGTATCGAATACAAACTGACCGAGAATGTCCATGCCAAACTGGAGTATCGCTACGCCGACTACGGAGATAAGAGCATCCCTGTAGCTGGAGTCGGCAAGATCGATTACACCAGTCACCAGGTCTATCTGGGAGTCAGTTACAAGTTCTAAGGGATTGGGGCCGAGAGGCCCGTCCTCCCTACGTGACTTCGAATATCAATCTCCCTTCAACAATTTTCGATATAATTCCCCTCCAAAAAAGTCCTGATGAGTCTCTTGCCGTCAAAGAGAGTTGTCAGAACTTTTCAAACCACATATGCAAGGAAACAAAATGACCGTAATCCGACTGACCCGTATGGGACGCAAGAAAAAGCCCTTCTACCGCATCGTCGTTACCGACAGCCGCAAGCGTAGAGACGGAGGCTGGATCGAATCTCTGGGATACTACAACCCCGTCTCCAAGGAGAAAGAGGTCAAGATCGACGAAGAGCGCCTCAACTACTGGCTGAGTGTCGGCGCTCAGATGAGCCCCACCGTCAAGCGCCTGGCCGGCAAGTAATTCCCATGGTCCGCGACTTCGTCCTCTCCTACGCCCGCCTCATCGTACGCCATCCCGACGTGCTCAAGGTGGAGAAGCGGGAGTTGGACGAAGAGTACGAAGAGATCACCCTCTACGCCCACAGCGACGACGTGGGCAAGCTCATCGGCAAGGAGGGGAGGATGATCAACGCCATCAAGGCGGTCATCTCCGGTTGCAAGGCCAAGGGTGGCAAAAGTTACCGCCTCAATGTCCAGGCAGCTCAGGACTGAATGAAAGAGAAACGATTCTTCATCGCCCAGGTGGGCAAGCCCGTCGGCCTGCAGGGCGACATGAAGTTCCACCTCCACACCGATTTTCCCCAACAGTTCCGCCCCGGCGTCACTCTCCAGAGTTCCCGCGGACCCCTCACCATCCGTTCCTACAATCCCAAACGCGGCCTGATCCGCTTCGAGGGTTACGAGAGCCCCGAGAAGGCCCGGGAATTGACCAACGCCAAGATCTACAGCGACGAGGAGCGGACCCGGGAACTCTGCCCCCTGAAGGAAGGGGAGCACTACTGGTTCGAGATCATCGGGTCGGAGCTCTGGGAGGGTGAAGAGCTCCTGGGCCGCGTCCGGGAGATCCAGCGGATGCTGGATACCGACTATCTGTTGATCGAGACCGATGAAACCCTCCGCGACGAGGGATTGCCCACGAGCTTTCTGCTTCCCTATATCCCCCGTTACATTCTCTCCTTCGACGCCGAAGCCAAACGCCTGGAGGCCAGGGACGCCCGGGAAATCCTGGAGGCGAGCTGATGCGCTTCACCTTCGTCACCCTTTTCCCTCAATTGATGGAGGGGTATTTTTCCGCCTCGATCCTGGGACGGGCGCTGGAGACAGACCGCTTCCGGATCGATTTCGTCAATCCTCGGGACTACAGCAGCAACCGGTATAAAAAGGTGGATGAAGCGATGGTTGGCGGCGGAGCCGGGATGCTCATGTCCCCCCAGCCTCTGGCCGATGCACTGGAGTCGGTCCGTGATGCTTCACACCGTGCTCATGTGATCTTCCTCTCCCCCGTGGGCAAACCCTTCCGACAGCACGACGCGGCGCGACTGGCGGTACAGGAGGAGCACCTGGTCCTGGTGGCCGGACGCTACGAGGGGATCGACGAGCGGGTGATCGAGGCCTATGCCGACGAGGTCTTCAGCGTGGGGGACGCAGTGCTGACCGGCGGGGAGTTGCCGGCTCTGATGGTTTGCGACGCGGTCGCCCGATTGTTGCCCGGAGTTCTGGGCAACGCCGATTCCCTGGCCGAAGAGAGTTTCGAAGCGTCACTTCTGGAAGCACCCTCCTTCACCAAACCGGACGAGTTCCGGGGACGGGAGATCATTTCAGAGTTCCTAAAGGGTAATCATAGTAAAATCGCAGCCATTAAAAATCGGATGGCACTGTCGAAAACCAAATATTTCCGCCCCGATTTATACCAACGAGCGAAGGCAAAAGCATGAAAAACAAGTACATCGAGAGCTTCGAGAAGAGCCAGATCGAAGGGAAGAACGTTCCCGATTTCCGCGCCGGTGACACCGTGCGCGTAGCGGTCCGCATCAAGGAAGGAAACAAAGAGCGGGTCCAGAACTTCGAGGGGGTCTGCATCTCTCTGCGGGGCGAAGGTTCCGGAAAGACCTTTACCGTACGCAAGATGGGCGCCAACAACATCGGTGTCGAGCGGATCTTCCCCCTCTACTCCGACAGCATCGAGAGCATCGAAGTGGTCCGTCGCGGACGGGTCCGCCGTGCCAAGCTCTTCTACCTGCGCGATCGCAAGGGGAAGGCTGCCCGTATCAAAGAACTCCGGCGAAAGTAATCTTTTGTTCCGCTTCACTGCATCTTTGCAGGAGCGGTTCAGTCACTTACTCTTCGTAAGCTCCTTCTCCACGACCTGCAAATCTACAGCAAATCGAAACAAAATCTTGACTTTCCCATTTCCAAAATCCTTTTTCTTCACTGAAAGACTCCTATGAAAAAACTTCTCTACAGGATTACGCTGCCGCTGCAGTATCTCCTGGTCTTTCTTTTTATTGTTTTTGAGGAGTTCATTTGGGAGGGGATCGCGGTTCCGGTCGGGGAGTATCTGCGCTCTCTGCGGCTCCTGCAGGCGCTGGAGCATGTGGTTCGCAGGATGAACCGCTATCTGATCCTGGTACTCTTTGTTCTCCTCTTCGGCGGGGTGGAGTTGGCGGGGGTGACGGCTGGAGTGCTGGTGGTACAGGGAATGGTTCTATCGGGACTACTGCTCTACGGGCTCAAGATCCCCATCGCAGCCTTTACCTTTTGGCTTTTTGGAGTGAGCCGGGAGAAGCTTCTCTCTTTTCCCTGGTTCCATTGGACCTACGAACGAATCCTGACCCTCTTCGACTGGTTCAAGGCGACTGATGTCTACCGTCACAGTATGAGGGCACTCCGGAATGTCAAGACGAGGTTTCGTCGTCTCTGGTCGAAGCTCGAGGGGATCTTTCCCCAGAAGGAAGGTAGTAGCCTTCTGCGTCGTCTCCAGGCGCTCTATCGCCGTATCCGTGAGCGGCTACGGCGTAATCGGTTACGATAATTTTTTCCATCAAGCCAAAACGAATACTTCAGAACCTGCCACCATCCTGAACTATCCAGGGAATGGTCATCTTTTCCAACTATTGCACCCGTTGCCAGGTTGAGGCATAGAAAAAACGCGATTCCTTGAGGTAGTCTTGACAACCCTGTTCGCGTAACTATCAGGGGGAATGAGGAGACGAGAATTCATTGTCGTATCAACGAAGTCTCAATAATATGGTACATCTCCTAATACATGTGAACGGATCACGCGATCTGACTATTCCCTATGACGAAGGGAAGAGTTTGTAGTACTATTGCATCAGTATTTCTCCAAAGGAGAGTCCATGAAAGTCGATCTCGAGTACTATACACATTTACGGCGGGAGCTGCATCAGATTCCCGAGCTATGTTACGAGGAGCACAAAACCTCGGAGCGGGTGGCGCAGGAATTGGAACGTTACGGGATCCCCTTCGAGCGGGGGATCGGTGGAACCGGGGTCGTCGCCTGGATCGAGAAGGGGAGCTCTTCGCGATCCATCGGGTTGCGGGCTGATATGGACGCTTTGCCCATCGACGAGGAGACGGGGGTTCCTTACGCCTCGAGGCATTCGGGAAAGATGCACGCCTGTGGTCACGACGGCCACAGCACCATGCTCCTGGCCGCGGCGAAGTATCTGAAGGAAGAGGTGGAGTTCGATGGACGGGCGATTCTGGTCTTTCAACCGGCGGAAGAGGGGGGTGCGGGAGCGCAGAAGATGATTGAGGATGGGCTGTTCGAACGTTTTCCCATGGATCGGATCTACGGGATGCACAATCGGCCCAGCCTTCCCCTGGGAAAGATGCTGATCAAAGAGGGACCGGTCATGACCTCGGTGGACACCTGGAGTGTCCGGGTGATCGGACGTTCCGGGCATAGCTCCCAACCCCATCATACGATCAATCCCATCGTGGTCGCCTCCCACATCGTGCTGGGGATCAAGGAGATCTCCGCCATCTCCATCGACCCGGCCCAGGCCCACGTGATCACCGTGGCCAAGATGGAGAGCGGCGTCGCCTTCAACGTGATCCCCGACGAATGTCGGATCGAAGGGTCGGTGCGGGCCTTCAGCCCAGAGGTGCAGGATCTGATCGAAAAACGGATCCGGGAGGTGGCCCAGGGGATCGCCACTGCGTTCGGTGCCCGGGTGGAGGTGGAGTATCGTCGGAAATACCCACCGACCATCAATACCCATACCGAGACGGCGATCCGGGCGGCGGAGCAGTGCGTCGGTAAAGAGGGGATCATCCATGATTTCCCCTCCAGCATGGGATCCGAGGATTTCAGCTTTTTTCTGCGCCACGTTCCGGGTTGCTACGTCTGGTTGGGCATCAAAAAGAACCCGGAGGCGGAGACGATCCCCCTGCACTCCAGCCGTTACGACTTCAACGACGAAGCGATCGGGATCGGAGCCTGTTACTGGGTGAAGCTGATCGAAGAGGAGCTGGGTAGTCAGCGAGGAGAGGAGTCTCGGTAAGCGTTGTTTTACGGCGCCTCCCCTTTGGAGATCGTCGGGCAGATAATCCGACCTGCAAAAGCGTTTCCCCGTCGCTCATTCCTTCGTTTTGTGTTCGATCAATTTCGGGGCTTCCGGATCGATCCCCTGTTGCAGGAGCCGGGTGAGCTCCAGCTTCAGCTCTTTGTCGGTTTCGGAGGAGGCGATGATCCGCAGGATCGTTTCAATACGCTCCTGCTCCTGTTTTTGCTGAAGGATCCAGGCTTCATGACGGCGCTGCTCTTCCCGCTCTTTCGCTTCCTGGGATTTCCGGTACCGGGTGAGCAGAAACCAAAAGAGTAGGATCAGCGTCAGAGCGGCGAGAGCGTAGCGGAGGGTGCGCTCTTTCAGTCGGCTATCCAGGTTTTTGATCCGTTCCCCGTATTCCCCTTTGACCGTTTCCACGGCGATCCGGGCTTGGTCGTGCTCTCGGGCACGTCGAGCCTCCAGGGCCTTGAGATCCCGATCCTTTTGGGCCAGGAGGACGGCGGTGCGCCGTTTTTCCCTCTCCAGTTCCAGGGCCTTTTGGGCTTCGATCTCTTTGCTTTGTTTGCGTAGTTCTTCAACGCTACGGGCCTTTTCCAGCTCCAGGCGGCGGAGGGTTTCGGCCTTTTTCGCTTCCAGTTCCGCCAGGCGTTCCTGATGGCTCATCTCCATACGTCTCAGCTTCAGGGCCGGATCGATGCGAGAGTCGCCGCTTTTGGTCGGGGGTACGGCGAGTGAGGAAGGAGTTTTGATGAGGTAGGGGGATCGTTCTTCGGCACCGCTCTGTTGTTGTTGACTCTGGCAGCCGCCGATCACGAGGATCAACGCTCCCAGGATGCCTGCCAAGCAATACTGTTTCATGCCGACTCGCTTGCAAAAGTTTCTAGAGATCGATTCTAACACTAATTTCCTTATCGGCCATTTTTAAGTATAATCGGCGAAATCCAAACGCACTCACGGAGTATTGGCTATGAAAATGAGCGGAGCTCAGATGGTTTGTGAGGCGATCATCGCCGAGGGGGTCAAAACGGTCTTTGGCTACCCCGGCGGCGCCATCATGAACGTCTACGACGAGATCTACAAACAGAACGCCTTCCGGCACATCCTTACCCGTCATGAGCAGGCGGCGGTCCATGCCGCCGACGGTTACGCCCGGGCTACCGGTGAAGTGGGGGTGGCGATGGTCACCAGCGGCCCCGGCTTCACCAATGCGGTCACCGGCCTGGCCACCGCCTATATGGATTCGATTCCCCTAGTGGTGATCAGCGGGCAGGTCCCCCTCTCTCTCATCGGGACCGACGGTTTTCAGGAGATCGACGCCGTGGGGATCAGTCGCCCCTGTACCAAGCACAACTATCTGGTCCGCTCTCTGGAGGATCTTCCCCGGATCCTGAAAGAGGCCTTCTACATTGCCCGCAGCGGTCGTCCTGGTCCGGTCTTGGTGGACATCCCCAAGGACATCACGGGGGAAATGGGGGAGTTCCACTATCCCAATAAAGTGGACCTGCCCACCTACAAGCCCCGGTACAAAGGGAACGACCGGCAGATCAAAAAGGCGGTAGAGGCCATCGTCAACGCCAAAAAGCCTCTGCTCTACATTGGGGGTGGAGCGGTGCTCAGCGACGCTTACGAGCTGATCCGGGAATTGGCCAACGTGGGGCAGATCCCCGCGGTGGAGACCCTAATGGCCCGTGGGGTCATGGGGGCCGAGAATCCATTGTTCATCGGTATGCTGGGAATGCACGGAAGCTACGCCGCCAACATGGCCATGAGCGAGACCGATCTGATCATCTCCCTGGGGGCCCGTTTCGACGACCGGGTCACGGGCAAACTTTCGGAATTCGCTCGTTATGCCGATATCATCCACATCGACATCGATCCGGCGAACATCGGCAAACTGGTGGATGTGGATTATCCCATCGTCGGCGACGTGAAAACCGTTGTAGAGAAGATGCTCTCCATGCTGCGGGAGAAGGTGGACCCCGACCGCTATCAGGTTTGGCGGGAGATCCTGGCCCGCTACGACGAGTTGCATCCGCTTCTCTACAACGATTGCGACGACGTGATCAAACCCCAATGGGTGATCGAGCGCATCGGTGAACTGGTAGGCGAAGAGGCGATCATTACCTCCGACGTGGGGCAGCACCAGATGTGGGCGGCTCAGTTCTACCCCTTCGACCGTCCCCGCCAGTGGATCAACTCGGGAGGTCTGGGGACCATGGGATTCGGCTTTCCTGCCGCCCTGGGGGCCAAGATGGGCCATCCCGAAAAGACGGTGATCAACATCACCGGGGACGGTTCGATCCTGATGAACGTCCAGGAGCTGGTCACGGCGGCGGAGAACGAACTTCCGGTGATCAACGTCATCCTTAACAACCACTTCCTGGGGATGGTGCGGCAGTGGCAGACCTTCTTCTACGACAAGCGTTACAGCGAAACGGATCTGAGCTATCAACCCAATTGGAAGATGCTGGCGGAGGCCTGCGGCGGAGTGGGGTACGACGTCACTACCAAAGAGGAGTTCGATACGGCGCTGAAATCGGCCATCGAAGGGGGCAAGGTCACCTTCATCAACGTGGCTGTCGACCGCTTCGAGAACGTGCTGCCTATGGTCCCCGCCGGTGGGGCACTCTACAATATGTTGCTGGAACACAAGGATCAATGCGATGGATAAAGTCAGACGCGTCATTTCGGTCATCGTCGCCAACGAAGCTCAGGTCCTGGCTCGGGTCTCCGGGCTCTTCGCGGGGCGGGGCTATAACATCGATTCCCTCACCGTAGCCCCGATCCCGGGTTCGAACTTCTCCCACATGACCATCGTGACCCGGGGGAACCGCCGGGTCATCGAGCAGATTGTCAAGCAGCTTCACAAGCTCATTCCCACCTACAAGGTGATCGAGCACGAGGAGATGGTGGAGAAAGAGATGGTTCTGATCAAATTCTCCATCGAGAGCCCCATCGCCGAGATCCAGGCCCTCTGCCAGGCCTACAACGGCAGCATCGTCAACGCCGGCCCCGATATGTTCATTGCCATGGCCGCCGATGAGGCGGGGCGAATTGCCCACTTTATCGAGGCGGTAGAACGCTACCACCCCATGGAGATCGTTCGAAGCGGCGTCGTGGCGATGGAACGATAGCAGACGAATGAGAACATAGAAATTAGAAATGTGAAATTGTGGATTGCGTTGCTTGGCAACGCTTTCTTGCGACTTGCGACGACAGGAGCGAAGAGCTCCGTGCCTGCGAATGAAAAAGGGGTTAGATGCGCCGTTCACTGAAAGAGATCTGTGAGCAGATCGGTGTCGACTATAGGGGGGAGGATAGGGAGATCGCCGGCTTAAATACGCTGGTCGAAGCCGGTCCAGAAGAGTTG
>JALWPZ010000197.1 GCA_026994745.1 Campylobacteraceae bacterium | reverse complement strand
AGCCTTCCACGTGGGTGATGTTCTCGTCCTCGAAGCAGCGGACGATCTGGAGGATCACTTCGGTCTCGCGGATGTTGGAGAGGAATTTGTTCCCCAACCCCTCGCCCTTGCTGGCCCCCTTGACCAGTCCGGCGATGTCGACGAAGTCGAGGGTGGAGTGTTGGATCCGCTGGGGGTTGACGATCTTGGCCAGTTCGTCCAGACGGGGGTCGGGGACGGGGACCACCGCCTTGTTGGGTTCGATGGTGCAGAAAGGGTAGTTGGCGCTTTCGGCATTCTGTGCTTTGGTGAGTGCGTTGAAGGTGGTGGATTTCCCTACGTTGGGGAGTCCGACCAGTCCGATTCCTAGGCCCATGGATATTCCTTGTCGATGCTTGAAATTGGCGCAATTATATCCAAAAGGGCAGCAAGGGCAGCGGGGCTTTGGTAGAATTCGCTCCAAGGAGTTATCGATGTCCAAAAACGATCGACAGATCTCGTTTTACTTTTTCTACCTCAGCGCCCTGGTGGTGATCGTCGCCGGGCTCAAGATGGCGGCCCAGGCGGTGATCATTCTCTTCCTCTCCATTTTCATCGCTTCGATCCTCACTCCGCTCTTTCTGGGGCTGGAGAAGCGGGGGGTCCCCCGGCCGCTGGCTTTTATTCTCATCCTGACCCTGATCCTGGGTGGCCTCTTTTTCATGGCGACGATCCTTGCCAACTCCGTCGAGGGGTTCGCCCGGAATCTGCCGGTCTACGAAGAGAAGCTCCGGGAAGGAGCGCAGCTCTGGAGCATGAAACTGGGGGGAATGGGGATCACGGTCGATCCCAAGTTGATGCTGGAGAGTTTGGATATCCGCACCTTTGTCACCATGGGGGGACGGGCGGCGGGAAATCTGGGGATCTTTCTCTCCAAGGCGGTCCTGGTGGTGATCGGGGTCGCCTTCATCCTCTTCGAGGCTCCCCACTTCGGCGAGAAGCTGCACCGGATCTTTCAGGGGAGAGAGGAGTCCCTACGGAACTTTTCGCTCTTTTCCCATACGATCCAGAAATACTTCAGCATCAAGACCCTGACCTCGCTTTTGACCGGAACGGTGATCACCCTGATGCTGCTCTATTTTGATATCCAGTATGCGGTGCTCTGGGGCTTTCTGGGCTTCCTGCTCAACTTCATCCCGGTGATCGGTTCTTTGCTGGCGGCGATCCCCGCCATATTGTTGGCGCTCTTCTACAAGGATATGAGCACGGTGGTCTGGCTCATCGTTCTCTACGTCCTGATCAACAATCTGATCAGCAACGTCCTGGAGCCCAAGATCATGGGGGACGGCCTTGGGCTCTCCCCAGCGGTGATCTTCTTCTCCCTGATTTTCTGGGGCTGGGTCCTGGGACCGGTGGGTATGTTCTTGGCCGTGCCTCTGACCATGACCCTGAAGATCGCTTTCGACAGCCATCCCCAGACCCGCTGGCTGGGAATTCTGATGTCCAATCTCAGTGGGAGTGCGAAGGAGAATTAATCGCCCTTCGGCTCCATGGCGCAGGTGTCCGGGGCCGAAACCTGGAGAGGAGAGGGGTTATCGGTAGAGGGTGGCGATGATGGCGTAGCCGATGAAGAACATCAGGTGACTGATCCCCTCGAAGTAGTTGGTCTCCCCGTCGTCGGTGGTCTTCCAGGCCAGGATGATCGTCAGGATCAGTGCGCCGACCTGGAAGGCGTTGAAGTCCAGGGTCAGCTGGATGCCGTTGATGTAGGCCAGCCCCATGAGGATGGGGACGGTGAGCATGATGGAGACGGTGGAGGCCCCCATGGCGATGTTGATGACCCGCTGGATCTCGTCGTCCCGGGCGGCCTTGATGGCGGTCATGATCTCGGGGGCGACGGCGATGATAGCGATGATGAGACCGGCGAGCCCGGTGGAGATCCCCACTTCCCGGGCGATGGGCATCCCGTCGGTGGCGAAGAGTTCCGCCAGGAGTCCGATGACGAAGATGAAGCCGAAGATGGCGGCGAAGTTCCAGAGATTCCCCAGACGGTCGAAGAGGTAATCCTCCTCTTCCTCCTCTTCCTCCTCTCCGCGTTTCTTCCGGATCCGGAAGAGCCGGCTCTTGGCCGTGGCCTTGAAGAAGTGGGAGTGGGTGCGGGTCTGGAAGATGAAGATCGCGATGTAGAAGATCATCAGCAATACGGCGATCATCACCGAGGCGTGGAAGAGGGTACGGCTATCCTCGGTATAGGTGAGGATGCTGGGGACCAGAAGGGCCGAGGAGGCGACCAGGAGGATCGTAGTGTAGGTGCTGGAGGTATCCTCGTTGTGCTCCTGCTCCTTGTAACTGAGGCCCCCGATGAAGACCGCCAGTCCCAGCAGTACGTTCATGTCCACGATCACTGCGGAGATGATCCCCCCTTTGACTGTCTCCAGGGCTTCGGGGTTGTGGACCCCCTCCCGGACGATCATGAAGAGCAGGATGATCTCCACCGCGACGGCGGAGAAGGTCAGGACGAAGCTGGCGTAGGGTTCGTCCAGCCGTTCGGCCAGAATTTCGGCGATCTCCGAGACGGTGATGGAGTAGGCCCCGATGGCGACGGCGGCGCTGAAGACCGCCAGATAGGGGGAGTGGGTCAGATGGAAATAGAAGGCCAGAACACCGAAAATGGTCCCGATGAGGATATCGGAGTATTCGGAGAGATAGTGCAATGCAGTGTTTTCAGAGTTGTGGGAATTCCGCGACGGAGGGTGTGAGTCCAAGATGTTTCACTCCATACTTGAGGGGATTTTAACGTTGAATCATACCATAAAGGGTTCGATGGATCCGTCGGCCCGGATGGTATAATCCCGTGAAAAAGGGAAGAGAGATGCAATTCAGTACCGCCGACCTCTGTGATATGCATGGTACCAGGATCCAGATTGCCCGGCCGATCTTTCGCTCCTACGGGGGAGTGGAGCACGCCTTCGGTCCCATTCGGACAATCCGGATCGACGAGGACAACAGCGAGTTGGTTCGGATGCTTCGGGACGAAGCGGGGGAGGGGGCCATCGCCGTCGTCGATGTGGGGGGTGCCCACTGTGCCGTGGTGGGGGATACCCTGATGGGGTACGCCGAAAAGAACGGCTGGGCCGGGATTGTGGTCAACGGCTATGTACGGGATACCCGGATCACCTGCCAGATCCCCGTAGGTCTCTGGGCCCTGGGGACCTATCCTCGCAAGAGTTCCAAAAAGGCCGAGGCGCAGCGAGATCTGGAATTGAGCTTTGCCGGAGTGACCTTCCGACCCGGGGAGTTCCTTTACGCCGACCAAGACGGCATTGTGGTGATGGAGAAGAATGTCGTTCCGTTGGACGGTTGAAACGCGAAGGTATCACCGCTTTCGGTAGGCTCCCGGTCCATCGACGATCCCCTCCCGGCATCCTCCACGGAGGGGTTTGGCTTTGGGCAGAAGCGGGGAGAGCCGGTCGCCTTTTCCTCTCAGGCTGATGCGCAACTCGCTGATGAGACCTCTGCGACACTCCATTACGAGGCGGTTGCCGGTGCCTTTGCCGAAGCTCCGCTCGAAAATCTTTCTCAGTTGTGCCAGCTGCACCTTGCCTCCCACATTGGCGCGCAGATATTCCCCCAGGAGGGATCGGTCCACCTCTTCGGTGAGGGAGAGCGCATCCCGGAAGTAGCGCACGGGATCGGGATCGTAGCAGCTCCCATGCTTGATCCATTCGTGACGATGGAGGGCGGAGAGGGAGCCGGGCATGTAGCGCAGGAGCGCACGCCGCAGCTTTTCGGGGAGTCTCGGTTCGGGCAGGGAGCGCCAGAGTCCCTTTCTATCCGCTTCGACCAGGGGCTCGGAGACTTTGCAGTAGATGCGGGATGGCGGTTGGGGCCAAAGCCCGTGCAGGACCAGCCGGTTGGCCGAATGGTTGGAGAGGGGGCGGCACTCTTTCCGGTTGGGATGGGTTTCGCAGAAGGCGTTGTGCCAGGTGAGGACCAGAAGGGACTCCAGGGCGGAGTTCTCCTCCGGGACCTCGGTAGCGTTTCCCTTCGTTTCATGACGCTTGGAGAGAGGCCGGAGGCATTTGGGATCGACCCATCGCTGGGAAGCCGGAGGCCCGGGCAGGCGGACGAGATACTCTCCCTTGTGCTCCCGTACGATCCGGTAGCTTTCGCCCTGTTTCAGATGCAGATCCCCCTGATTTCGGCTGTGACGAAGATCGTTCCAGGCCGGGCAATCCTCCAGGGCCACCGCCTGGAACTTGGCCGATATCGGGAGCGTCAGCGAGAAGAGAAAGGCCAAAAGAGCGGCGATGAGGCGTGGGTGCGTCATGACGGTGTCCTCCTAGGGTACTCGATACGTTCGGTCAGTCGATTTCGGGATTATACTTCCTTTGGGCGGGATCCACATTGGAGCTCACTCATCTCTGGCTCTTCGCCACGATCCTTCGCGGGAGTTGGGAGAGGTAGAGCCCCAGAAGAATGAGCGCACCTCCCGAGATCATGGAGAGGGTGAGTCTCTCGTCGAGGAGGAGGACCCCCGCGGCCGCGGTGAGCAGGGGGACCAGGTAGATGTAGTTCCCCGCCTGGACCGGACCGATGATCTCCACTCCTCTTTGCCAGAGAATGAAGGCGAGGCCGGAGGCGAAGATCCCCAGAAAGAGCAGATTCATCCAGACGGAGGGGATCGTCAGTGCCTGGGGATGCAGAGGCGGGTCGATCCAGGCCGTATAGATCAGCATTAGGAGAATGCCGTAGAAGAAGCTCTTGCGGGTGATGAGGAGGAAGTGGTATCCCCGGGGTGCCCGCTCCAGGAGGATGGAGTAGAGGGCGAAGACCAGGGCGGCACAGAGGGCGAGGAGGTCGCCACGTAGGCGAAGCTGGAAGTGCCGACCCTCGAATAGGATCAGCCCCATCCCGGCCATCGCCGTAAAAAACCCGAGCAGTAAGTGGGGGTGAAAGCGTTCGTCCCGAACGAAAAAATGGGCCAGGATCGCCGTGAGAATGGGAATGGCACCCATATAGAGCCCCACATTGCCCGCCTGGGTGTATTTCAGTGCGAAATTCTCCAAAAGGAAATAGACGAAGATCCCCAGGAGGCCCAGGAGGAAAAAGATCCCTTCGTCCCTCCATGAGCGGATGGTGTACCAGTGGGGATAGAGGATCATCAGCAAGACCCAGGCGAGAGTGAAGCGGTAGAGCATCACTTCGATGGGGCTGATGTATTGCAGAAGCGCCTTGTTCCCGACGAAGGCGACGCTCCAGATGGCGATGGTGAGAAAGGTAAAGAGGTGGCCCCGCAGGGTGCCGGTTCTCACGGGATCAGCCGCCGAGGTACTTCTTGCGGACCTCGTCGTTACCCAGGAGATTTTCGGATTCCCCCTCCAGAGCGATGGAGCCGTTCTCCAGAACGTAGCCGTAGTCGGCGATCTTGAGGGCGGCGAATGCGTTCTGTTCGATCAGTAGAATGGTGATGCTCTTTTTCAACTCGGTGATGATCTCGAAGACCTCTCCGACGATCTTGGGGGCCAGTCCCAGGCTCGGTTCGTCCAGCATCAGCATCTTGGGTTCGCTCATCAGGGCTCGGGCGATGGCAAGCATCTGCTGCTCCCCGCCGCTGAGGGTCCCGGCGAGCTGCTGTTTCTTGCCGTCGAGACGGGGGAAGAGACGGTACATTTCGGCACGGAGCCGCTCGAAATTCTCGTCGTTGTTGAACGCTCCCATACGGAGGTTCTCGTCGACGCTGAGATTGATGAAGACCCTACGTCCCTCGGGGACGAGAGCGAGTCCGTCCTGGACGATCTGATGGGTGGGTTCCTTGCTGATGTCCTTGCCGTCGAAGATCACCGTCCCCTTTTTCTTGACGGAGTTGACGATGGCGTTGAGGGTGGAGGTCTTTCCCGCACCGTTGGAACCGATCAGGGTGACGATGGTGTTGGGTTCGATCTTCATATCGATACCGCGTACCGCGGCGATTACGCCATAGTGGACCGTGAGATCTTTGAGCTCAAGCATGGGTGAAATCTCCTAAATAGGCTGCGACGACCTTGGGGTCGACGATGGCGTCGGCGGGGCGACCTTCGAAGATCTTCTCTCCGTAATCCAGGACGGTGACGGTGTCGCACATGGCGTTGACGAACTTCATGTCGTGCTCGATGAGCAGGACTGTCAGATCGTAATCCTCTTTGATCTTCCGGATGATGTTGGAGAGGTCCTCGGTCTCGATGGGGTTCATCCCCGCCGCCGGTTCATCCAGGAGCAGGAGCTTGGGCTTGGTAGCCAGGGCGCGGGCGATCTCCACCTTGCGTTGGTTTCCGTAGCTCAGGGCCGTTGCTTCGTTGTCGGCATACTCGGCGAGGCCGAACTCCTCCAGAATCCCCATCGCTTCGACCTTGATGCGTCGCTCGTAACCATGGTAGCGTGGGAGGCGGAAGATCGCCTCGAAGTAGTTGTAGTGAATCTGGTCATGGAACCCGATCAAGACGTTCTGTAGTACCGACATGCTCTTGAAGAGGCGGATGTTCTGGAAGGTCCGGGCGATCCCTTTGGCGACGACCTTGTTGGGTCTGGTCCCGGTGATATCCTCTCCGTCGAAGATGATGCTACCTTCGGTGGGAATGTAGTTCCCGGTAATGTTGTTGAAGATCGTCGTCTTTCCTGCACCGTTGGGGCCGATCAGACCGTAGGTGCTCCCTTCCGGGACCTTGAAGGAGAGGTTGTCGATGGCCGTGACGCCTCCGAACTTCATGGTGACGTTACGGACTTCGAGAAGTGCGGCACTCATACCTCATCCTTTCGCTTCAGTTTGGCTTTGATGAATTCGGGAAGCTCCCGGTCCCCAAAGAGCCCTTTGCGGGCGAAGAGCATCATGATGATCAGCAGAATGGCGAAGACTACCATCCGCATCCCGGGATGCTCTCCCGTATGCATTCCGAAGAGCACCATATCCTCGTCCAGGAAGCGGAGCCACTCCATGCTTCCCATGACGAGGACCGTGGCCACCAGGGCGCCGGTCATGCTTCCCAGGCCGCCCAGGACGATGATGATCAGCAGCTGGAAGGTCAGCAGGAAGCTGAACTGGTCGGGGGTGATTGTCGTCAGGAACGATGCCAGCAGGCCGCCTCCGACCCCTTCGAAGAAGGCGCTGGTCATGAAGGCGACGGTTTTGATCTTGAAGGTGTTGATCCCCATGGCCGTGGCCGCATCCTCGTCGTCCCGGACCGCTTTCATCGCCCGTCCATATTTGGAGTAGACGATGTGGAGCATCACGATGAGGGTGAAGAGGGCCAGGGAACCGATCCAGAGGAAGTTGGCGTTGGCCGGGATGTCGTTGAGCCCCATGGCGCCGTTGGTGTAGGCGGGAGTGTTGAGGGCGAAGATCCGGATGATGAAGCCGAAGCCCAGGGTGACGATGGCCAGGTAGTCTCCTCGGACCCGGAAAACCGGGAAGCTCAGGAAGAGAGCGACGAGGGTGGCCGCCACTCCCCCGGCGAAAATCGCAGGAAGGAAGCGGGCCTGCATTTCCAACACGATGGGGGCGGGATCGACCAGGGCAAACATGTCGATCTTGTCCGCCGCCGGGATCAGAAAGAGGGCGGTGACGTAGGCCCCGATGGCGACGAAGCCGTTGGGCTCCAGGGAGAACTGCCCCGTCACCCCGTTGATCAGATTGTAGCTCAGCGCCAGAATGGCGAAGATCCCGATGTTGTTGAGGATACTCAGGGTGTAGGAGTCGAGGGTCTGATTTGCCCAGGAAATGATCCCAAGGGTCAAGAGAATGAGCAACATTTTGATGATGGCATTTTTCATATCGATCCTCCTAGAACCGGCTTCGTTCAAGATCTTCACCCATGATCCCCGTGGGTCTAAAGAGCAGGACCAGGATCAGGAAGAAGAAGGCGAAAGCGTCTTTGTAGCCACCCAGTTCGGGGAAGAGGGCGACGACGAAGATCTCGGTGAATCCCAGGATGAATCCCCCGATCACCGCACCGGTGACCGAGCCGATCCCACCCAGGACCGCCGCGGCGAAGGCTTTGAGGCCGACGATGACCCCCATCAGGGGGTCGATGGAGGGGTAGCTGACGGCGTAGAAGATTCCGCCGACGGCCGCCAGTGCCGAACCGAGGGCGAAGACCAGAGTGATGATCCGGTCGGCGTCGATCCCCATAAGCTTGACCGTGGGAATGTCGAAGGCCAGGGCGCGGATCGCCATTCCGTACTTGGTGCGGTAGAGCACCCAGAGGACCCCGCTGAGGATCGCGACGGTGACGATGGGGATGATAATGACGGTGATGGGAAGATAGACATCCCCCAGATGAAAGATCTTGGTGAGATAGTCGGGGGCGCTGAAGGCCTTGGGAACCCCACCGAAGATGACGTTGAAGAGATTTTCCAGGAAGAAGCTGATCCCGATGGCGGTGATCAGCAGGGAGATCTTCGGGGCTTCCCGGAGGGGCTTGTAGGCGATCTTGTCGGTCAGGACTCCGACGATCACGGAGCCAAGGATCCCCAGGAGGACCGCCAGGGTAAAGGGGAGTCCCGCGGCAGTGGCCATAAAGGTGAAGAAGGCGCCGACCATCATGATGTCACCGTGGGCGAAGTTGATGAGGCGGAGCACTCCGTAGACCATCGTATATCCGATGGCGATCAGGGCGTACATGCTTCCCAGGCTCGCTCCGTTGATGAGCTGCTGTAAAAAGGTAGTTAAATCCATCGAATTCCTCGTAGTTGAATCTGGTAGTCACAAGATGAACCGGCGAAGCCTGAATCGATCCGATAATAGTCCATCTCTCGAAACCCTGCGAACAGGGCTTGAAGAGACGACGGCACCCCGAGAGGAGGCACCGTAGCAATGTTCGGGGGATTAGGGATTGACGGTGGTCTTGTAGGCAAACTTGCCGTCTTTGACCTCGTTAATGACGGCGGACTTGACGGCATTACCGTCCTTGTCGATATTGATCACACCGGTAACACCTTTGTAACCCTTGGTGTTGCGGAGCTTATCGTTGACGCACTCTTTGTCGGTGGGAGCTTTGCCTTCGTCGATGCACTGGTTCATGGCGCTGAGGATCATACCGTAGGCGTCAGCGGCCAGGGCACCCATGGAGTCGGCGGGCTTGTTGTACTTCTTGTGGAAAGCTTCGACGTAGGCTTTGGCTTCGGGAGAGGAGGCCGCCGCTTCGTTGAAGTGGTCGGTGTACATGAATCCTTCGGCCGCTTTGCCACCGATCTTGACCAGTTCGGGGAATCCGACTCCGTCGGCTCCGATAAAGGGGGTCTTGATCCCCATGGCGCGTGCCTGCTTGACCATCAGGGCCGCTTCGGGATAGTACCCGGTGAAGGCGATGATGTCGGGATGCTGTGATTTGATGGTGGAGACCTGCGCGTTGAAGTCCTTGTCACCGGAGTTGATCAGAACGGTCTTGAGGATCTTTCCTCCACCGGCGGTGAAGGCTTTTTTGAAGGCCTTGGAGAGACCGACGGAGTAGTCCTGCTTGGCGTCCGTGACGACGACGGCGGTCTTCATTCCGTTATCCAGCGCGTACTTGGCCATCACGGCACCCTGGAAGGGGTCGATGAAACAGGCGCGGGTGACGTACTTCTTTCCCTTGGTGACCCGGGGGTTGGTGGAGGCGTGGGTGATCATGGGTGTCTTGGCCTTTTCGGCGACGGGAGCCATCGCCATGGAGTTCCCGGATGCGACTTCACCGAGGATGACAGTGGCATTGTTCTTATTCAGCAGGCGCTTGACGGCGGTGGCCGCTTCGACCTTGTCGCCACGATCGTCCAGGACGACCAGCTTGACGTTGTCGCCGTTCTTGAGCTTGTGGTTCTGCTCGTAGGCGATATCGAGACCGCCTTTACTGGTCTGTCCGAAGGCCGCGATGGGTCCGGTCAGGGGGAGAACGACGCCGACGACGACGTCCTTGGCCATGGCGATGCCACTCATCAGTGCCGCTGCTGCGACAATACTCAGGGTCTTTTTCATTGAAACTCCTTCTAATTTTGGTGTCGAATTTGACGAGCTTTATAGTATCAGCGACTCTCTTTCGTGAAACTTAAAGTGAGCCGAGTTCAATGGGGAATTGACAGGAATTCCTCAATTGAGCAGTTTTTTTACCGTTTGGCTGATCCGTCCACCGTCGGCGCGGCTTCCGATAACGGCTTTGGCCCTGCCCATGACCTTGCCCATATCCTTCATGCTCTGGGCACCGACCTCTTCGATGATCTGTTTGAGAGTGGCTTCCAGCTCCTCGTCGTCCATGGGTTCGGGTAGGTAACTTTTGACCAGAGCGATCTCGGCCTCCTCCTTGGCGACCAGGTCCTCCCGTCCCGCATCCCGGAACTGGGAAAGGGCATCCTCCCGCTGTTTGAGGTATTTCATGAGGATCGCCTCCACGTCGGCGTCGCTAAGCTCCCGGCGCTCGTCCACTTCGATCTGCTTGATCGCCGCATGGAGATTGCGCAGGGTGTCCCGGCGTACGGTATCTTTGGACCGCATCGCCTCCTTGATATCGTTCTTGATTTTGTCTTTGAGACTCATGGTGATCCTTTCCCGAGAAAATGTGGCCGCAATTATAGCGCTATTGTGCCGCTTCAAAATCCAGAGAGGCACTGTTGATGCAGTAGCGCTCTTCGGTGGGGGCCGGTCCGTCGGGGAAGAGGTGCCCCAGGTGGCATCCGCAGTTGGCGCAGCGTACTTCGGTGCGAATCATTCCATGGGAGTCGTCCCGGTGGCGGCTGACGGCCTCGCGGCTTACGGGGCGGGTGAAGCTGGGCCATCCCGTTCCCGAATCGAATTTGTCCTCACTGGAGAAGAGGGGCTCTTCGCAACACTTACAGCGATAGAGACCGGGACGCTTGTTGTCCCAGTACTCGTTCCGAAAGGCGGGCTCGGTCCCCTGTTCGCAGCAGACATGGTACTCGAAGGGGCTCAAGCGTTTTCTTAATTCTTCGTGATTGATCGATATTTTGGGCATTGTCAGGCTCCTGATTTTCTTTTAAGCCCGCTTATCATACCATAGCGGCCATTCTGCCTAGGGGGTCTCTCGTGACACTAATGCAACTGGTTCTTCTCGTCGTCGCCGGCGTGATCTTCTATCTCTTCTTCCGCCAGCTCTTCTCGGGGAACTACCCTCGCAGAGGGGTGGATTTCGAAGCCAAGCTTCCCGACGAACGCATCGGGGAGATCAATCGTCCCGACAAGACCTTCTCCCGCCCCAAAGAGCCCATCGGCCGGGTGGAAGAGCTGCTGCGCATCGCCGACGACTCCCTGGAGAAGGGGGACAACCTGGAGGCGAAGAAGGCGCTGCAGAGCGCGTTGATCCTGGACCCGGAGAATCCGGAAGTCCTCCGACGGCTCGGCGTCGCCTATATGCGGATGAACGATTACGTGGACGCGAAAGAGACCTACGAGCATCTGTTGCGCATCGACCCCAACGACGATCTGGCCCACAGCTCTCTGGCCAACGCCCTGCACAAGCTGGGAGAAGAGGAGGAGGCGCTGCGACACCACGAAGAGGCGATCCGACTCGATCCCGACTATGCGCCCCACTACTACAATTACGCCAATACCCTCTACGACCTGGGTCGGAAGGAGGAGGCGTTGCTGAACTATCGAAAGGCCCTGGAGCTCGATCCCGAGCTGGAAGATGCCACGAAGATGATCCGGGAGTTGGAGAGATGAATCCCCAATGTTTCGTAGAACAGCGCAGTGACGAGAGGATCCTCAATTTCGTTGCCCGCTACTGTGCCGAGTGTTATCGTGAGTTCTCCCTGGGAGAGACGCTCTTTTACGATATGCGGGAGTACCGTTATCTCTGCGACGATTGCGCAGGGTCACTGGCCGAGCGGATGGATGAAGAGTGCGAAATCGTGGAAGAGCAGGAAGGCGGTCTGTTTAATATTCAATAATATAAATCCTTTTCCTCCCTCTTCTGACAAGCTTATCTTCGACTCCCTTTTTCCACCGCGTACCCAATGGCGTTGAGATAACTCTCGTTGTTGGGATTCCCGTTTTTGTAGGCGATGTCGAAGGCGGTCCCATGATCCACGCTGGTTCGGAGGATGGGCAGATTGAGAGAGACGTTGATGCTCCGGTCAAAATGGAGCGCTTTGAGGGGAATGAGCCCCTGGTCGTGGTACATGGCGACATAGTATCGGTATCGTTCACGCATGGCGGGGGTGAAGGCGGTGTCGGGAACGAGAGGACCGTGGAAGAGGGAGGCGTGCGGAAGAGGGAGGGAGGAGTTGGCCTGGGCGATGGCGGCCTCGATGATGCTCTCTTCGTCGCCCAGGACCCCATGGTCTCCGGCGTGAGGGTTGAGTCCGAGAACGGCGATGGAGTCGGCGCCGGTCTCCCGCTGGAACTCGAGGAGGAAACGGGTCAGTTTTTCCCCTTCCAAAGCGTTGGGTACCTCTTTGAGAGGAATATGTTCCGTAAAAAGCCCCACATATATTTCCGGGCACCCTAACATCATGATCGCTTCTCGGCCGAAAAAATCCCGCAACGCATCGGTATGGCCCTTGTAGGGGATTCCGGCGAGCTCCCAGGCCTTTTTGTGGATCGGCAGGGTGCAGAGCGCGTCGGCCTCCCCTTCGACGCAGAGTTCCACCGCGCTTCGGAACGAGGCGAAACTGTAGGCTCCCGCGGGGCCGTCCACGATACCGGGGCGGATCTCGAAGGGTTCCCCTCCCGGCGAGAGGATGGGAAAGTCATCGGGGATCGATAGACTCAGAAGCTGTGTCGCCCGCTCCAGCATCTCCCGGTCGATCAGATAGATCGGATCGGCGATCTCTTTGACCACGTCGTGGCTTCGCAGGGCGAGCTCGATCCCGATCCCGTTGAGATCGCCGACGCTGATGGCGACCCTTTTCAAGAAAAACTCCGTTTTTCTTGAGTGAGGAGTGAGGAGTGAGAAGCGGTTAAATAACGAGTAACTAGTAACGAGTAACGAGAAATTTCAGTTGGCGTTGCTACACGACGCTTCTTTTTATGGAGGTGGGGCTTCAGCCCCGCAATGCAGGGCTGAAACCCTGCTTCCCAATGACCAATGACCAATGACCAATCTCTCAATCTACAAAAAGTTTCCATAGCGAATTGTAGTCTACTTTCGTGGCGTCTTTGCCTTCTTTCGGAAGGTATTTGCGATTGTTTTTGAACCAATAGCTGTCGTTAATGTCGTAGGCGCAGTGTTCCGGGTCGATGTCGTCGTAGTCGATGAAGCCGGCGGTTCCGTTCCGATCGGAGACCAGATATTTGAAAAAGGTCCCCCCCTCGAAGTCGTAGGTGGAGTAGAGTGCGGTGAAGCGCAGAGGGGTTTGGGGTGGGTAGGTATTTAGGGTTTCGATGTATCGGGAGTCTCCGCAACTCTTATCCAGAAAGATGTTGCGGCTGCCTCTATAGCGGCATCGGGTCAGCGCAAAGGGGACCCGGAATTCTTTGCCGTCACAGCGGAAATGGTGGTAACGGTAGGTGGTGTCGTCCTTCCAGGCGAAATAGAAGATCATGCCGAAGTAGGCGAGGACCGGGAGGACGAAGAGGAGAAAACCGATCAGAGTGAGGATCCAGATGACTCTCCAGACGGTGTGGATCGTTTTGCGTTGCTTTCTCTCCGGCATCTCAGAGCAGGGCTTTCATCTCCCGGATGGCGGCATCGAGCCCGACGAAGACCGAGCGGGCGACGATGCTCTGTCCGATGTTGAGCTCTTCGATGGAACGGATCTGGGCGATGGGGGTGACGTTTTGGTAGTTGAGGCCGTGGCCGGCCGCGACACGCAGATGGATCCCCCGGGCGTGATCGGCCAGGCGCCGCAGCTGCTCCAGTTCCTCCTCGAGCATCGCCTTGAGTTCCCGTCGGGGGAGGTCCAGGGATTCGATGCGATGGCGGGTCCGTCGCAGGTTACCATAAAACATGGCGAAGAGATTGGCGTAGTGTCCCGTATGAAATTCGATCCATTCTGCTCCAAGCTCCTTGGCGGCCAGTACGGCATCGGGATGGGGATCGATAAAGAGGGAGACCTCCACTTCGGCGTCGTGGAGTCGTCGGATCACCTCCCGGAGTCTTGGCTGATCTCCCGTGACTGCTAGGCCTCCTTCGGTTGTGACCTCTTCGCGTTTTTCCGGGACGATGGTGGCACGCAGGGGCTGGTGACGGCAGACGAAATCGATGACATCTTCGCTGACGGCGCACTCCAGGTTGACGGGTAGGGGGGAGTGGCGGATGATTGCTTCGGCGTCTTTGTCGTGGATATGCCGCCGGTCCTCACGGAGGTGGATCGTGATCTGGTCGGCGCCGGCGCGCTGGCAGATCCCCAGAGCCTGCAGGGGATCGGGGTCGTTGATCTTGCGGGCTTCGCGCAATACGGCGATATGGTCGATGTTGACACCCAGTTTCATAGGGATCCTTTGGAAAGGGATGAAGGCAATTATAACCCAAACCGATAGTATGATAAAATCACGCAAAATTTACGAGCTACGAAGGATCCGAACATGGCAAAACGTTCAATCAAAAAAGCGGTTCTGGCCTATTCCGGCGGCCTGGACACCAGTATCATCCTCAAATGGCTGCAGGATGAGTACGGCTGCGAGGTGGTGACGTTCACCGCCGACCTGGGACAAGGGGAAGAGGTGGAGCCCGCGCGGGAGAAGGCCCTGCAACTGGGGATCAAGCCCGAGAATATCTTCATCGAGGACCTCCAGGAGGAGTTCGTTCGGGACTTCGTCTTCCCCATGTTTCGCGCCAACGCCATCTACGAGGGGGAGTATCTGCTGGGCACCTCCATCGCCCGTCCCCTGATCGCCAAGCGGCAGATCGAGATCGCCCATCAGGTGGGTGCTGACGCCGTCTCCCACGGTGCGACGGGCAAGGGGAACGACCAGGTCCGTTTCGAGCTGGGCTATTTGGGGCTGGACCCCGATATCGCCGTGATCGCCCCCTGGCGGGAGTGGGATCTCAACAGCAGGGAGAAACTTCTGGCCTACGCGGAGAAGCATGGGATCCCCATCGACCGCAAGGGAAAGAAATCCCCCTACAGTATGGACGCCAACCTGCTGCACATCTCCTACGAGGGACAGATCCTGGAAGATCCCTCCGTCGAGCCCGAGGAGGATATGTGGCTCTGGACCAACTCTCCAGAGGAGGCTCCCGATCACCCCGAGTACATCACGATCCAGTACGAAAAGGGCGATCCGGTAGGGATCAATAGCGAACGGATGAGCCCCGCCACGATCCTGCGTACCCTCAACGAATATGGCAAGAAACACGGGATCGGACGTATCGATATCGTGGAGAACCGCTACGTGGGGATGAAGGCCCGCGGATGCTACGAGACTCCCGGCGGGACCATCATGCTCAAGGCCCACCGGGCCATTGAGTCCATCACCCTGGACCGGGAAGAGGCGCATACGAAGGATGAGATGATGCCCCGGTACGCCAGCCTGATCTACAATGGATACTGGTGGTCCCCGGAGCGGGAGATGCTCCAGGCCGCCATCGATCATACCCAGCGCTTCGTCGACGGGGAGGTTCGCCTCAAACTCTACAAGGGTAACGTCATCGTCGTGGGGCGTAGCTCCGACAAATCCCTCTACTCCCCCGAACACTCCACTTTCGAAGAGGACGAGGTTTACAATCAGAAGGATGCCGAGGGCTTCATCCGACTCAACGCCCTGCGCTTCATCATCGAAGGGAAGCAGCAGCCCCAGCGCCACAAAGAGATGCTCGGCGAGGAGAAGGGATCCCCGGGGTGCGAGACGTCTCAAAGCAAAAAGACGCACAATGAAGAGCCCAAGCGCTCTCTGTTCCAAAAACTCTTCGGTTAACGCCTCTTCGATCCTCCCGATTTCGGTCGGATCAAATTTTACGAACCCATTTCAATATACCGTATTGGATTCGTTTGGTTGTCCGGGACTGTACCCCGTTTCGCTTCTTCGCCGATCGGAACGATCAATCGGATGAAAGTAAGGGATAGAATGACGGGAAAAAAGGGAGTCTCATGAATCGGGAAATCCTTCGACTGGCCCTCCCCAATATCCTCGCCAACATCTCCGTTCCCTTGATCAGCTCCGTGGATACGGCGCTGATGGGACACCTCTCCACCGCCCATCTGGCCGCGCTGGGGGTCGGGGGGATGATCTTCATGTTCCTCTACAGCAGCTTCGGCTTTCTGCGCATGGGGACCACAGGGATGGTGGCCCAGGCCTACGGGGCCGGCGAGAAAGAGGAACTCTCCCGGACCCTCTATCGGGCGGCACTTCTGGCCCTGGTTCTGGGGATCCCGATGATCCTGTCCGGAGAGTGGATCTTCCGACTCTCCGCCTATCTGATGAACGTGGAGCCGGCCTACTACTCCTTCACCCACGAATACTTCACGATCCGGCTTCTCACCGCTCCTGCGGTATTGCTGCTCTATGTGAGCACCGGCTTCTTTTTCGGGGTACAGAACGCACGCTATCCTCTCTATGTGACCCTGTTGGTCAACCTGGTCAACGTGGGATTGAGTTTCTTCCTCGTTCGCAGTCTGGATTGGGGGATCGCCGGGGCGGCTTGGGGGACCGTGGCGGCCCAGTACGTCGGATTGCTCTACGCACTCTGGCTCATGCGGCGCTATCGTCGTTCCCTCCGCCCCGTCTCCATGGAGATATTGCTGGAGTTCCAGGCGCTGGGGCGCTTCTTCCATGTCAACCGGAACATCTTCTTGCGGACCCTTGCGTTGACCTTTTCTCTGGCGTTCTTCTACGCACAGGCGGCCAAGGGAGGGGCGTTGACCCTTTCGGTGATGATCCTGTTGTTGCAGTTCATGATCTGGATGAGTTTCGCCATCGACGGCTTCGCCAATGCCGCGGAGAGTCTGGTGGGGAAATATTACGGGGCAAAGGATCGCCGGAGTTTCGATCGTGCGGTTCGTTACTCCATGGCCTGGGGTGCGGGCCTGGCGATCCTCTTCGCTCTGGTCTATTGGGTCTTCGGGGAGCCAATCCTCTGGATCTACACCGATCAGGCGGCGGTGGTGAAGCGGACGATGGAGCTTCTGCCCCTGGCGGCACTGTTGCCTCTGGTCTCCTTCGCGGCGTTCATGTACGACGGGATCTTCATCGGAATGACGGCGGTGCGGGCGATGCGCAACGCGGTGCTGAGCGCCACGGCGCTCTATCTGGGGAGTTTCTATCTCTTGAAGCTGACGATGCCCCTCGCTTGGGCGTTATGGATCAGTTTTATGGGATTTTTTCTTTTTCGTGGAGTGTTGCAGTGGTGGATGTTCCGTCGTCGTAGATGGGCCCTGGAGTGAACCCGTTTATTTGGGGTGGTCGCCGCAAGGATCCTAGCGGGAGCTGCTGAGCTTTCGATACTCCTCGTCAGGGATTGCCGACGATGTCGCCAGCGCATCGAGGAGAAGGACGCTGTCCCTCATGAGTTGGAGGTTCTCCAGTGAAAAGGGCTCGTTTCCGATCCTTTCGATCTCTTCGAGGCTGAGGTCGAGGGCGATCCTCTCTTTTTCCCACCTCTTCTCATCGGCAAGTTTCGTTTTCAACTCGTCGATCTTCGCATGCAGATTCCGGATCGTCTCCTGGAGATGTTTCCGAGCGTGATCGGGATGCATTTCCGTCAATTCGATATAGTTCGTCAACAGTTCGTTCTCGAGTTGGGCCAGGCAGTCGGATCCACTTTTTCCTGTATCACCTCCGGCCCACAAAGTTCCCGCCAGCCAAAAAACCGCTATGAGTTTTCTCATCATACTTCCCCCTTTTCTTTGCCGTTCCCATTGACTCTTTCCGATTCCCTGACTATCGCCAAGCTTCAATTATAATGAAGAAATATTAAAGTTAATTTTTATTTAGGATAAATTATTTCTTATATTATTTATAATATAGGAGTAGTCTACGCGATCCTGCATGCCTAGTATGGAAGTACAGGTGGTGGGAGGATTTTGGTAGAGGAGCCTTCTTACTCCTCTTTGGGGGCCTGTTTCTCGAATATCTCGGCGATTTTTCCTGCACTGTTGGCGATCTTTTCCGATTTGCTGTAGATCAGCGTCGGTACGAAGCGTCTGGAGGATTTTCCCATGATGGCGAAAAAGCTGAGGTTCCGCTTGACTCCGTCCAAAAGTTTCTGTACCTCTTTCTGTTCTTTCTCGGGGAGCTCTTCGGCACTCTCTTGGACATTTTCGATGGTATCGGGGAAGAATTGATTGAGGAAGGCGAGCTGCTCCTTGGCGTGGAGCTCTTCGCCGAAGCCCCATACCTTGTAGAGATAGAGGGCTCCGAAGCGCTGAGCGATGGTGGAGAGGCGGTTGGCGTACATGATCCCCTGGACGACATCGTCGTCGGGATAGACCATCTGGGAGAGGTGGACCAGGGAGCGGTTGAGCCCGTCGCGGACCTGGTCGAGAGCTTTCCAGAACTCCATCGCGCTTCTCTCGGAGGGGGCTTGTCCCAGAAGCTTTTTCGCCTCTTGGATGCCCTGTTGCGCCTTGAGGAGAGAAGCCTGGGAGAAGTCCTCTTTGGATTCGTCGTCCTTGAGGGATTCGATGAGCATTTGGAGTCCATCCTCCAGTGTCTGCATATCTTTCTGCAAGGCCTCCTGCGGGTTTTTGTAGTGGTTCTTCATGCCGACCATGGCGTACTCCTGGAGTACCCGCATGGTCAACATCCGCAACTCTCCCCCTTTGTGCAGAAAGGAGTAGACGTGCACGCTGCTTTCGCCAGCCCAGACCATCGTGTTCAGAAGGATCAGAACCAAACCGCTGTAGAGAGCTTTTCGTAGTTTCAACATGCTTCACCCCGGAGAATTTGATGATTTATTATAGTAAAAGTTTATAAAATTCAATAACAATCGATCGACTCTTGTCCGGATTCGGAGGAAAGCCGAGTGCTTACAGAACCTTCTTGAGCAACTGTGCCAAGTGTGCAGGGATTTCGATGGGATGCTCGCTGAGATACTCATTTCCGAGGAGATCGATCCACTCCCGGGAGCATTGGATCCTTTCGGCTCGGAGCCAATGTTTCCCATTCTCATCGGTGATCTCGTAGTGAAACACTTTCAGGAGAATGGGCTCCTTCTCCCCTTTGGGAAGAAGCTCCATTTCGATGCTTCGGCTTCGAGTGTCCAGTCGAAGATCGAGGATCTTTCCAAAGCGCTTCCACTTGCTGTTGGCGGTGAGGTGGATCGATTTGGAGAGAGCGGTGTCCTTGAGCCTGTGGATCATTTTCGGGCCCGGAAGCGGTCGGTGAGTTCCGGTCGGTGGATGACCGACATCAGCTCCGTCAGGTGGATGGGGTATCCCAGCTTGTTCATATAGATGACGTAGTTGGCCAGGACCTTTTTGCCGTAGTCGTTGGCTTGATAGTTGGCGACCCGCTCCAGGCTGATCCATGGATCGTACTTGCTCCGGTTCTCGAAGAGATCCTTGCGGCGGATCAACCGTTTGGTGTAGCCGATCCCCGCGTTGTAGGCGTAGGCGACGAAGAGGGGGTGATGGAGCCACTTGGTCAGGTAGTCCATATGGGTGTTGGCGTACTTCAGGGCCGTAATGGGGTCGAAGAGGTCGTCGTAGTCCACCCGCTCGTGGCGGACCTTGGCCAGATGGTCCACCAGGAAAGGCATGATCTGCATGAGACCCAGGGCGAAGGAGCCCGAGATCGAAGCGGGA
This sequence comes from Campylobacteraceae bacterium, assembly GCA_026994745.1. Lineage (GTDB taxonomy): Bacteria > Campylobacterota > Campylobacteria > Campylobacterales > Sulfurovaceae > Nitratifractor. The sequence goes on along the minus strand of JALWPZ010000197.1, from coordinate 33,015 downwards.
ATGAAGCGGCTCTCCTGACGGGCGATGGCGTAGAGGATCGCCTGACGTTTGATGGGAAGCCTCTTCATGAATTCCCGGTAGGGCATGGGGAAGTATTGGGGGATGTCCTTGCCCGCTTTGGTCTTGATGTAGGTCCAGTGGCCGACGGTCTGGTCGGTTTCGAAGCGTTTGGCGAGGTGCTCCTTGTCGACCTTGGGATCGAAGATCTTCGCTTTGAGCTTGTGCCAGTGGATTGGATTGCGGATGTTGAAGCCGGGCACCGTCCCGTGGGGGAGTTTCGGCGTCTCCCCCAGGTCGTATTTCTTGCCGACGGCATCCCGGGCGGCCAGAGTGTAGATATTGATGTCGTAACTCTTGAGAAGCTTGTCCAGGTAATCCCGGTCCTCCTCCGCCTTCCAAGCCCAGAAGAGCGCACGGTCCGCCAATTCCCGCTTGGAGGCCTTGGAGACGGCGCGGGCGAAATCGTACTCCGCCAGACCGGTGTCGCCCCGGTTGAGCGCTTCGAAGCCCATGCGCATCAGATAGTCGTAGCGCAGGGCGTTGTCCTTGGCCGGTTCGTAACGCAGGATCCGGGAGAGTTTCGGCAGGTGATCCCGACGGATGTAGTGGATCATCAGGTTGGCGTCGGGGTAGCGGCTGAGCTCCTGCCAGGCTCGTTCGCTCATGCTGTGATCGAGTCGTTTGCGACCTTTGACCCCGGCGTGTTTGAAGACGAAGAGCTTCATGGCGGGATCGAGCTTCTGCCAGGCACGCAGGGGATCGGGGCTTTTGAGGATCGTTCGAGCGATGGCGAGTTTGCGCTCCCGCTCCCGCTTCTGTCGGGGAGTGAGCTCTTTGGCGGGACGCTTGGGGACCGGAGGGTTGAGATGGGTCTTTTTGCGATAGGCCTTTTTCAGGGAGGGGTTGATGGCCGATGCCTCCCGGATGATCTTTTTGGCCTGGGCGACGCTGGTGCTGTTTTGCTGCAGGTAGCGCCAGATGTAGTAATCCTTCTCCACCCCCTTGGGCATGGAGTGGACCTCTTCGTAACTGAAGCTCCTGGCCCCCAGGGGGAGAAGGAGCCCCAGAAGGAGAAGAAGAGCGAGGGTTCTCATCCGAAGACAAGCTTCAGCAGGAAGGTATCGAGGAACTGAAGCGCCAGCAGGATGACGATGGGAGAGAGGTCGATCCCTCCCACCAGGACGAAGGGAAATTTCCTCCGGACCCAGGCAAAGGCGGGCTCGGTGAGGCGGTAGAGCCCCAGGATCAGGGATCGTACCGTGGGGTTGGAGGGGTTGGGCTGGACGAAACTGAGGATCGCCGCAATCAGGATCATCCAGATATAGACGTTGATGATCGTATGGATCACCTGGACCAGTGCGTAGATCAGGGCTGACATCGTGCTACCTCCGTGATATAGGATTTGAGATGGGGATAGAGCGTTTCCGGCGCGGGATCGGAATCCTCCACGCCGATCAGTCTTCGAAGAAGGGGCTCCAGGCGTTCGTCCTCCCATCCCGTTCGGATCGAGAGATCCCTTCGGAACCCTTCGTAGTTTTCGAAGTAGGGGGCTTCGAGGATCGCCTGGCTCAGGATGCGCAATCGCTCCCCTTCGTCGCCGTTGCAGTTTTTGGGAGAGAAGATCCGGCGCAGGATCGCGTCGAGCTCGTTGATCGTGGCGGCATCCTCCAAAAAGAGTTTGAGCAGGGAGCCGATCCCCTCGTCGGCGAAGCCGAAGAGCCGGGAGAGCTTCCGCTCTTCCATGCGACGCAGATGCTCCCGATTGATCCGTCGCAACTCTTCGAATCGGAACCGTGGCTCTTCCCGATGGATCCGTTTCAGGTCGAACCACTCCACGGCATCGGGAAGCGTGAAGATCTCCGTGGGGGTCTCGATGCCCAGCGTAAGCAGGTAGTTGAGAATGGCGTCGGGAAGGTATCCCTCTTTGAGCAGAGAGCGGACTTGGTAGGCCTCCTTTGCAGCGTGAATGCGATGGCCCTCTTCGTCCCGTAGGAGAGGCAGATGGGCGTACTCGATCTGCGCTTCGTATCCCAGGGCGTTGCGGATATGGACCTGTCTGGGGACGGAATCGAGCTCCGACTCTTCCTGGACCACCAGAGTGATCCCCGCGATCATGTCGTCCACGGCGGTGGCGAAGAGGGGGGTGGGGGTCCCGTCGGCTCGAAGGATGACGAAGTGATCCACTTCGTTGGGCTCGGCCCGTCGCTCTCCCAGGAGGAGGTCCCGGAAACCGCTCGTTTCCTGGGGCTTTCGGATCCGCAGGGTGAAGGGGATCTTCTCCTCCCGGATCCGGCGGATCTCCTCGGTGGGAAGTTGGAGGCAGCGGCCGCTGTAGCGATAGGGATGGCCGGCCGCCTCGGCTTCGCGCTTCTCCCGCTCCAGATCCTCCGGATGGCAGATGCAGAGGAAGGCTTTTCGCTCTTCCAGGAGTCGGATCGCCAGCTGCTGATGCCGGGTTTTGGCTTCGCTTTGGTGGAAGATCCGATCGCTTGGGATCGCGAACTTCTCCAGGAGTTCCCGGTTCTCACCGTCGTACCTCGGTCCATCGTGCTGGCTTTCGGTATCGAGAATCCAAAGAACGAAACCTTCGTTGCGCTGCTTCGCCAGAATGTAATTGATCAGAGCGATTCGAAGTTCGGCGACGCTCAGGGGCGTTTGATCGGAAAAAGCGAATCGCAGCATGAGGCCTCCCGGATTTTTTCGGGATTATAGCAGAGTAGGGGAAATGGGGGAAAGGGAGATAGGGTCATAAGCGGATGAAGAGATGAGGGGATGAAGGTTCAGTTTTCTATCCTGACTTATTCGTCGTCATCCCCGCCGGTGGCGATGTCCACGACGGCGCCGCCCGCCGCGCCCACCATTCCGATACCCGCTTCGGCGACGGATCCGGCCACTTCGATGGGAGCGGTGACGATGCTGGTACATGCGGTGATATTCAGTCCCAGACAGGATAGGAAGATGATCGCAATGGAATGTTTCATGGAAGGAATTGTAGCGAATCGAGAAGAAATAAGAGACGACGTCCCGGAAGGGAGACGTCGTTGAAATGTTATCTCAGCACGCCGATCTTTTTGAAGTAAGCTTCGGCCGCAGGATGGAGAGGTGCGCCCAATCCTTCGACCAGGGATTCTTTGGTGATGGTCTTGTAGGCGGGATGGAGCTTCTTGAATTCGTCGAAGTTGCCCAGGATCGCCTTCATGATGGTGGTGACCGCTTTGTCGTCCACATCGGCGCTGGTGACCAGAGTCGCCTTCACCCCGTAGCTGGGGGTGTCATGATCGACCCCCTTGTACATCCCGGCGGGAATAACCCCTTTGCCGTAGAAGGGATACTTTTTCAGGAGCGTTTTGACCGTGGGACAGGATTTCTCGTCGATGGGGATCAGGTCGATGGCGACGGAGTTGGCCGCATCCTTGATGTTGGCGGAGGGGTGTCCCACCACATAGAAGTAACCGTCGATCAAATTGTCCTTAAGCGCGGTGGGAGATTCGGCGGCCCGAAGCTCCTGGGCGGATTTGAGCTTCTCAAAGCTCAGGACGGGAGATTCCTTGAAGAGGATCTCGACGGTATTGCGTTGTCCGCTTCCTGGGTTGCCGATGTTGATTCTCTTACCCAGAATATCCTTGATCTCCTTGATGCCGCTGTCTTTGCGTACGACCAGGGTCAGCAGCTCGGGATAGATGGTCATGAGTGTGCGCAGCTTTTTGATCGGTTTGCCCTGGAACTTCCCTTCACCGTGATAGGCCTGATAGACCACGTCGCTCTGGGCGATGGCGAAGTCCAGCTCCCCGGCGTTGATGGTATTGACGTTGTAGACCGATCCTCCGGTCGATTCGACGGAGCATCGGATTCCGGTCTCTTTTTTCATCTTGTTGGCCATGCGGCAGATGGCGCCGCCGGTGGGATAGTAGACCCCGGTGACGCCTCCCGTACCTATGGTGACGAACTGGGCGTTGATGGGTGCGACGAGTGCGGTGCACAAAACGAAAGACTTCCAAAGGTTCCTATTCATTTGAGTTCCTCCTTGTTATCGATTTGCAACGCAAATATAACAAAGGATAAAACAAGCTGTCAATTCGAAATATTTTTGAGTCTTCTCCTATAGAAACCTTGGAGATGACGAAAAAAATAGAGAGAACAATCTTCGGAACTATGGGGGTTAAGAGTCTTGCAAGATAAGGAAGAGTAGACTAAGCGCATCATATGGCAAAGGAGATCCAGTGAGTGATCTGATCGAAGGGTATATGGGGAAACGGGACGATGGGACCAAGAGCCGTATGCCTGCCTATCTAGACCGTTGGCAGAGTATCACGGGGTTGATTTTGGGCCTCTTCATCATCGGCCACATGTTCTTTACCTCGTCGATTCTATTGGGCAAGGACGCGATGTACGCCGAGAGCAAGCTCTTCGAAGGAAGCCTCTTCCTCGAAGAGCCCGAGCCCGGGATCGTGGCCCTGGCGGCGGGGATCATTTTCATCATTTTCATCGTCCACGCGGCCCTGGCGATGCGGAAGTTCCCCTACAAATATCGGGAGTACAAAATGCTCAAGACCCACTCCGCCCACCTGGGACATACCGACACGATCCTCTGGATGGTGCAGGCGGCGACGGGATTCGCCATGTTCTTCCTGGGATCGGCCCACCTCTGGATGATGATCGCCGAACCGGAGAAGATCGGACCCTACGCATCGGCGGACCGGATCTACACTGACAATTTCGGCTACCTCTACGCTGCCCTGATCGCCATGGTGATTCTTCATGCCATGGTGGGACTCTATCGCTTGACGATGAAGTGGGGATTCACGGTGCAGAAGAATCCCAGAGCTGACCGGAAGCGGAACAAAAAGATCATGTGGGCTGCGATCCTGTTTTTTTCGCTCCTGGGCTACAGCGCTTTGGCGACCTACTGGAAGATCGGCCAGGAGCATCAGCCCAACTACGGGGAGCGGTACCAACCCCAGTCGGTCCAGAGCACAGGAGGTGATTCGTGAAGATCAATTATTGTGACGCCCTGGTGATCGGCGGCGGTTTGGCGGGACTCCGGGTGGCGGTGCAGACCCAGGAGAAGGGGCTCAACACCATCGTCCTTTCTCTGGTGCCGGTGAAGCGTTCCCACTCGGCCGCCGCCCAGGGGGGAATGCAGGCGAGTCTGGCCAACAGTGTCATGGGCGAAGGGGACAACGAAGATGTTCACTTCGGCGATACGGTCAAGGGGAGCGACTGGGGCTGCGACCAGATCGTCGCCCGGATGTTCGTCACCACCTCTCCCAAAGCGATCCGGGAGTTGGCCAACTGGGGGGTCCCCTGGAGCCGGATCCGCAAAGGCCCCCGCAAGGTGGTGATCAACGCCGAACCGACCACCATCGTGGAGCGGGACGAGGCCCACGGCCTAATCAACGCCCGGGATTTCGGGGGGACCAAGAAGTGGCGGACCTGCTACACCTCCGATGCCACGGGCCACACCATGCTCTACGGCGTGGCCAACCGCGCTCTCCGGGACGACGTAGAGATCCACGAGCGCAAGGAGCTGATGCGGCTGATCATGGAGGGGAACCGCTGTTACGGCGCCGTGGTCCGGGACCAGATTACCGGAGAGATCGAAGCCTACGTGGCCCGGGCCACCTGCATTGCCACGGGCGGCTGGGGCCGGGTCTACCGGACCACCACCAATGCGGTGATCTGCGAGGGAACGGGACAGGCGGCGGTCCTGGAGACCGGGATCGGAACCCTGGGCAACCCCGAGGCGGTACAGTTCCACCCGACCCCCATCGTCCCCTCGGGGATCCTTCTGACCGAAGGGTGCCGGGGAGACGGCGGGGTACTGCGGGATGTGGACGGCTATCGTTTCATGCCCGATTACGAACCGGAGAAGAAGGACCTGGCCAGTCGGGACGTCGTGAGCCGCCGGATGATGGAGCACATCCGCAAAGGCAAGGGGGTTCCCTCTCCCTTCGGCGACCACCTCTGGCTGGATATCTCCATCCTGGGGCGGGAACACATCGAAAAGAACCTCCGGGACATTCAGGAGATCGCCATGACCTTCAACGGCATCGATCCCGCCGATCCGGGGCCCAAGGGTTGGATGCCGGTACGCCCGGCCCAGCACTACAGTATGGGCGGGATCCGAACCAAACCGACGGGGGAGTCCCCCACCATCGAGGGGCTCTTCTCCTGTGGGGAGGCGGCCTGCTGGGACCTGCACGGCTTCAATCGTCTGGGTGGGAACTCCGTGGCGGAGACGGTGGTTTCCGGGATGATCGTCGGAAGCTATATGGCCGATTTCTGTAAAAGCCAGGAGATCGATATCAACACCAAATTGATCGAAGAGTACCTGGAGGCAGAGAAGGCCCATCTGGACGAGATCCTCGCCCGACCGGAAAAAGAGGGAATGACCATCTTCGAGATCAAGCGCCGGATGCAGGATATCATGGACGAGAAGGTGGGGGTCTTCCGGAATGGGAAAGACCTGGAGGATGCGGTGGATGAGCTGCAGGAACTTCTCCGAAAAAGCCGGGAGGTTTCGGTGCGCTACAAGTGTGTCATGGCCAATCCCGAGCTGGAGGAGGCCTACCGGGTCCCCAAGATGCTCAAGATCGCCATCAGTATCGCCTACAGCGCGTTACTGAGGACCGAGAGCCGCGGGGCCCACTACCGGGAGGATTTCACCAATCGAGACGATCTCAACTGGCTCAAGCGTACCATCGTCCGTTGGACGGATCCCAATGCCACATTGCCCGAAGTGGGATACGAGGCCCTGGACATCATGCAGATGGAGATGCCTCCTGCCTTCCGAGGCTACGGACGCAAAGGGCAGATCATCGAGAATCCTCTTTCGGCAAAACGGCAGGCCGAGGTGGACGAGATCCGCAAGAGACTGGAGGCCGAAGGAAAGGATCGATTCGAGATCCAGGACGCACTGATGCACTTCGAGCTTCCCGAAAACTACAAAGCTAAAAACGAACGCCTGGGAGTGGGATATGCCTAAACATAAGATCATGACGCCGGATCAAAGCAGCGGACGGGAGTTGACCTTCGAGATTCTCAAGTACAATCCCCGGGACCCACACTCCAAGCCCCATCTGGAGACCTACAAGATCAAAGAGACCCCAGGGATGACCCTCTTCGTTGCCCTGAACATGATCCGGGAAGATCTGGATCCGGACCTGGCCTTCGACTTCGTCTGCCGGGCGGGGATCTGCGGCAGCTGCGGAATGATGATCAACGGTCGACCCCAGCTCGCCTGCCGGACACGGACCGCCGACTATCCCGATGGCAAGATCCGTTTGATGCCCATGCCGGCCTTCGAGTTGATCAAAGATCTCTCGGTGATCACGGGACAGTGGATGGACGGGATGAGCAAGCGGGTGGAGAGTTGGATCCACTCCAAGACCGAGCACGACATCACCCGGATCGAAGAGCCGGTGGAGCCGGACGTGGCCGACGCCACCTTCGAGCTGGATCGCTGCATCGAATGCGGGATCTGTGTCGCCAGTTGCGCCACGGCCCTGATGCGTCCCGATTTCGTCGGCGCCGTAGGCCTCAACCGGATCGCACGCTTCGAGATGGACCCCCACGACGAGCGTACCGATGCCGACTACTTCGAACTGGTGGGCGACGACGCCGGAATCTTTGGCTGCATGACCCTGCTGGCCTGCGAGGATCACTGCCCCAAGAATCTCCCCCTGCAGGAGAAGATCGCCTACATGCGCCGGAAAATGGCGAAGGTGAAGTAGAGATACCTACGAGCCTGTCATTGGGATTGGACGGTAGGAAAAGAATTTCAGCGGCTCATTCGGGGAATCGAAGTCATTCCCTTGGCTACTATTCTATACCTGGATCTTGGCTATCGAAGAGTGCCCAGCTTCATATGATTCATTGAATGGACGGGAGTGACAGGGCGCTTCACTCGCCGCGTCGGTAACGTTTCACTTCCCCATTCCCGTTTTTCATCGTAAGGACCCCATCCTTTTCCGAGTCGATATGAAAGATCCGGATGGGATCGTTCAGATATCGACCGCGGATCCCTTTGATGAGGGATCGGTAGGAGGCGGGATCGATGCCATGGCTCTCTTCGACACCTTGGAATTCGATCTGCTGGATGAAGAGGACGAGGAGTTCGCCCTCCCGTTTCCAGAGTCCTTTGGCGACGAAGGTCAACCCCTTGACCTGATGTCGGCCCTCTTCGATGTCGGCCTTCAGTGTGAATTGGAAACTGCCGGGGAGGAAGCGGAGCCGTTCGACTTCCCGGTGCATTTCGTTCCCATCGGAAAACTCCCGCTGGGTCTGCCAGCTTCCCAGCAGGGCATCCCCCGCCTGCAGCGAAAGGCTTAGAAGCCCGAGAAGAAAAAGGGCCCGCAGAGCCGGGAAGAGTCTCACAGCGCCTCTTCGTCCTCTTCTCCGGTCCGGATCCGGACCACATGCTCGACGGGAGAGACGAAGATCTTTCCGTCGCCGATCTTGCCGGTGTAGGCCGCCTCTTTGATCGCTTTGACGGCGCTTTTCATGTACTCTTCGCTACTGACGACGATCTCGATCTTTACCTTCGGGATGAAATCGACGACATACTCCGCTCCGCGATAGAGTTCGCTGTGCCCCTGCTGGCGTCCGTATCCTTTGACCTCACTGACGGTCATCCCCTCGATTCCCGCGGCGACGAGCGCCTCTTTGACGTCGTCGAGCTTGAAGGGTTTGATGATCGCTTCGATTTTTCTCATGTTCGTTCTCCTGGATGGTATTGTCGGTGTATTTTAGCGCAAATGCGCTCAGCCCCGAATCGCACGGATCCGGGCAGTGGATCAGATGCTCTGTTTGAACTCGGGGTAGGACTCCATTCCACATTCGATGTAGTCCAGGCCCTCGAGCTGTTCGTCGTCGCTGGCTCGGAAGGGTGCGAAGGCGTTGATGATCCGGATCACGACATAGGAGCTGACGAAGGCGAAGAGCGCCACCACCAGGATCCCTTTGATCTGGACCCACAGGGAGACGTCGGCGAAGAGGGCGACGGCGATCGTCCCCCAGACCCCGTTGACCAGATGGACCGAGAGGGCACCGACGGGGTCGTCGATCCGCAGCCGGTCGAAGAAGGGGACGGCCAGCATCACCAGCAGTGCGCCGATGGCGCCGATGAGAATGGGGGTGTAGATGTCGAAGAGGTCCGCCCCCGCGGTGATGGCCACCAGCCCGCCCAGGGCGCCGTTGAGGATCATGGTGATGTCGAGCTTCTTATAGCGGATGTAGAGGACGATCATCGCCATGATGGCGCCCGCCAGGCCCGCGGTGTTGGTGTTCATGATCGTCAGGGCGACGCTGTCGGCCGCCTCTTTGGTGCTGATGGAGCCGACGCTGCCGCCGTTGAAGCCGAACCAGCCGATCCAGAGCAGGAAAGCTCCCAGGGTCACCAGGGGGATGTTGGAGGCGGGGATGACCTTGACTTTACCGTTCTTGTAGCGTCCTTTGCGGGGACCGATGACCAGGATCGCCGCCAGCAGCGCCCAGGCTCCGGTGGAGTGGATGACGGTGGAGCCGGCCAGATCGTGCATCCCGGAGATATCCAGGAACGTTCCGTTGAGAAGGTTGGCACCCCAGGTGAGGTTGACGACGATGGGATAGATGATCGCTGCCATGACGATGGTGAAGATCGTCAGGGGGAAGATCTTGGTCCGTTCGCTGACACCCCCGCTCATGATGTTGACGGTTTTGCCGACAAAGGCCATCTGAAAGAGGAAGGCGGCCCATTTGCTCATGGAGTCGTTTCCCCAGCTGCCGAAAGCCAGGGTGTAGCCGACGAGCAGAAAGGCCATGGAGGCCACCGCATAGATCATCGTGTTGGTCATCAGGACCGCCGAGACGTTCTTGGTGCGGACGAGGCCCGCTTCGAGCATGGCGAAGCCTGGGACCATGAAGATGATCAGGGTCATGGCGAAGAGGGCGAAGAAGGTGTCGATCACATAGGATAGATCCATAGCAACTCCTTTGGTGTGATGTATCATTCAATTTTATCGGTTCGATCAAAGAAAGTCATGAGAGAGAGTGCTCTGAATTGTTCAAAATAAGAACAAATTTCTGGTCATAAATTAGATACAAAGAGTGATCGTTGCCTAAAAAATGATCAACGGATCTTTGGATAGACTGTCGAAAAAGATTGGGAGCCCAACGATGAACATGAAAGCCGATTGCCTGGTCTGCCTCTATCAACAGATGTTGAGAGTGGGAAAAGCGATGGAGTGCGACGATACCTGCAATACCGCGATCCTGAAGGAGAGCGCCGAAATTCTGGAGACTCTTCCCATGAACCAGACTCCTCCCGAAGCGGCAGCGATCCTCTACCCCCGTGTGGCCCGCATCGCCGGCAGTGAGGATCCCTACTACCGAAAGAAGGAGGAGTCGATCCGAAAGGCCTCGGAACTTCTACCCAGCGTCGAAGAGAGAGTGCGGCGCTCCCCAGATCTTCTCGATGCGGCCCTGCGTGCGGCCGCCGCTGGGAACGTGATCGATTTTGCCACGGAGGTGAGCTTCGAACTGGAGGAGGAGATCGAAAAGATCTTCGAAGCCGACTTTGCCATCGATCACAAGAAGCGATTTCTCGGCCGTCTGGAAAACGTCCGGTCCCTGGTGGTGATCGGAGACAATGTGGGAGAGCATCTCTTCGATCAATTGATGATGCGTATTCTCAAAGAGCGCTTCCCCGGACTCTCCATCGACTATCTGGTACGGGGACGGCCCATCATCAACGATGTGACCGTCAGCGAGGCCCGACAGGCGGGGATCGACAAAGTGGCCCGGATCGTCGACAGCGGGGTCGATACGCCGGGATTCCTCTACGAGCGGGCGGGAAAAGAGGGTCGGGAGGCCTACGATCGGGCCAATCTCATTCTGGCCAAGGGGATGGGGAACTTCGAATGCATGGAGTCCTGGGCCGATGAACGGGTCTTTGTTCTCTTCAAAGTCAAGTGCAGTGTCGTCGCGGGGACCATCGGGAAAGGGATCGGCGACTTGGTCTGCATGCAGGCGGGACGGGATCGATAGAAATTCCTGTGCGTTTCATCCTTCTCTCTGCCAAGGAGAGTTATAATAGATCATTCTACGGTTGATAAGGAATGAAAATGGTAGAGACCAGAAACAGGACGATCGAGATCGACGGGAAAGAGGTGGAGCTGGAGAAGCTCATCGAGGCCTATCAAAAGAGGAACAACGGGGTCGAAAGCAAGGCGAAACGAAAGTATCGGGAAGCCCAGGAGCTCAAACCCTATCAGGCGGAGCTCATCAAGCTCCAGAAGCATCTGGAGCAGAACAACCAGAAGATGATCATCCTCTTCGAAGGGCGTGACGCCGCGGGGAAGGGTGGCACGATCCGACGGGTGACCCGATATATGAACGAAAAGCATTACCGGGTCGTGGCGCTGGGGAAACCTACCGAAGAACAGCGGACCCAGTGGTACTATCAGAAGTATGTCTCCCACTTTCCCCGGGGAGGGGAGATCGTCCTCTTCGACCGCTCCTGGTACAACCGGGCGATGGTGGAGTCGGTCTTCGGCTTCTGTACCCCCAAGGAGTACGAGGATTTCATGCAGGGCGTCAAAGGCTTCGAGAAGGATCTGATCCGACAGGGGATCGTCTTGATCAAGCTCTACTTCAGTGTGACGAAGGAGGAGCAGGCCCGACGCTTCGAGAAGCGCAAGACCGACCCCCTCCGCCAGTGGAAGCTGAGCGAGATCGATGTCCAGGCCCAGGAGCGCTGGGACGACTTTACCAATACCAAGTACGAAATGCTTCGGCGAACCCACGGCCACCAGAATCCCTGGACCATCATTCGCTCCGACAACAAGCACAAGGCTCGGCGGGAAGCGATCAAGGTGATCCTCAACAGTATTCGATACGAAGGACGGGATGAGACACTCAACTACGTGACCGATCCGGAGATCGTCGTCTCGGGCTCCCGGGAGCTGGAGTTGATGGAGGCGGAGCGGATCAAAGAGGGGAAATTCCTCGGATGACGCGGAGGAGTTTTTTCGCAGCCGGTACCGGATTGCTGGCGATGGCGGGAGCCTATGCCTTCGGGGAGGAGATCGCTGCCATGCGGACGGGAACGGGTGCGAAAACGGCGATCCTCTATGGGACCCGCTACGGAGCGACCCGGGATACCGCGGGATGGATCGCCGAGGGAATAGGCGAAGAGGTGGCACTGCTCGATGTCGAAACGATGGACCCTTCCAAAGTCGCTGGAGCTTTCGATAATTTTGTCGTCGGATCGGGAATCTGGATCGACGGACCCCATAAAGGACTCTTGAAGTTAATGGAAGAGCAGCATGACGCCATTTCGGGGAAAGTGATCGCCTCCTTTGTCGTTTGTGGCTCTACGGATCGAAGCGAAGCGGGGCGCAAACGGATCGCGTCCTATCTCCAACGTCTCGAAGCCCCATTGGCAGAAGCTCCGAAACTGCAGAAGGCTTTCGGCGGCCGTATGATCATAGCAAAGTTGACCGAGAGCGACCGGAAGTTGCTGAAGAACTTCTACGAGAATATCGTCAAGAAACCCTTCGTCGATTGGGACCGGACCGAACCCGTGAAAGCGAAAAATTTCGGAGAAGCGTTTCGATCGGCGATAGCTCCTTTGGTAGAACGGACAACGTAAAAAAGTGGGGAACTTGGATAACCAAAGAATCCTAACGTTCACTCTCTGATGATCGCACGGTCGCGGCCCGACTTTTTGGCGCGGTAAAGATTCTCGTCGGCGAGACGGATCAGTTCCTGGTCCGTTTTTGCCGCTGGCTTTCCTGGATCGTGGTAATACCCTCCGATGGAGATCGTGACCCATTTCGATACCTTGGAGGCGGGGTGGGGAATTTTCGCCTCCCGAACGCGCCGGAGCAGCGACTCCATCGAATTCATGAAACTCTCGCGATCTCGGCAGCACTGTAGCATCACGAACTCCTCTCCTCCGTAGCGTGCGCACAGATCACCGTCGCGTCGGGTATGCTCGAGAAGGATACGAGCGACGGCCTGGAGTACCTGATCCCCGGCCGGATGGCCTTCGGCATCGTTGTAGCTCTTGAATTCGTCGATGTCGATCATGACGATCCCGACGGGATGTTTGTGGCGGTGGGAAGAGCCGATCGTTTCGACGAAACAGGATTGAAAATGCCGGCGGTTCATCAGTCCGGTCAATGGGTCGATTTCACTCAATTCCCGAAAACGTTCCCGCTCCTGAATGAGGGCATTTTCCAATTTCTTTTCGTAGGTGATCTCCTGAATGACCCCATGGATCAGGCGCACGGAACCTGAGGGGTCGCGTTCGATCACCTTCGCCTGGCTCTTGAAATAGCGCTCTTCGCCACTTTGTACGTCTCGGTAGGGAAAGTCGTTTTCGTACTCGTCGCTTCGGTTCTCCAGTAGATCCTGATAGTCCCGGAAAATCTGCGACGCCTTTTCGCGGTCCGCCTCCTCGATGTAGAGATTGAAATCGCCCGCGATGGGGCACTGCTGGGCGATGGAGTATTTCTCGACGTTTCCGGGAAGGTGAAACATTCGTCTCATCTCTTCGTTGCAGTAAAAGTGCTGTGGATCGTTGGCATAGTCGATGACCCACCACCCCAGTCCATGGAAATGTGCGTAGCGACGCAGGAAATTGTGGATGCGATCGAACTCTTTATGCATCCTCTCTCCTTTCTTGTCGGGGGATCGCGGTCCATTATAACACGGTCGAATTTCAAAAGGGGGATTGCCTTGGCCGGTCAACAAGTGGAAGAGGAATCGTTGGGATGGAAAGGAGGTAGAGCCCTCTTGAGAGCTTCGGGAGTGGAGGATTCAACCCCGACGGCTCAGCTCCTTGCAGAGGCTGACGAAGTATTTGGCATTTTCGACGGGGACGTCGGGGAGAATGCCGTGGCCGAGGTTGAAGATGTGGCGGCCGTCTTTCATCAGTTCCGCGAGAGCGCTGACGCACTCTTTGGTAGCTTCCTGGGAGTAGAGGCGGGTGGGCTCCATATTGCCCTGGAGAACGTAGCGATCCCCCAGTTTCTCCTTGGCCAGGGCCATGGGGGTGCCCCAGTCGACGCCGAAGACATCGAAGTTCCCGTAGACCCAGCCCCGTTCGATGAAGGCGGCAACCCCCTTGGGGAACATGATGACGGGGATATGGGGGTACTTCTCCTTGAGGTACTCGGCGATCTCCACCATGTATTTCCAACTGAACTCATCGTACTTGCTGGGCTCGATGGCGGCAGCCCAGCTGTCGAAGATCTGGACGACATCGACGCCGGACTGGATCTGTTTCTCCAGGTAGAGTTTGACCACGTCGGTAACCTTGCGCAGGATCGCATGGAGGAGTTCCGGGTCGGTGTACATCATCTTCTTGCACAGCGTATAAGTCTTGGTCCCTTGGCCCTCGATCATGTAGGTGGCCAGCGTCCAGGGGGCACCGGCGAAACCGATGAGGGCCTTGTCGTCGGCCAGGCGCTCCCGGACCAGACGGATCGTCTCGTAGACATAGGTGAGCTTCTTCGCCGCTTTCTCTCCTCCGATCAACCGGTCCAGATCCTCACGGTTCTGGATGGGGTGCGCGAACACCGGGCCTTCCCCTTTGACGAAGTCCAGCTTCATTCCCATCTCGTTGGGGACGACGAGGATGTCGCTGAAGAGGATCGCCGCGTCCACGCCGACGATGTCGACGGGCTGGAGGGTCACTTCGGCCGCCAGCTCCGGGTTGTGGCAGAGGTTGAGGAAGTTACCGGCCTCGGCACGGACCTTCATATATTCGGGCAGATATCGTCCCGCCTGGCGCATCATCCAGACCGGGGTGTAGGGGGTGGGGCGTCCGAAGCAGGCGTCCACGAAAATTGTATTGCTCATCAGTGGGAGTCTCCCTTGTGCATGAAGTAGAAGGCCAGGGCCAGGGCGAGAATGGCGCCGGCAAGGTAAAGCATATCCAGAGGTCCGCCGTAGGTGGTATGCATCGCCCGCTTGAAGAAGCCGACGATCAGGACCATGATGATCACTTTGGCCAGTTTGTCCTTGAGCTCATCCAGGGAGTGGATCTCCAGGATCTTTGATGCCGCGCTGCGCTCGGCGACATCGATCTTGGAGATGAAAAGCTCGTAGAGACCGAAGCCGAAGATGAACAGAACGATGGCGATCAGATAGAGGTCGATGGCTCCGATTAATTCCGCTACGATCTTTTCGTGGAAATTGGCCGGATGGATCCCTCCGAAATAGTTCTGGAAGACCGAGACCGCCACGTGCCAGACGTCGACGCTGGCGACGATGAAGAGGGCGATCCCTCCGATCATGCTGAAGATCACGGCCAGTAGTACGAAGAAACGGCTACTCCAGAGTACGTTTTCGAAGGTGGCTTCGATCAGGGACTGCTCAGGATTCTCCGGGAGGGCTTTTTTTTCGGAGCTTTTGTTTTCGTTCACTTAGACCTCCTCCAGCTCGATCCATTTCTGTGCGATCCGCACCGCGTTGGTGGCTGCCCCGACCCGGAGCTGGTCGGCGACGCACCAGAGGTGCAGGATGTTGGGAGCATGGATATCCCGGCGGATCCGTCCGACGAAGGTGATATCGGTATCGGTGGCGGTTACGGGCATGGGATAGATTCCATGCTCCAGGTCGTCCTGCACCTCCACGTCGGGGAATTCGCTGAGGGCCAGACGGCATTTGTCCACGTCGACTTCGACCCCTTGGGGGAAGGTAATGGTGATCGCCTCGCTGTGGCTGCGCAGGACCGGTACCCGCACACAGGTGGCGCTGACGGCGATGTCTGAGTGCATGATTTTGTTGGTCTCGTCGACCATCTTCATCTCTTCCCGGGTGTAGCCATTGGGCTGGGGGGTATCGATCTGGGGGATGACGTTGAGGGCGATCTGATGCAGGAAAGCTTCGTGCTTGCTTTCGTCCAGTTTGAATGCGAAGAAGTCCTGCATCTGCCGGACCAGCTCCTCCATCCCGAATTTTCCGGCACCGCTGACCGCCTGATAGGTGGCCACGTCGACCCGCTCGATGCCGCCGTAGAGGTCGTAGAGGGGCTTGAGCGCCAGGACCATCTGGATCGTGGAGCAGTTGGGGTTGGCGATGATGCCGGTCTCTCGCCAGAGCTCGATGTCCTCGGGGTTGATCTCGGGAACCACCAGGGGGACATTGGGATCCATGCGGAAATGGGACGTGTTGTCGATGACCACGGCGCCCGCCTCCACGGCGAATTTGGCATAGTGCGCCGAGACGCTTCCTCCGGCGCTGAAGAAGGCGATATCGATATCGCGCCCTTCAAAGACCGTTTCGGTCAACTCTTCGACCTTGAACTTTCGTCCGCAGCACTCGATCTCGCTGCCGGCACTTTTGGCACTGCTCAGAGGCAGGACCTCTCCTACAGGGAAATTCAGATCCGCTAGGACGCGAAAGATCTCTTCGCCGACGGCGCCGGTGGCTCCGACGACGGCGATGTTGTAGGCTCTACTCATATCAGGGTTCCTTTTTCATTTTCATTGGATTCGTTGCTTTGGCTGTGCCCGCTCTCCTCCAGAGAAGAGAGCTCCTCTTCCGGTTTCTCCTCTTTGGGGCATTTGGCGATGCTGACCACTTTGTCCTTGCCCTCCACGTTGACCACCTTCACTCCGGAGGTGGCGCGACCGGCTCTCCGGATGCTCTGCATGTCGACCCGGATCATCTTGCCCGCACTCGTGAGGCACATCAGGTCCTTGTCCTCCTCGACGAAGACCACGCCGACGACGTCGCCGGTCTTTTTGGTCAGTTTCATGGCGATGACCCCCTTGCCGGCCCGGCTCTGTTCCCGGTACTCGCTGGCGGGGGTCCGCTTGCCCAGTCCCTTTTCGCTGACGATGAGGATTTCGTCCTCCTCGTGCTCGATGGTGGTGGCTCCGCAGACATAGTCGTCGTCGATCTTGAACTTGATGGCGGTAACCCCACGGGCGACCCGGCCGATCTCCCGCACATCGGTGACGGGGAAGCGGATGCACATACCCTTTTTGGTGACGACGAAGAGCCATCGGGTATCGGGACGGACGATCTTGGCGTCGATGAGCTCGTCCTCCTCGTCCAGATTGATGGCCCGGATGCCCACGTTTCGGATGTTGGCGTATTCGCTCAGGTTGGTCCGCTTGACGATCCCGTTTTTGGTGAAGAAGACCAGGCTCTTGTCCTCGTTGAAGTCCTGGGTCGGGATGATCGCCTTGATCTTTTCGTCCTTGTCCAGATTGATCAGGTTGACCACCGCTTTGCCCTTGGCGGCCCGGGATCCCTCGGGGATCCGGTAGACCTTGAGCCAGTAGAGCTGCCCTCGGTCGGTGACGAACATCAGGGTGTCGTGGGTATTGGAGATGAAGAAGCGCTCGATGAAGTCGTCCTCGTAGGTGGTGACGGCGGTCTTGCCCTTGCCGCCCCGGCGCTGCTTTTCGTACTGTTTCAACGGAACCCGTTTGATGTAGCCCCGGTGGGTGATGGTAACGACCATCGGCTCGTTGGGGATCAGGTCCTCGATGTCGATGTCGTCGTAATCGTCCACGATCTCGGTGCGTCGCTCGTCGGCGAAGGCCTCCTTGACCTCCAGCAGCTCGTCCCGGATGATCCCCTCGATCATCTCTTCGCTCTTGAGGATGCTCTCGAGGTATTCGATGGTCTTGCGCAGCTCCGCCAGCTCGTTCTCGATCTTTTCGATCTCCAGTCCCGTCAGACGGCGCAAACGCATCTCCAGGATCGCTCGGGCCTGGAGCTCGCTGAGGCTGAAGCGTTCCATCAGGTTGGCGCGGGCTTCGTTATCGTCGGCGCTGCCTCGGATGATACGGATCACTTCGTCGATGTTGTCGACGGCGATCTTGAGACCTTCGAGGATGTGGGCGCGGGCGCGGGCCTTCTCCAGATCGAAGATGGTGCGGCGGATGATCACCGTCTTGCGGTGGTTGATGAAGAGATCCAGCAGTTCGGGTAGGCTGAAGACCTTGGGTTCTTTGTTGACGATGGCCAGCATGATGATCCCGAAGGTGGTCTGCATCTGGGTCGACTTGAAGAGGTTGTTGAGCACGATCTCGCTCATGGCGTCGCGCTTGAGCTCGATGACCACCCGGATCCCCTCCCGATCCGACTCGTCCCGGATCTCGCTGATGCCGTCGATCTGCTTGTCCCGGACCAGCTGGGCGATGGTCTCGATCAGCTTGGCCTTGTTGACCTGGAAGGGGAGTTCGTCGATGACGATGGCCTCCCGGCTCTTGTGCTGCTCGATGTGGGTCTTGGCGCGGACCTTGATCCGTCCCCGGCCGGTGCTGTAGGCGTCCAGGATCCCCTTCTTGCCGAAGATCACCCCGCCGGTGGGGAAGTCGGGCCCTTTGAGGACGCTCATGAGCTCCTCGACGGTGATCTCGGGGTTCTCCAGGCGCATCAGATGGGCGTCGATGAGCTCTCCCAGGTGATGGGGCGGGATGTTGGTGGCCATCCCGACCGCGATCCCCGAGGAGCCGTTGAGCAGCAGGTTGGGAACACGGCTGGGCAGAACGTCGGGCTCGGAGAGGCTATCGTCGTAGTTGGGGACGAAGTCCACGGTGTCCTTGTCGATGTCCCGCAGGAGCTCTTCGGCCAGCTTGGTCATCCGCGCTTCGGTATACCGCATCGCCGCGGCGTTGTCCCCGTCGATGGAGCCGAAGTTCCCCTGGCCGTCGACCAGGGGAATGCGCATGCTGAAGTCCTGGGCCATCCGCACCAGGGCGTCGTAGACGGCGGTGTCACCGTGGGGGTGGTACTTACCGATGACGTCCCCGACGATCCGGGCCGATTTCTTGTAGGCGGCACGGTGGGTCAGGTTCAGTTCGTTCATGGCGTAGAGGATCCGGCGGTGGACCGGCTTGAGGCCATCCCGGGCATCGGGCAGGGCCCGCCCGATGATGACGCTCATGGAGTAGTCCAGATAACTCCCCTGGATACTCTCCTCGATCAGCACCTGTTCGACATGATCTTCGTTTTCAAACAGATCGTTCATGGGTCTCCTTGACTCTGCAGCCCCCGGTTTTCCGGGGTCTTTAAAATGGGTAGATTATATCGAAAGAATCATTAGGGGAGGGTGGAGATGACGTACTGTCATAAAGAGAATCATTCCGAAGAAAAGAGATAGTTCTCAAGCATCTTGACCATGGAACCGGATCCTGCGAAAAAGGGGCTTCTCTGATGGAGAGATTCGGGTGGGATCTCCAGGATCCTCCGTTCGCCGTCCGTCG
This sequence comes from Campylobacteraceae bacterium, assembly GCA_026994745.1. GTDB lineage: Bacteria > Campylobacterota > Campylobacteria > Campylobacterales > Sulfurovaceae > Nitratifractor. The sequence goes on along the minus strand of JALWPZ010000197.1, from coordinate 13,801 downwards.
CTCTGCCACCTGCTTGCTCCGCCAGAAATGCCATGGGATTGCACTCGTAGAGGAGTCGTAGCTTGCCCCGGGGATAAGGAGAGGAACTGGGATAGAGAAAGAGACCGCCCTTGAGAAGATTACGATGGATGTCGGCGACGAGGGAACCGATGTATCGGGAGGTGTAGGGGCGCCCCTCTTCGGGGACGATCTCCTGACAATATTTGATGTAACGTTTTACCCCTTCGGGAAAATGGAGGTAGTTCCCTTCGTTGATGGAATAGATTTTTCCCTGTTTGGGGATGCGGATCTGTTCGTGGGAGAGGCAGAAGACGCCGATACTTGGGTCGTAGGTGAAGCCGTGAACGCCGTTGCCGGTGCTGTAGACCAGCATCGTGGAGGAGCCGTAGAGAATGTAGCCTGCGGCCACCTGCCGCTCTCCGGGCTGGAGGAAATCCTCCAGGATCGGAATCGTGCCCGGTTTGCTCAGCCGTCGGTAGATGGAGAAGATGGTCCCCACCGAGACATTGACATCGATGTTGGAGGAGCCGTCCAGCGGATCCATCGCTACCACATATTTGGCCCGACGGCTGCGGGGCGAATCGAAGATGACGATCTCATCTTCCTCTTCGCTGGCGATCCCGCAGATCTGGTCCCGGGCCTCCATGGCGGCTTTGAAGGTTTCGTTGGCGAAGAGATCCAGCTTCTGCTGCTCTTCTCCTTGGACATTGGTGCGGCCGTGGGATCCCAGAATGTCGGCCAGTCCGGCTTTGTTGATTTCCCGGTTGACGATCTGGGCCGCCAGTTTGATCGAACCCAGTAGTGTGCTCAGCTCTCCAGTGGCGTGGGGAAAGTCGTGCTGTCGGTCGATGATGAACTCATCCAGGGTTTTCAGGGGTTTCATGGGGTCTCCTTTGTGGAGGGCTTCGCTTGAAGGATACGCTTGACAGCCTCGGAGCAGAGGGTGAGGCCGAAGGTGCCGGTGACACCGACGAAAGAACCCTTTTCCTTGCACCGCGCCTCTTCGGGAGAGAAGACGACGGTAAAGTTGCGGTCGAATTTCGCCTTTTTGAGTTCGTTGCGGATCTTGCGGGCGAGGGCGTCGCCGTGGCTTTTCCAGATGCTGGCCACCTGCACCTTCGATGCGTCGATGCGTTTGGCGGAGCCCAGGGACATGATGAGCTTGCGATAGCAGCTTTTGGCCACCTCGATCTTGACCCGGGTGGTGTCGGCGGCGTCGATGACGAGGTCGTAGGGGTCGAAGTCGAAACTCTCCACCCAGGCCAGATCCATCTTTTGCTTGATGACCGAGATACCGGGGTAAAGCTGCGCCAGGGTGCTGACCTTGCACTCGCCCACGGCGCAGTCGGAGCCGATCTGCCGGTTGCGGTTGCTTTCGTCGTAGGTGTCGTAGTCGACGATCGTGATATCCCGTACTCCGGTGCGGTAGAGGCAGTCCAGCGCGTAGCTTCCCACTCCACCCACTCCGAGAATGAGGATCTTTGCCCTTTGAATTTTGGCGAAATCTTCTTCGCCGAAGAGCATGCGGCAACGTTCGAATCTCATGGCCGTACCTTCGGTGCAGCGTTATTGGTGTATTGGTTATTGGTTAATGGGGAGTTTTTCTTCGTTGGTCGTTTGAACGGGGTTTTGCCCCTCTTTGTCGTTAGATAAAAAGCGTTGTCAGGCAACGCAATCCGAAACTCCTCACTCCTCACTCTTCACTCCTCGTTCACAAAAGTCATATCCACTTTTTCAGCTTCTCGATCTCCGAATAGCTCGTCATATCCAGTTGGATGGGGGTGACGGCGACGTAGTTTTCCCGGATCGCTTCGAAGTCGCTCAGGTATCCGCCGGGGTGGGGGCGGGGGTGCCAATCGAGTCGGGGGAGACCGATCCAGTAGTACTCCAACCCCCGGGGGTTGATATGGACCTGGGCGTCGTTGCCGTAGATTCGGCGTCCGGCGTGGGTGACGGCGATGCCGGAACACTCTTCGGGATCGACGGGGGGAACGTTGACGTTGAGGAATTTCCGTTCGGGGAGGGGGAAGCCCCCTTCGAGGACCTTCTTCGCCAGATTTCGGATCGTTCGCTTGGCCAGACGGTATCCCAGAGAGGGGAGCTCTTCGCAGTGGCTGCGGCAGACCTGGCTGACGGCGATGGAGGGAATCCCCTGCAGTACTCCCTCCATGGCCGCCGCGGCAGTGCCGGAGTAGGTGATGTCCTCTCCCATATTCCCGCCCCGATTGATCCCGGAGACCAGCAGGTCGGGGGGATTGTCGGCGAAGAGTTTGTTGAGCGCCAGGAAGACGCAGTCAGTAGGGGTGCCGTCGTCGAGTTTGTAGAAGTTCTCTTCGATCTCCACGAAACGTAGAGGGCGGGTGAGGGTCAGAGAGTGGCCGCTGGCGGATTTTTCGATGGTGGGGGCGACGACGATCACCTCCCCCAGGTCGCTGAGGGCTTCGCGGAGGGCATGGAGACCTTCCGCCTCGAAGCCGTCGTCGTTGGTGATCAGAATCCGTTTTCGCTGCATGGTTCTCCCTTTCCCGGCGGGGAATGACTGGATGGGATTATATCCATCCCACGCTGATGTCCCCCTCCGGAACCTCCCTACGATATAATAACGTCAAAAAAGAGCGAGGATCGAGCCGTGGAAAAAGTACCGATGCTGGAGAGCACCTACCGGAAATTGAGCGAAGAGTTGGAGCATCTCAAGAACGTGGAGCGTGCCGCCATCGCCAAGGTGATCGACGAGGCGAGGGCTCTGGGGGACCTGAAGGAGAATGCGGAGTATCATGCCGCCAAGGACAAGCAGGGGCTCATGGAGGCGCGGATCGTGGAACTCCAGGATCTCCTGGCCCGGGCCAAGGTGATCGATCCTTCCACCCTGGCCCACGAGCGGGTCAGCTTCGGTTCCACTGTCGTCCTGATCGATCACGACAGCGACGAAGAGGTCCAGTACACCATCGTCGGCTCCCAGGAATCCGACCCCTCCCGGGGATTGATCTCGATCCAATCCCCCATGGCCAAGGCGCTGCTGGGCAAGGAAGAGGGGGACGAGGTGGAGCTGCAGCTTCCCAGCGGAAGGAAACGCTTCGACGTCGAAGAGGTGAAATACGTGGCGATCGAAAGCGAGGGGAAATAGAATGATCAATGTAGGGATCATCGGGGCCAGCGGCTATACGGGTCTGGAACTGGTCAAGATGCTGCTGAACCATCCCAGCTTTCGGCTCAATTATCTGGCGACCAGTACCGGTGACGTGATGCTCGAGGAGCTCCACCCGGCGTTGCTGGATCTGATCACTTTCCCCGTGGAGGAGGCTTCGGTGGAGATGATCGCCGAACGTTGTGAATTGGTCTTCCTGGCACTGCCCCACAAAGCGTCGATGGGTCTGGCCAGGGAATTGATCGAGCGGGGGGTGAAGATCGTGGATCTCTCCGCCGATTACCGACTGGAGCGGACCACCTACGAAGCGGCCTACTGCCCCCACGAGGACCCGGAGCATCTGGGCGAGGCGGTCTACGGTCTCATCGAATACTATCGGGAGGAGATCAAGGTGGCCCGCCTGGTGGCCGGTCCCGGCTGCTACCCGACGGCGACGCTGCTGGGGATTCTTCCCTTCATCCCCTACATCGATCCCGACGCGCCCCTTTTCGTCGACGCGAAATCCGGGGTCAGCGGAGCGGGGAAGAAACTGAGCGAAACCAGCCACTTCGTCACCATCAACGACAACATCTTCGCCTACAATCCCCTGAAGCATCGTCACGCTCCCGAGATCGAAGAGAAGATCGCCAAGGTTCACGGAGCCAAGGTCTCCGTCAGTTTCGTTCCCCACCTGATCCCCGCCACCCGGGGAGAGCTGGTGAGCGTCTACGCCACCCTCAAGGAGGAGATCGATCCCATGGAGATCTTGGAGAGAGCTTACGCCATGGAACGTTTTATCCGCCTGCGGGAGAAGCCGGTGGATATCAAGAGCACCGCCGGGACCCACTTCTGCGATCTCTACGCCGCGAGAAACGGCAAGGCGCTCTTCGTCAGTTCCGCCATCGACAATCTGCTTCGAGGGGCAGCGAGCCAGGCACTTGCGGCTGCGAACCTGATGATGGGAGTGGATGAGGCGGCGGGATTGCCCGTTATCGCGTACGTTCCGTAAATAAGTGAGGAGTGAGGAGTGAGGAGCGAGGAGTTGGAGAAGATCAGCTCCTCACTCCATGAGGGTGCTCTCTTTGTTGCCGACGCCCATTACCCACACCACGGAGACGATTTTCTGCATCTCCTGAAAGCCATTGACAAAGGAATGGTCGAGGCTCCTCAGCTCTTTCTGATGGGGGATATCTTCGATCTGCTCTTCTCCTGCGGCGATTATATCCGCAGCTTTTCCAAGGAGGCGATCGAGATCCTGCAACGTCTTTCGGAGCGGATGGAGATCCACTACTTCGAAGGGAATCACGACTTCTGCCTGCAGAAGCTCTTTCCCCATATCCACGTTTATCCCCGAACGGTACAGCCGGTGAGTATGACCCTGCAGGGGCGGAAAGTGATGCTCTCCCACGGGGACCGTTACGATACGGGACCCGGATACGAGATCTATACTTTTTTGCTACGCAGTTGCCGGGCTATGTGTCTCTTGCTTCCATTGGAAAAGATCCTGATCGATCCACAGATCCATATGCTGCAGAGGAAAAAGATCTGCCATACCTTTCATGGTTTCGAAGGAAAGGTCCAACGAATTTTGGTCCACTATCCTAAGGATGCGGAACTAGTCATCGAAGGGCATTTCCACCAGGCCAAGAGAATCGGACGCTATATCTCTTTACCTTCGCTGGCCTGTCAGAAAGAGATTGGAGTGCTGAGAGGCGGTGAAATCGTCTTTGTGGAGTGGAAGAGGCTATTGGCTACAGCATAAAAGCTCTTGGCTGTTGATTCCCGGTGACAGCCGGAGTCGATGCTTCGAATGCCCAAGCCGAAACTATACCGAAGCAGATCGATTACTTGATTGTCTTCAGATGTTCGGCGAAGTCCTCGGGCTTGACGAATCCGACCAGGAACTTGTCGAGCAGGGGATTGCCCTTGCTGTCGAAGAAAAGGATGTTGGGAGCCCCGAAGAGCCCATAGTGTTTGAGGATCGCCTTCTCCTCCGGTGTATCCTGGGTGATGTCGACCTGGAGGAACTTGAAGCGCTTCATCGCCTCTTTGACCCTGGGATCGGGGAAGGTGATGTGTTCCAGCTCGGTACAGGCGGCGCAATTCTCCTTGCCGATGTCCACGACGACGGGTTTGCCCTCTTGGGCGGCGGCGGCGATCTCTTTTTTCAGGCGGCTCAGGCTGTAACCCCGGCGTTTCTCCATGGGGACCAGATACTCCTCCTGGGCGTTTGCGTTCCCCGTGACGGCGGTGACCACCGTTGCTCCCTTGAAGGGTTTTAGGGGATCGAGGATCGATTGGGCTCCGGCCAGGGCTCCGACGAAGATCACCGTGCCGTAGAGTAGGAGGACGAAGGCGAAGAGCTGGAAGAGCTTGGCGGCGCCCTTGCGTTTGTCGGAGTCGTCGAAGACCCCCATGAAGATTGCAGAGCCCATCAGCAGCAGGGCCGAAAGGGTCAGAAACCAGAAGGGGCTGAGGATCCCCCGCAACACGTAGAGGGCCATGGCCAGCATGATGACGCCGAAGATCTGGCTGACCCGAGTCATCCAGCCGCCGGGTTTGGGAACCAACTTGTCGGCACCGGCTCCGACCAGGAGTAGGGGCATTCCGGCCCCGATTCCCATGACGAAGAGGCTGATGCCGCCCAGGAAGGCGTCGCCGGTCTGGGAGATGAAGATGATCGCCCCGCTGATGACGGGGGCGGTGCAGGTTCCGACGATGAGGGCCGAGAGGGATCCCATGACGGCGGTGCCCACGAGCCCCTTGCCCTGGGCGTTGTCACTGGCGCGGGTGAGGCGGCTCTGCCAAGAGGCGGGCAGCCCCAGTTCGAAATAGCCAAAGAGCGAGAAGGCCAGGGCGACGAAGAGTCCCGCCATGGGGACGATGACCCAGGGATTGTTGAGGTGCGCCTGCAGATCGAAGCCCAGCAGCCCCGCCACGATCCCGATGAGGGCGTAGGTGGCGGCCATCGCCACCACGTAGACCAGGGAGATGAGGAAGGAGGTGGAGCGGCTGACCTTTCCTTCCTTACCCGCCTGTTTGACGATGATGGAAGAGAGGATCGGGATCATGGGCAGGATGCAGGGGGTCAGGGCCAGTAAGAGTCCGGCGACGAAGAAGAGCAGCAGAATGAAGATCACCCCTTCGTCGGCCAAGGCTTTGGCGATCTTGCCGCTGTTGCCTTCGCCGGAGAGCCGGGAAATCTTTTCGAAGAATCCTTTGTCGCTGGAATCGGCGGCAGGATTGGAGTCGAGCGTTGAGCGTTGAGGGTTGAGTGCTGAGGAATTCGTTCCTTCGGTCCGCTCGTTGGAAGCAGCCGCAGGCTCCACCTTCGGTTCCTCACTCCTCGTTCCTCGTTTCTCACTCGATTTCGTTGCGTTCGCAGCGAAATCGAAAGTGTATTTCTGCGGTTGATAACAAATCCCCGCGTCGGAGCAGCCGGCCAGATCGATCTCCAGGGTGAAGGGGCCTTCGGGGATCTTTTTGCGGATCGACTCCAGGGGGATTTCGAAATCGAGGGTACCATAGTAGACCTTGTCCCCCTGATAGAGGACCGGTTCGGGTTTGGGGACGTCGAGTTCGAAGTTCTTGGGTTTGACGATTTTGAAGTGCAGATCCTTGGCGTAGATGTGGATCTTGTCCCCCATGCGGATCTGCGCCTTGATCTTGTCCCCTTCCAGTTTCGCCGAGGCTTTGAACGCCTCTTCGGGACTCAGGAACTTTTGCTTCTTCAATCCTCCGAAACTGCCGAAACCGGAGGGTTTGAGGGTTGAGGGTTGAGGGTTGAGTGCTGAGGAATTCGTTCCTTCGGTCCGCTCGTTGGAAGCAGCCGCAGGCTCCACCTTCGGTTCCTCACTCCTCGTTCCTCGTTCCTCACTCGATTTCGTTGCGTTCACAGCGAAATTGAAAGTGTATTTCTGCGGCTGATAGCAGATCCCAGCGTCGGAGCAGCCGGTGAGTTCCACCTGCAGGGTGAAGGGACCCTGGACCTTCTTGCGAATCTCATTCAGAGGAACATTCAGTTCCAACGTGCCGCTGAAGACCTTGTCGCCCTGGAAATCGTGCGGCACGGGCGTGGGGACCTTCACTTCGAACTCTTTGGGTTTGACGACCCGGAAATGGAGGTCCTTGGCGTAGATATGGATCTTGTCTCCCAACCGGATGGTCGTACGGATCGTGTCTCCGGCCTGTCTGGCCTCGACTTTGAAGGCCTCGTCGGGACTCAGGAATTTGCGCTGGGATCCGAAGCCCGCCAGCGCCAGCTGGGCCAGGAGGGCGACTCCCAGCAGTACGGTTACGATTCTTTTCATGATGGATACTCCTCTTTCAGCTACCGTTCAAGTCGGCTATTGTATACCCTTGCTGTGTAGATGATTGCACGGATCAGGTATAAAAATTTCCTATAACTATAGCCCAAATTTACTAATCGACGACTAATATAAAAAGGATTCACGATGCCCAATCGATTGATTCACGAAGATTCTCCCTACCTGCAGCAGCACGCCCACAATCCGGTGGATTGGTATCCCTGGGGCGAAGAGGCCTTCGAAAGGGCCCGCAGGGAGAACAAGGCGATCTTTCTCTCCATCGGGTACAGCAGTTGCCACTGGTGTCATGTGATGGAGCGTGAATCCTTCGAAAACGAAGAGTTGGCCGCCAATCTCAACGAACACTTCGTCTCGGTCAAGGTGGACCGGGAGGAACGCCCCGATATCGACAAGCATTTCCAGGAGATCTTCGTAACGATGAACGGCAGGGCGGGAGGATGGCCCTTGAGCGTCTTTATGACTCCCGAAAAGATTCCCTTTTATTCCGCCACCTACATTCCGCCCGAGCCCCGCTACGGGATGATGGGCTTTGGGGAGTTGTTGGACGTCATCGCCGACAAATACGCCCGGGAGCGGGAGATCCTGGTAGAGAAGGGGAAGGAGGTTCTGGAGTTTCTACGTCCCAAGGCGAAGATCCAGGCGACCAAGATTGACGAGCGACTGGAAGAGACGGTCCGCAAGCAGATCGAGACGGTCTACGACGAGAAGTTCGGCGGCTTCGGGGGAGCGCCCAAATTTCCCCACGCCTCCACCCTGATCCTGGCGATGGAGCTCTACGAGCTGAGAAAGGAGCCGAAGCTCTTGGCGATCGTCACCCATACCCTGGACACCATGACCCTGGGAGGGCTCTACGATCTGGTGGATGGGGGCTTTTGCCGCTACAGCACTGACGAGGCTTGGTTGGTTCCCCACTTCGAAAAGATGACCTACGACAACGCCCTGATGGCGGAGGTTCTGGTCCGGGCCTGGCGGATCACCGGGGAGGAGCGATATCGGGACCTGGCCTACGAGACTCTGGACTTCATGCTGGATCGGATGATGGAGGAGGATCTCTTTTTCTCCGCCAGCGACGCCGATACGGAAGGGGAGGAGGGCAAGTATTTTATTTATGAATATGAAGAAGTGCTTCGGGCCTTGCGTGAAGGGGGGATCGAGGATCCCGAGGCGGTGGCTCGACGACTCTCCATCACGCCCCGGGGGAATTTCGAGGGGCGTTCCATCGTTCGCTTTCAGGGCCCCCGGGACCGATCGAATCCCGAAGTGCGAAAAGCCTTGAAAATATTAAAAAATATAAGAACCGGAAGAACCTATCCCTTTATCGATCGGAAGATTCAGAGCTCCTGGAACGCCATGATGATCCGGGCCCTCTTCGTCGCGGGAGCCTATGAAGGGCGTTATCGGGAGCAGGCGGTGCGCTCTCTGGAGGCCCTGGAGGCGAAGATGGCCGCCGGGGTGACCCTATACCACTCGGCCCTGATGGGAAAGCCTCCCAAGGAGCTGGGATTCCTGGAGGATTACGTCTGGTGGGGATCGGCCCTGATGGAAGGGTATCAATGCACCCTGGACGAGCGATACCTGATCCGGGCCACGGAGCTGGCCAACGAAGCGATCCGACGCTTCTACGCCGACGGGCGCTGGCGCATCGACGACGGGGAGTTCCGGCAGTTCGCCGAGGATACCGACAGCGGCTACCCTTCGTCGGTAGGGGTGGCGGCCCACTGGATGCAGGAGCTGCGCTCCCTGGTGGAGCCGATCTACGAAAAGTTCCTCTATCGTACCCTGGAGGTGCACTCCTACGACCTGATGCGCCAACCCATCTCTCGGCCCACTCTCGCTTCCGCTGCGATCCGCTATCTGCGGGACGATTGGATCCTCAAGGCGAAGGAGGAGAGGCTCCTGGAGCACCGGGAAGAGCGTCGGGATCTGGGATACCCCTGGTTGCTCTATCGTACGGCTCTCAATGAAGGGTATCTGCTCTGTGACAACCGAAGCTGCTTCGCCGAGGAGGAGAGCTTCGAAGGGATCAGAAAGAGGATAGGAGAGTTACTGAAAAGCTGATCGTTCGTCGTGGAGGAGTCCGCCCGTCCTCACCTGGGCGTTGGAGGGAATCTTCAGACCCTCTGCTTCGGGGCCCGGATTGTGTTTCGAACCTACTTTTTCTTGTGTTTGCGTACCTCCTCGAGAATCTCTTCGTGGATCTCCTCCACGGTTTCGGCCAACTCGTGTTCCGCCTCTTCGTCGATCTCCAGATCCTCCTCCTCCGCGATGCCGGCTTCGGGATCGTCGTAGGTGGCTTCGTCCAATTTCTTTTCACTCTTGGCAACAATGACGGAAACGGCGGCGTCACCGGAGACGTTGACGGCGGTACGGATCATATCCATCAGACGGTCGACCCCCAGGACCAGACCGATCCCTTCGACGGGTAGTCCTACCTGGGTGAAGACCATGGAGAGCATGATCAGTCCGACTCCGGGGACCCCGGCGGTACCGATGGAGGCCAGGACCGACATCAGGATCACCGTCAGATAGCCGCCGATTCCCAGATCCACTCCGTAGGCGTTGGCGATGAAGACCGTGGCGACCCCCTGCATGATGGCGGTACCGTCCATATTGATGGTGGCGCCGAAGGGGATGGTGAAAGATCCGATGGAGTTGTGGACCCCCAGCCGGTCGGTAACGACCCGCAGGGTCACGGGAATCGTCGCGTTGGAGCTGGAGATACTGAAGGCGAAGACCTGGACCTCTTTCATCTTTTTTAGGAAGGTCGAGGGGCTCTTTCCGGAAAAGAGTTTCAGAATGATCATCAGGGTGACGAAGAGGTGGAAGAGAAGTGTTCCGGTCAGCACGGCGACATAGCCTGCCAGATCCGTCAGGAGGTTCAGCCCGAGATTGGCGATGGCCTTGCCCAGAAGGGCGAAGACTGCGTAGGGAGCCACGGCCATGATGATGTTGACCATGCGCATCATGATTTCGTTGGAGATCTCTACGAGTTCCACGATGGGTTTGGCCTTTTTCCCTACCATAAGAATTGAGATCCCCACCAGGATCGAGAAGAAGATGATCTGCAGCATCTTGCCCGTGGCGAAGGCGTTGACGACGTTACCCGGAACGATATCGATAAGAACGGAGCTCAGGGGAGGGGCCGCTTTGGCGCTGAAGCTCAGGTCACTGCTCATCTCCACCCCGCTGCCGATTCCGAAGGAGGCAGCGATGCCCAGGGCGACGGCGATGGCGATGGCGGTGGTTAGAATGTAGAGAAGGAAGGATTTGACACCGACCTTCCCCAGCTCCCGGATATCGCCGATTCCGATGACACCGGAGATGAGCGAGAAGAAGACCAGGGGAACGACCAGCATCTTGAGGGCCGTGACGAACATGGCCCCCACGATATGAAAGAGTCCGTTTACGATGTAGACATTGACCCAGGATCCTTCGCCGTTCAGGCCTGCCAGATTGATCGCGAGACCCACGACGATCCCCAGGAGCATGCCCAGGAGCACCTTCGTGGTCAAGGACATTTTCTTCTCTTTCCTACTCATTGTTTCCCTTTGAATTGGATTCTATCTTCTATCAATTATACAGGGGCCCGCTTAGAGACCAACTGTGCTAGAATGCGCGAAAAAACGAAGAGGTTTCCATGTCCAAAGCTTTCGGGTACTTTCTCTCTCAACCCCATCAACCCTTTTTCGCCCTGGGGATCTTCAATGGAGTCCTGTTCATGATCCTGTTTCTGTTGGTGTTCAAGGGGGTTCTCGCCTTCGATCCTGGACTTTTGCACTCCTACAGTATGCTCTTTCTGGTCTTCAGCAACTTTTTCTACGGTTTCACCTATACCACCTTCCCGCGCTTCAGCGCCCAGCCTCCCATCGACTCCCGTTGCTATCTGAGGGTTTGGACGCTCCAGCTCCTGGCGACGCTCAGTTTTCTGGCGGCGATCTGGTTCCTTCCCGCCTTCTACGCGGCGACGGTATTCGTGGCGGTCGGGTTCGCCTATACGATCCGGATCTTTCTGGAGATCTACCGGCTGGCACCGGAGCCGCGACAGGACCAGTACTGGATCATCGTGGCGTTCGGGATGGGAGCGCTCTCCAATCTGCTCTTTTTGCTCTCCCAGATCCCCTGTACCTCCTGCCGCAGCGGGGTTTTCTTCTCCTATGCCGTGGGCACGGGTGTCTACCTCTACCTCTTTTCCCTTCCCGCGGTGATCGGGTTCCGGATGGTGCCCTTTTTCAGCCAGGTCGACGGTTATCTCAAGACCGGGGGATTCCATGCCACGCTCTTCGCGTTACTGCTCGTGCATCTGCTCGTAGAGCAGACCCTGCCCAAGGGGTTGTTCGTCGTCGATCTGCTGTTGGCGCTCTACCTGGGGCGGGAGATCCTGAAGATCGATCTGCCCTTTCCCAACCGGGAGCCGCTGCTCTGGAGTCTGCATCTGGCGCTCTTCTGGCTGCCGTTGGGATTCCTGCTCGCTTCGATCCTGGACTTCTTCGAGGCCTGGTTCGGCTACGCCTCCCTGCAGCTGCCCCTGCACCTGCTCGCCCTGGGGTTTCTGACGACGATCCTCGTCGCCTTCGGAACCCGGGTGACCCTGGGGCATGGAGGCGCCATGCTGCGGGTGGGCCGATGGGGGAGCTTCCTCTTTCTTTTCACCCAACTGGTGCTATTGCTCCGGATCCTCCTTTCTCTGGCGGCATCCTATGGAACGCTCACTCCCTGGCTGGATATCGCGGCGACGGGTTGGATCCTTCTCTTCGCACTCTGGAGCTGGAAGTATGGGGGAATTTTGATTCGAGGCGTGAGGCGTGAGGCGTGAGGCGTGAGGCGTGAGGCGTGAATGGATAATATTTGTGAATATGGAGATGGCATATGAGTGGAACAGTGTTGCGGCAGGAAGACTCCAAGGTGGAAGTGACGGGATTCGAGGCCCGGTATTACGACACCCTGATGAACCTCATCACTCTGGGGTGGTATCCCTCCTTCATCCGAAAGGTGATCGCCGACCTGCGGCCACGAGCCGGGGAGCGGATACTCGACATGGGGGCCGGGACCGGGAGGAACGCGCTGTTGATGCATGCATACACAGGAGAGTCGGGACGGATCGTGGGTCTGGAGATCGGGGAGGAGATGCAGCGGCAGTTCCGATCGAAGACCGCGGGGATTCCCTCGATCCGGCTGGAGGATCGTCGCATCGACGAAGCCCTGTCCTACGAGGAGGAGTTCGATCTGGTCTTTCTCTCCTTCGTGCTTCATGGCTTCATCCAGGAGAAGAGGGAGGCGATTCTTCGGAACGCATATCGGGCACTCCGGCCGGGAGGGCGGATCGCGATTCTGGATTACGCCAACTTCGATGTGGACGAAGCGCCCGGATGGGTCCGTTTCGCCATTCGCCGAGTCGAATGTCCCCTGGCGGAGGATTTCATCCGGCGGGATACGAAGGAGATCTTGACGGCTCATGGTTTCGGCGAATTCCGGGAGGAGTATTATCTGCTGGGGCACATACGACTTTTGGTCGCGGAGAGGGAGGAGAAGCCAGAGGGAGACGTGTGATCCGCCCCCTAGCTGCTTTGCTTGCAGCACTCTTCGACGATTTTCCGCAGAGCCCTCAGCTCCGCTCGCAGGCTTTGGACTTCGAGTAGGAGTCTCTCTTCGTTGGGATTCACCCTTCTGGCTGCGTTTTCCGACTCTTTCGCCGCTGTTTCACTCTCTGCGGGCGCTTCTCGATCTTGGTCCAGGAGAATGTACTGGACCCTCGAGCCGTTCTCTTCCACGCTTTCCGATCTCAGTTCACCGCTGTTGATCTTTTTGATCACCTGAAAGAGGCTGAGTTTGTGTTTTCGGGCGTACTCCTTGACGCTGATTCGTTCCATGCTTCACTCCTTGGGACGGATGATCCGGTAGGTATGGGTGATGTCGTAGACCCGATAGCGACCCGGTTGTCGGCGGCCTTCCCCTCCGTAGCTGAGCATCAGTGCCCGATTGCGGCCCCGATCGTACCAACGGATGAACATCCCGCTGTGCTCGATCCCTCCATAAGAGTGGTTGATGTGGTAGATCCAGTCACCGGGGCGCAGATGGGAGAGCCGGGCGTAGGGCCCTTTCTTCGTTCCGGCGAAGACGACACTCCGTTTCACGCGAGGAAAGCCCGCCCGTCGGTAGGCAGTGTCGAGCCAGTTCCAGCAGGAACCCCGGATGATCTCCCGTTTCCGGACCATCGCCCTAGCGGTTCGCAGTACCTTCTTGGCTCCGGGCTTGGCTCCGGCTTCGGCGGAAGTGATGTAGGGTTGGTACCTGCGGAGAGTGTCCGAGGCTTCGAGATGGGAGACCGCCAGGAGCAGGAGCAGAAGGGGAG
>JALWPZ010000196.1 GCA_026994745.1 Campylobacteraceae bacterium | reverse complement strand
TGTACATCGTGATCCGCTCCACCTCCGCCAGGTCACTGATCAATTCGTTCATCCGTTCGAAAGCGTTGATCAGCACCTGCTTGGCCACCGGATCTTCGATGGTTTCTACGATGATCCGACCCTTGGTGATGGGGGTCTTGAGCTCATGCATGATGTTGCGCATGAAGAGGTTCTTGGAACTCATCAGCTGCTTGATGTGACGGATCGCCTTGTCGAAACTCTGGGCGATCTTCCCGATCTCATCGCTTCCGGTCTCGTCGATCTTGACGTTGAGATCCCCCCCGGCGAACTGCTCGATCTTCCGATGGAGCTTCTTTAGTGGATAGAGTTTTCGCAGGACCATGCTGTACATAACGAAGAGCAGAACCCCCAGAATCGTCGCGATCGTCAGCACCATCTCGTAGATGTAGTCCTGGGGATGGAGATCCCTGAGCATCAGGTCGTAATCGTAGCGCTCCACCAGTATGTAATAGTGCTGGTCGGTCTTGAAGACCCGCACATCCCCATAGACGGAACGGCCGCTGAAGATCGTCTTGCCCGTACTTTCGATCTCCTTCTTGACACTCTGGGGATCGATGGGTTGCAGCTCGTACTTCTTCAGAAGCTTCTTCAGGGCCATGGAGTCCCGTTTGAAGTTTTCACGGGTCAGGAAACTGTCGGCGATGATCTTGTAGCGGTTGATCTGCTGAAGGTGGCGCTGCTCTTTCCCGGAGGAGAGAAGATAGAAGAAGGTCGCCCCGAGAACGATCAGGGCGATGGCGAAAACGGTGTGAATAAAGGTGGTGACCGAGATATTCTTCATCGGTCGATCAAACCTTGTCGGTCAGCAGGTACCCCACCCCTCGGACCGGGCGGATGAATTGATGGTCCGGATCGTGTTTGGCGATCTTGTGTCGGATCCGGGAAATGATCACGTCGATGTTCTTGACGGAGCTGGCGTCGTCGATATGCTCGCTCTCGTAAAGGAGCTGCTCCCGGCTTACCGCTGCGTTCATGTGCTGGATCAGCATCGCCAGGACATCGAACTCCGCGGCGGTGAGCTCCAGGGGGATCCCCTTGAAACGGATGACCCTTCCCTCCCGATCCAGTTCGAAGATCTGCTCCTCCTCTTTCTTCCGAGAGGCGGCGGTACGGCGCAGGATCGTCTTGATCCGGGTCACCAGCTCCCGGGGATCGTAGGGCTTGGGCATGTAGTCGTCGGCACCCCGCTCCATTCCGATCACCTTGTCGGTGATATCGTCCCGAGCCGAGGAGATGATGATGGGGATGTCCGACTTTTCCCGGATCTTCTCCACCACCTCCAAGCCATCCATTCCCGGCAGGGTCAGGTCCAGGATCACCAGGTCGAAATGATCCTGGGTCAGCATGGAGAGCCCCAGATAGGGATCTTCCACCGTATCCACCTCCATTCCGTATTTACTCAGATAACTGGAGAGGACCATCGCCAGTTCGGGATCGTCCTCGATGATGAGGATCTTCATCTTGCCTTCATCGGTCATATGTCCACCTTTAACCAGACTTCAATGTCTGTTTTTGTTTGGTTAATCATACCACGGAAAGGATAAAAGCGGGGCGCTCAGATATGGCGACCATCCACGGAGTGGCTGTAGTCCATGTAGATCCGGGTGGCAGCGACGAGAAAGGTGGTGATGGCGGGTCCCAGGATCATTCCCCAGAAGCCGTAACTGCTCATTCCCGCCACGATGGAAAAGAAGATCACCAGCTCGTTGATCTTGGCGTGATGCTGGAGCAGCTGTTCCTTGATCATCTTGATGATCACTGGCTTGATGAAGGTATCCGCGATGATCGAGATCACGATGATGGAGTACCCGGCGATCACCAGGGCCGGCTGGGAGCCCATTTCGCTCCAGGCGTAGAGAGAGACCGGCAGCCAGACCAGAGCTCCTCCCACCACGGGAACCAGGGAAGCGAAACCGTAGATCGCTCCGAAGAGCAGTCCGTTGAATCCGAAATAGCTGATGAAGATCCCGAAGAGGAATCCCTCGAAGATCGCCGTGACGATGATGGAGTAGAAGACCACCTCCATCGTCGAGGTCACTTCATCGATCATCTCCCGGCTCTCCTTCCTCGGTGCCGGGATCAGTGCCTCCAGCAAAGCCAGAAAGCGCTCCTGGTAATAGACCGCCGCCGCGTAGAAGAGGATGACCAGCAGCACATCCTTGACAAAGCCCAGCCCTTTGCTCCCCATCTGGGTCAGGTAGAAGGAGATCTCCTTGAGATAGGGAACTACCTTATCGGCTCGAAGGTACTCCTGAGCCCACTGATTGAGGTAGGGGATGTGCTCGGTCAGTCCCTTGGCCTTGTCGAAGATCGTGCGCATCGTCGCCTGATCCAGGTGACTCAGGTACTCCACTCCCGTGGTGGCGATGTAGAGGATCGGCGCCAGGATCAGTGCGATGAGGAGCAGGACCATCACCATCGTCGCCAGCTTTTTGGAGTGAATCATGGAGGCGATACGCTGGGTCAGGTTGCTGGTGGCCATGGCCAGGAGCCCTGCCACCACCATGGAGAGCAGGAAGGGATGATAGATCGAATAGGCGCCCCAGAGGGCCAACCCGAAAAGGATCAGGACGAAGAGGCTGCTTCTATTCTCCAGCAAAGAGGCTCCCTTCTTCCCCGGGAGGAGTCAGACGGAAGAGTTCGTAACTCTTGGGTGTGGCGATGCGCCCCCGTGCCGTCCGTTCGATGTAGCCGTTGGCGATGAGGTAGGGTTCGAGGACATCCTCGATGGTCCCTTCGTCCTCACTGAGGGCCGCCGACAGGGTGCTCAGACCCATGGGCCTTCCCTTAGCCGAGACCAGCAGTTCCAGGAGACGGAGATCCTGTTCGTCGAAGCCGATGTGGTTGACCCCCAGCTGATCCAGGCCGTAGCGGGTACGCTCCAGGGTGATCTCCTCCTCCTCCGCCACTTCGGAGAAGTCCCGCACCCGACGCAGGAGCCGCAGAGCGATCCGGGGGGTTCCCCGACTCCGACGGGCGATCTCCAGAGCCGCGTCGCTTCGGATGGCGCTGCCCAGCTTCGTCGCCGCCTGGGTGACGATCCGGGCCAACTCTTTGGCGTCATAGAACTCCATCCGGAAATGCATCCCGAAGCGCTCCCGCAAAGGATTGGAGATCATCCCCGCCCGGGTCGTGGCTCCGATCAGAGTGAAACGGGGCAGATCGATCTTCACCGCCTGGGCCGCAGGACCACTGCCGATGATGATGTCCAGACGGTAATCCTCCATGGCGGGATAGAGGATCTCTTCGATGGCGGGGCTCATACGGTGGATCTCGTCGATGAAGAGAATGTCCCCCTCCTCCACATTGGTCAACAGAGCCGCCAGGTCCCCAGACTTCTCGATCATGGGAGCCGCCGTTGTCTTGATGCTCGATCCCATCTCCGAAGCGATCAGGTTGGCCAGGGTGGTCTTCCCCAGCCCCGGGGGCCCGAAGAAAAGGATATGATCCAGCGCCTCTCCCCGTTTCTGGGAAGCCTCGATGAAGACCCGCAGGTTCCGCTTGATCTTCTCCTGCCCCACATACTCGTCCCAAGTGGAGGGGCGCAGGGTCCGTTCGAAACTCCCCTCCCCCTCGAAGCGCTCGATCTCGACGATTCTTTCCATCAAAAGTTCCTTTTGATGGAAGTGAACAGTGAGTAGTGAGGAGTGAGGAGTTTCGGTTTGCGTTGCTCTGCAACGCTTATATTCTTTAGTTTGAGAAAAGCACCAAAGAAACTTCCCAATGACCAATGACCAATGACCAATAACAGCACCGCAGACGCCTTCAGTTCCTCACTCCTCACTCCTAACTCCTCACTAATACGAGTGTTTCTCATCGGGAAAGGCGCGGCTCCGGACCTCTTCGCGGTATTGCCGCAATCCCCGGCGGATCAGATCGGCGCCGTCGAGATAGCGTTTGACGAACTTGGGTTGGAACTCTTCGAAAAAGCCGAACATATCGCTCCAGACCAACACCTGTCCGTCGGTGGCGTTGCCGGCGCCGATCCCGATGGTGGGGATACCCACCGATTCCGTGATCCGGGCGGCGGCCTCGGACTTCATCCCCTCCAGCAGCAGGGCAAAGGCTCCCGCCTCTTCCAGGACCCGGGCATCCTCCAGCAGTACTCGGACCTCCTCCTCGCTCTTTCCCCGGATCCGATAGCCACCTTCGGCCCGGACCTGCTGGGGCATGAGCCCGATATGGGCCACGACGGCGATGCCGTTCTCGCTGAGGGCGCGGACCACATCGGCCTTCTCC
>JALWPZ010000195.1 GCA_026994745.1 Campylobacteraceae bacterium | reverse complement strand
GCCATGAAAAGCGGCAAACCGATCATCTTCGTCACCGCCCACTACGGCAATTGGGAGCTGGGGACCCTGGCCATCGCCGCGAAATTCCAGATCCCCCTCTCCGTCGTCGGCCGCCCTCTCGACTGGCCCTGGGCCAACCGCATCCTCACCGTCACCCGCGAGCAGTTCGGTGTTCGGATGATCCCCAAACGCAAGGCGATGAAGGATATGATTCGGGTCATGAAAGAAAAAGGCGCACTCGGACTTGTTGTCGATCAGAACACAAAATCATCCCAGGGAGAATTGATCGATTTCTTCGGCAAAAAAGCCCGCCACACCCCCGCCGCCGCCATCCTGGCCCGTAAATTCGACGCCGTCGTCATCCCGGTCTACAGCCACACCGACGATTCCCGCCGCTGGACCGTCACCTTCCACGATCCCCTGCCGATAGAAAAGAGCGACGACGTAGATCGGGACATCCTCCGGCATATCCAGCAGCAGGCCGAGATCACGGAACAGGTCATCCGAAAGAAACCCGACGAATGGATGTGGCTCCATCAGCGATGGAAGAATCAGTATGAGGAGCTCTACCGTGTCCCATAAGCCCCTCTCCATCGTGATCTTGACTTACAACAGCGAAAAGCATCTGGCCGAAGTCCTGGAATCAGCCTCTTTCGCCGATGAGGTTCTGATCCTGGACAGCGGATCGACCGATAACACACTGCCAATCGCTCAAGAATCACATTGCCGTATCGAACATCAGGAATGGCTGGGCTTCGGCCGACAGAAGCAACGGGCGGTTGATCTGGCGACAAACGACTGGATCTATGTCCTCGACAGCGACGAGGTGATTCCCCAGGATCTCCGAAACGAAATCCTCAAGACTCTGGAAAGTCCCGAATTTTCAGCCTACACTATCCCTCGCCTCAATTACTTTTTCGGCAAACCCATTCGTCACGGCGGCCTCTATCCAGATGCGACGCTGCGCCTATTCTACCGGCGAAAGGCACGATTCACCGAAGATGCGGTCCATGAAAAGGTGATCACCGACGAGAGTATCGGAACCTTGAAATACCCCATGATCCATTACGCTTACGATACCGTTGAAGAATTTATCACCAAACAGAACCGCTACTCGACCCTGGGGGCCAAACCCAACCATTTCAACGCGCTCGTCAATCCCACGTGGACATTCCTACGTATGTATATTATAAAGCAGGGCTTTCTTGACGGGTGGCACGGCTATCTTATCGCCCGACTTTATGCACAATATACCTTTTGGAAATATGTAAAAGATCAAAGGAATCGAAACAAATGAACATCATGCATACAGAGTCCATGGGAGTGAGAGGCGGCGAACCAAAACGTGTTATCGATGAACTTATCATCATTCGAGAATTAGGGCATACACCTTATTTAGTATGTCGGCCAAATACATGGCTTGCCACACAAGCGAAAAAAAACAATATAAAGGTCTTGTCTGCTCCACTCCTAAGAGCCTTCGATCCCAAAAGCGTCTATCTCTTACTGAAATATATTAAAAATTATAAAATTGATATTGTCCACTCTCATAACTCAAAAGACAGTTATAGTGCACTCATAGCCGCAAAACTATTGGGAATACCTTTCATAAGGGCCAGGCATAATGATCTTGTAAAAGAACCAGGTCCTATCTATCGATTCTCTGATCTGATTATCACGACAGGGGAGAAGATCAAAAAAGAACTCCAAACATACGGTATTGACTCCGAAAAAATCGTCTCTATACCCAGTTTTCCCTCTTCTGAAGACTTTGTCCCCGATCAAGAGAGACGCGATCAGATACGTAAACAATATGGGGTAGACAACTCTTCTATTTCGATCATCGGAACATTGGCAGGATTCAACCCCAGGAAACGACCTGATTTTATCTTTAAAGAATTGAGTGATCTTGTTTTAAAATATCCCGACTTGAAATATTTGATCGCTGGTCCAGATGAGAAGCCCGAGTATCGTCAAAAAGTCGAAGAAGAAATTATTGAAAAAAATCTTCAAAACCATGTTCATTATGTTGGATTCGTTGATCCTGCCTCCTTTTTGGATGCCATCGATATTTACCTTTGTCCTTCTCGTAAAGAGGACGTACCGCAAGCGGTTATGCAAGCCATGATGATGGGAAAAACTGTTGTTTCCACAGAAGTAGGGGGTGTTCCGTATCTCAATACACATGACAATCTTCTACTCTCAGGGTTGAACGACTCCACCGGATTTGCAAAAAATTTAGAAACTTTATTACAAAATCCGGAACTGACAAGGAAACTTGGAAACAAGAATCGAGAATTAGCGTTGGAACACTTCAACAAAGATCAAATGAAAAAGCTCCTCAAAGAAGCCTATGAAAAGGTGGCGCGATGAAAAGGACAATCCGCGTCCTTCACACCGAGTGGTCCGACGGATGGGGGGGACAAGAAATCCGCATCATCAATGAAATGCTGACCGTTCGTGAACGGGGAGTGGAGGTCTACCTGGCCTGCCGCGGAAACTCCCAGATCAGAGAAAAGGCCCTGGAACAGGGGATTCCCGTCTTCACCCTGCCCTTTCGAGGCAATACCGATCTCAAAACCATCTTCGGCCTGATGCGGATCATTCGTCGTGAAAAGATCGACATCGTCAATACCCACAGCGGCAAAGACACCTGGGTCGGCGGGCTTGCGGCCAAACTCGCCGGCGCGAAATTCATCCGCACCCGCCATCTCTCCAATCCCATCAACCCTTCCCGCCTGAACTTCATCAACTCCCTGGCTGATTTCATCTTTACTACTGGTGAATCTGTCAGAGATGAGATGATCAGAAACAACCGTATCGATCCGAAGAAGATTCTTTCAATCCCTACAGGGATTGATGAAAGACGTTTCAACCCACAATGTTGTGATCGTGAAGAAATGCGAAAGCGTTTCGGAATAAGAGAAGATGACTTTGTTATTGGAAATGTTGCGGTATTACGAAGCTTCAAACGACACGATCTATTGATCCAAGCATTCAATGAACTCCATCATCGATTTCCAAATTCATTATTGTTTATCGCTGGGGAAGGACCGCAGCGGTCCAACCTTGAGCGCTTGATCAATGAGCGAAATCTGGAAGGTCGGATTCGTCTTCTTGGGCACTTGGAAGATCCCGAATCTTTCCTTAGAGCGCTTGATCTCTTTGTTCTATCCTCCGACTCCAAAGAAGGGGTTCCCCAGTCTTTAATCCAGGCACTGATGATGGGAGTTCCTTCAATCGCCACCGATGTGGGTAGCGTTCGTGATCTCCTAAAAGGAGAAAATCTGTATCTCGTACCACCAAAATCACCAGAATCTTTAGTGGAAGCTATGAGTGAATTAATGATAGATAGTAAAAAGCGGGCTTCTCTGGCAAAGTCTTCTGCTGCTTCCATGCAAGACTTTACACTTGAGACTATGACTACGAATATTTGCAAAATCTATAATGATCTTTTGGAAAAGTATTGATGAATATCCTTATAATTAAATTTCGTCATATAGGTGATGTCCTGCTTTCTACCGCACTGATACATAATCTGCGAATACATTATCCCGATGCAAAAATTGATGTTGCTGTCAACGATGACTGCGCGGCAATGTTGGAAAACAACCCAGACATCAATAGACTATTTCTCTATCCTAGAAAGAAACGAAATCAAAGTCCGACTGGAAGAATCACCCAAGAAATTCGATATCTAAAAAAAATTCTTAATACAAGATATGATCTTACTATTAACTTGACAGAAGGTGATCGGGGTGCAATATATTCATTCTTGACTCGTGCCAAAACAAGGCTGGGGATCCGGACTCGAAATCCCTTGATCAGGGGCATGAAACCATATACAAAATGGATAGAACAGCCACCAGTTGCTCATACAGTTGAGCGGGATCTTTTTTTTCTAACATTAATTGACTTACCAATCAGAGAAAAAAAGGTTAAACTCTTTCATTCCCAAGAAGATGATGAATTTGTTACTGAACTGTTAAAATCAAACTCTATTCAATCATTTGTAGTAGTCCATCCAGTTTCACGATGGATGTTCAAGTGCTGGGATGACAGAAGATTCGCTAATGTGATTGACTATATTTTTAATCATTATGGAAAACGCGTTGTCATTACTGCATCTCCAGACAGGAAAGAAATGGAGAAAATTTCCAATATACTGAATCATTGCAAGACAAACCCTTTAAACTTGTCAGGGCAATTGTCACTAGGTAAACTTTCCGCATTGATATCTAAAGCGAAATTATTTCTTGGGGTTGATACTGCGCCTATGCATATGGCTGGAGCATACAACATTCCAGTAATTGCACTATTTGGAGCCTCCGACCCCGCAATATGGGGCCCATGGGAAAATGAATTACAAAAAACATGCTATACGACAGAACCAATAATTCAGTCTTGTGGAAAACATACAATTATTTTTAAAGGAGAAGGGGATATTATATGGAGAAATGGACATAAAATAAGTACATCGATGATGGATATAAAAGAAAAAGAAGTTATAGACGCAATAGATCACACTTTTAACACTTTGATTTAAAGTATTCTTAGATATCAGGGATTTACATGGAAATATACAATAGATATATAATAAGAAATTTGACCAACGAAAAAATTATGAAAATATTGATGTTTTTCCTATATTTATTAGCATTTAGCTTGCCTATATCTGAAGCGTTCAAACAAATATCAATAGCAGGAATCGTGGTTTCTGGTGCCATTTTGATTCACCTGCAAAAATTAAAGATCAACAAAGACACTATGTTTTTTGGTGCAACCATTCTACTAGTTTCATCTTATATCCCAATACTGTATGCTAACGATATAAATGCTGTCCTTCACGGTGCCACAGATCTATTAAAAATTTTTGCTATATTTTTTATTCTTAGAGAAATTTCGATAGACAACAAACACATATTAACATTTTTTTCTATTCTATTTTTGTCATTTATAGGATCTGCCCTACTTGCTGAGTATCAATATCTAACCGGGGTTAGGAAATATTTTGAATTAAAATCCATTGGGCATGTTAATCATACTGCATTGTATACAAGTATAATATTTTTCATATCATACGGCATTTATTTTTTTTATAAGGACAACAACAATATCCATTTTAAAAAAATAACTTACCTTGCATTATTAACACTATTGATATCGGTATCTGCAATGGTCATCGAAGGAAGCAGAGGAGTTTGGGTTGCTACATTCATCCCATTAATTTTGACAGTACTGTTTCATAAGCAGTACAAACGAAAGTCTTTTCAATTTTTCATTATAACCATAATATTGTTGGTGGTTTTTGTTATTTTTTCAAATGACTATACCATGCACAAGATAAAAGAGGGAATATTTTATACATCAGGAAGAACTGAGATATGGAGGGCTTCACTTGATGCCTTTTTGGAAAACAATATATTTTTTGGTATCGGGTCAGGTAATTTTCATTTTATAGACCTTAAAGCCTATGGATCTACTTTTGGCAAACAGTACATTAGTCATGCACATAATACATATATAAATTTTTTAATCGAAAAGGGTATCATGGGTCTTATTGGTTATTTGATTTTCACGGTTGCTCTCTTTTTAAAACTAGTTAAAAGATTTGAACGAGATTATTTGGGAATTATAGCTTTTAATGTCCTTATACTAAATATTGTAATTTCTTTAGTAAATACATCGTTTCACCATGAAAATGCCTTACTGATGGCTATAGTTTGGGCAATAGCTCTACAACATGAAAGGTCAAAAAAAATCGATAAAGCTTTTTCATTATGATAAAAAATATGAAACAAAGTATAATATCTTATATTAACAATGAATACCGTTATTTCTTTAAGTCAGAATCGAAAAATGTATATAAATTTTAGATATTATGTCATTTAAAAAAATTATCTTCATCCGCCAGAAACACACTGACTTCGGCGGGGCCGAACGCTACCTCCAGCGCCTGAATTCTGTCCTAAAAGAGGAGGGGTTCCGGACAGAGATCCTTCACTCCACACTCCCCAGGTGGCTCCCCTCCTGGCTCAAAGCCCTCCTCTTCAGCCGACAGATCTGCAAAACAAAAAATCGAACGACAAATGGCGAACGACAAACGACGAAAATCTATTTCTCATTGGATCGCATCACCTGCCCGGACATCTTCCGGGCGGGGGACGGAGTGCACAAGGCTTTTCTCGAAACCAAAGGTTTCAGCCTCAATCCTCTTCATCTAAGCTATCTATGGCTGGAAAAACGAACTTTCAAAAACGCCAAACTCATCATCGCCAACTCTGAACTCGTAAAACGGCAGATCCTCCGATTTTACCCCGAGACAGGGGAGGATAAGATCCATGTGGTCTACAACGGGGTTCCCATTCCTGAACGATTCGACAAGGCCCAGGTGAAACGTTCCCTGGCGGAAGAGTTCGGCTTCGACCCTTCGCTCCCTGTACTCCTGTTCGTGGGAAGTGGCTTCGAACGGAAAGGAGCCCGGGAGTTCCTGCGGATTCTTTCCAAACTGCAAACCCCTTATTATGCTTTAATCGTCGGGAAAGAAAAACGCATCGAAAAGTATCGTGCCGAAGCGAAGGCCCTGGAATTGATGGATCGGGTTTCCTTCACCGGCCCCCGGAACGATGTGGAGCGCTTCTTCGAAGGATCAGACCTGCTCCTTTTCCCGACACGATACGAGCCCTTTTCCAATGTAGTTTTGGAGGCACTGAGCTATGGAACCGTCGCTCTCACTACCCGACAGAACGGTGCATCCGAAATTTTGCCGTTCGAATGGGTGATGGAGCGGCCCGATGACTTGGCAATCGCAGAAACGATCGATCGGCTCCTTTCCAATCATGATGACCTGAAACGCGCATCGACTCAAGCCAGATCCATCGCCGAAAAGTATCCCATTCAACGTAACGTTCAAGAGACCCTGGATTTGATCCACCGGTATTTTGGATAAAATATCCAAACTTCGAACCGGACAACGATCAGAGAGGAAACCTTGCGACTGACATCGGATGAGATCCACGCGATCTCAGAAACTTTTCTGCAAACCTTTGGCTCCGGGACGATCCGACTCTTCGGAAGCCGCGTCGATGACGAAAAACGGGGTGGGGATATCGACCTCTATATCGAAACACCGGTTCGCAAGGAACTGCTGAGAAAAAAGATCGACTTCCTGGTGAAGCTGAAACGCCGGATCGGGGATCGAAAGATCGATGTCGTTATCGACCGGGGAGAGGATCGCCCCATCGATCGGATCGCGAAGAAGGAGGGGGTGCTGCTTTGTCGGAAATGATGGAAATCCATTATCCCAATATTGAAAACATTGTCAAAAAGGAAATGAAATGAAGATCCTGGTCACCGGCACCGCCGGCTTTATCGGATACCACCTGGCCAAACGCCTCCTGGAGCGGGGCGATACGGTCGTGGGGCTGGACAATATCAACGACTACTACGATCTGCGGGTCAAATACGGGCGGCTCCGCGATACCGGGATCGCTGGGGACGAGAGCATCGAATACGCCAAACCGGTCCAGAGCGACCGGTACGAGAACTATCGCTTCGTCAAGCTGAACCTGGAGGATCGGGCGGCCATGGAGGAGCTCTTCGAGCGGGAGCGTTTCGACGCGGTCTGCCATCTGGCGGCCCAGGCGGGGGTGCGCTACAGCCTGAGCAACCCCCACGCCTACGTCGACAGCAACATCGTCGGTTTCGTCAACATCCTGGAAGCCTGCCGCCACAACGGAGTGAAGCACCTGGCCTACGCCAGCAGCTCCAGCGTCTACGGCTTGAACGAAAGCATGCCCTTCAGCGTCCATGACAACGTCGATCACCCCATCAGCCTCTACGCCGCCAGCAAGAAGAGCAACGAACTGATGGCCCACACCTACAGTCACCTCTACGACCTGCCGACGACGGGACTGCGCTTCTTTACCGTCTACGGCCCCTGGGGGCGGCCCGACATGGCGCTCTTTCTCTTTACCAAAGCGATCCTGGAGGGCCGCCCCATCGACGTCTACAACTACGGAGAGATGCAGCGGGATTTCACCTACATCGACGACATCGTCGAAGGATTGGTCCGGGTCATCGACCGGCCCCCCACCGGCAATCCCGATTGGAGCGGAAAGCACCCCGATCCCGGAAGCTCCCGTGCCCCCTACAAGATCTACAACATCGGGAACAACAATCCCGTCAAACTGACGGATTTCATCGAGGCGATCGAAAAGGCCACCGGCAAAACGGCGAAAAAAAACCTACTGCCCATCCAACCTGGCGACGTCCCCGCCACCTACGCCGACGTCAGTGACCTGATCGCCGATATGGGGTACAAACCCCAGACCCCGATCCAGGAGGGAGTCGACCGCTTCGTCGCCTGGTATCGGGAGTTTTATCGTTTGTGATTCGTGAGGCGTGAGACGTGAAGCGTAATTCGTGATTCGTGATTGGTGATTGGTAATTTGTGAGTAGGGAGTTGTTATTTTGAAAAATCACGAATCACGCCATACGTGGTACGTCGCACGTCGCAAGCACGGACCTCCGGTCCTCAAGTCTCAAGTCACCACATAACGGTTTTGATTAGGAGAGAGATTTATATATAATGGAAGCACGAAAGGCAAGGGAAAACACCCTCCAGCCGAAGTTCCGTAGAAAAACCTATATATCCGAGGACGATTGAGATAGAAAGGTATGGAATGCAACGTATTGTCATAGAAGTCAACGATGGAGTTCTGAACGAAGTGCTACGAGCGCTACAAAGACTCCATGGTGTAAAGATCGACCGGATCGATTCCAATCGAAACCATTTTGAAGAGTCGGATGATGCGAAGTTGATTACCCTGCAAAGCTCAACGATGAAGCCGACATGGGACAACCCTGAAGATGAGCGATGGAATGAATTATAGTCGTGGAGATATCGTATTGATTCGATTTCCATTCACTACCCTATCCAAGTCAAAAAAGCGCCCAGTGCTAATTATCAAAGACCCCAATCATTATGGAGATTTTCTTTGCTTTCAGATCACTTCCAATGCCAAACAAAGTTATCTCTATCCATTGAACGACAACGATTATCAGAAAAATTCACTTCCTCTTGCCTCATATGTCAAATACGATAAATGCTTTACGCTGAACCAAAATATTGTGGAAAAAAGACTTGCTTCATTAAAAATGAGCAGTCTCGAAACCATCAAAGAACTTTTCTGTAAAGAAATATAAGCTCCAAGGATCAATCAGTGACAAACACTTCTCACACACAAAAAAAGATCGCCATCGCCGGTACCGGCTACGTGGGGCTCTCCAACGGATTGCTCCTGGCCCAGCACAACGAAGTGGTCGCCCTGGATATCGTCCCGGAAAAGGTGGAGATGATCAACAAGGGGATCTCCCCCATCGAGGACAAAGAGATCCAAGAGTACCTGCCCAAACTCCTCACGAATCACGAATCACAAATCACGAATCACGGCATTCGAGCGACCCTGGACAAAGAAGAGGCCTACAAAAACGCCGACTACGTCATTATCGCCACCCCCACCGACTACGACCCCCAGACCAACTACTTCAACACCAAAAGCGTCGAAGCGGTGATCTCCGACGTGCTCGGCATCAATCCCGACGCTGTGATGATCATCAAATCCACCGTCCCCGTGGGATTTACCGAAGCGATGCGGGAACAATTCGGCACCCGGAACCTCATCTTCTCCCCCGAGTTCCTCCGGGAGGGCAAGGCCCTCTACGACAACCTCCACCCCTCCCGGATTGTCGTGGGCGAACGCAGCGATCGGGCCCGGGAATTCGCCGAGCTGCTTTTGCAGGGGGCCCTGGAGAAAGAGGTTCCCATCCTCCTGACCGACAGCACGGAGGCCGAAGCGATCAAACTCTTCGCCAACACCTACCTGGCGATGCGGGTCGCCTACTTCAACGAGCTGGACAGCTACTGTGAAACCCACGGCCTGGATACCCGACAGGTCAT
This sequence comes from Campylobacteraceae bacterium, assembly GCA_026994745.1. Classification (GTDB taxonomy): domain Bacteria; phylum Campylobacterota; class Campylobacteria; order Campylobacterales; family Sulfurovaceae; genus Nitratifractor. Next base: position 6,196 of record JALWPZ010000195.1, on the reverse strand, counting down.
CGAAGGGGTGGGGCTGGATCCCCGGATCGGCATGCACTACAACAACCCCAGCTTCGGGTATGGGGGCTACTGCCTCCCCAAGGACACCAAACAGCTCCTGGCCAACTACGCCGAGGTCCCCAGCAACCTGATCCGGGCCATCGTCGACGCCAACCGCACCCGCAAGGATTTCATCGCCGACCGGATCGTCGACCGCCTCCCCAAGGACGAATACGGCTATCCCACGGGAACCGTGGGGGTCTATCGCCTGGTGATGAAGCAGGGGTCGGACAATTTCCGCTCCAGCGCCATCCAGGGGATCATGAAACGACTCAAGGCCAAGGGGATCGAAGTGGTGATCTTCGAACCGGCCCTGGAGGAGGATCGCTTCTTCGGATCGGAGGTGATCCGGGATCCCGAGGAGTTCAAGCGACGCAGCGACGTCATCGTGGCCAATCGGATGAGCGAGGCGCTGAAGAACGTGAAAGAGAAGGTCTATACCCGGGACCTCTTCGGAAACGATTGAAGGACAGAAAAAGAACATAGCATGGGCAGCATGAATCGAGAATCGCCTATCGATGCACAGAAACGATCGATCCCTATCGAACGAGATAACTCCATCGAAAATATCGCAACTGCCTATCGGGAAATGGCCAAAGACCGCGAGAGACAAAAAGAAGCGAGAAGGTGGGAAGAGATCTCCTTTCTCGAGGCCGACCAGATAAATTCTTCCAACCCTCAAACTTTCTCTTGACAATCATCTATGGGTATGTTATAAGATGAATATCTGATATTAATAAAGGATATTCTATGAGAAAAGTGGGGATCTCCGAGATCAGCCGCAACCCTGCGATCCTCAACGGAGAAGAGATCCTGGAGATTGTGGACAAAAAATCCAAACGCTCCAAATATATCGCCATACCCTCCGATTACCGGGAAAAGCTGAAGGGCTTGATCGAAGAGATCGAATATGCCCGGTGGCTGGAGAGCAATCGAGAGGCTCTGCAAGCAAATCACCGATACGTCCAGGAGCTGGAAAACTCCGAAGCCCGTAGCTTGGAGAAGTTATGATCCGGAAAGGGGACCTCTACCTCGCCGATCTATCCGGGAAAGTGGAACACAATATCGGTAAAAAGCGACCGGTAATCGTATTTCAGAACGACTTTCTGAACCGGGCGGTCTTGGAAGAGACCTATCGGGACCTCATCGTCATCCCCCTGAGCACTCAGATTATCCCCAGTTCCTATCGACTTCCTCTGCCTCCCAGAGCCAAACTGGAGAAAGAGAGCGATGCGGTCTGCCTGGCCCTCTGCTCCATCGATGTGAACACCCTCGATCTTCAAACCGGCCTGTTGGGGCGCTTGACTCTCGAAGAGATCCATACCGTCGAAGGGATCCTTCGATCGATCTTCGGGATGGAGAGATAGGAGATGAAGATCCTCATCGAACTCCCCACCTGGCTGGGGGACGCTGTCATGGCAACCCCGGCGCTGGAAAACCTCTACGCCGCCTATCCCGATGCCGAAATCATACTGCTAGGCTCCCATGTAGCCACCGAAGCACTGAAGGCCCATCCACGGGTGGACCGAATCGTAGTGGACAAAAGCAAAGAGAGCGGCTTTCGCCCTCTGAACGTCTACCGCCTGGCCAAAGAGCTCGGCCCCCACGACCTGGCCCTCAGCTTCCGCAGCCATTTTTACTCCAGGCTACTGCTCACCCTCACCGGTTCAAAACAACGATATCTATTCAATACATCTACCCGCTACCCACTACCCACTACCCACTCGACAACCCATCAGGTCGAAAAATACACCGCCTTCATCAACACCGTCACCGGTCACGAGGATCCCCCCGGCCCTCTGCACCTCGACTGGCCGGCCAATGGCTACGAACGTCCCACCCTGGGGATCAACCCCGGTGCCAGTTACGGCAACGCCAAGCGCTGGTATCCAGAGAAGTTCGCCGAAGTCGCCACCGCCCTGAACGACCGCTTCGACATCGTGATCTTCGGCGGCCCGAACGAAACCGATATCGCCGGGGACATCGAAGAGATGATCCGGGCAGAGGGGATCCACAAGGTCAGAAACCTGGCGGGGAAGACCACGATCCCACAGCTTTGTTCCGCCATCGGTGGGCTGGATCTCTTCCTGACCGGCGACAGCGGCCCCATGCATATCGCCGCCGCCTACCAAATTCCCACCGTCGCCATCTTCGGACCGACGAAGTGGAAAGAGACCTCCCAGTGGAAGAATCCCCACAGCCGGATCGTTCGCCACGATCTGGAGTGCGCTCCCTGCATGAAGCGGACCTGCCCCCTGAAACACCACGAATGCATGAAGGGGATCGGAGCCGATGAAGTGCTGGAGAGTATCCACCCACTGCTCGCAAAAGATCTCGAATCCGATCAAGCGATGCCGTCATCCTGAACTCGATTCAGAAACCACGATCTCCAGGGAATTGGTGGTCCAGGTTCGGGATCAGGCCCGGAATGACGACCGCTGTATCGTGACGATCCTATCGCCCGATGGCGAAGGCGTAGAGCACCTTTCCTTTCGTCCCCAGAAACTCCAGAACCTCGTCGTCGTAATAGGCGCCGATGCCGCTGGCGCCGATCCCCTGCACCGTCGCGGCCAGATAGAGCCGATGGCCGATGAGCCCCGCTTTCTGGTAAAGCGGAGCGTAGTTTGCTCCCTCCGAGACCATGAAGATGGTCACGGCGCTCTCTCTGCCCAAAGCCTGCTCCAGGCAGAGGTATCCCGCTTCGTCGGAACAATCCCCTCTTTTCAGGTAGAACCCGTCCTTCCAGAGCCCCGGCTCCATCCCCTCCACCCGGTTCAGGACGCAATAGAGCTCCACCGCCTCGTCGCAATCGCTGGGCACAGGCGCCCCGGTCCAGCCCAGGATCTTCGAAAACTCCTCCGCCGAGATCGGCCGGCGGCCGAATTGTCGGATGGAGCGTCGCCTCAGGATCGCCTCGGCCCAGGCCTCCGCTTCGAAAGGGATCTCGGGATTCTTCCATCCTTCCTTACACTCTCGTAAAAGCCGGCTCTCCTCGTAAGCCTGCTCGATCCGTTCGTTGGGTTCGAAGCTCCCCGTAGGGTCCACCTGTTCCAGAGATCCCTCGGGAAGATGAACCTCTTCTCCTTCGGCCACGGCCATCTCGAAGGCCGAAAGCATCCACTCCTCCCGTCCGAAGCCGAAGAAGCTGTTGAGCCCCTCCCGGTCGATCCGATAGCGGATACGATACTTCTTTTCCCACAGCAAGGCCGCCGCCTCGGCGCTCCCAAGCAGATGTCCGGCATCCAGCAGCACATAGCGAAAGGCCCGGTCCCGATACTTCCAGCTCGAGCGCCAATAGAGCCCGCTGACGAACAGTAGCAATCCCTGGCGCTTCCTTCGATCCTCCAGGGCCGCCTCCAGGCCCTCGTGCCCCTCGATGGGCCGTAATAAAACCGCCGAGGAGCCGGCCACCTCCAGATGATAGATTCCGTCGGCGAACCCCTCCACTCCCCGGGCCTGGAAATAGACTTCGTTGGGATAGAGGGCTCCGGCGCTGGGGTTGGTCCGCAGGTAATACTCCACCCCGGGATAACTCTTTTTGGCACTGATCCCCGCCACCCGGTAGAGCAATCGCTTCACCGGCGTCTCTTCCAGGAGTGAAACTCTGGGCAACTCCGCCGGATAGCGTTTGTAGACCGAAGGCTGGGTCGACCAGTCCAGACCGTGGGCGTTGCGCCGCACCGAGATCCAGCTGTGCTTCGTCGCTTCGTGGTAGGCGTCGATGGGAGAAAGGGGATGAAATCTTTTCATAGCATTCTCCGAAAAAGATTTGAACGATGCAGGAATTCAAGGAAGCGGGAATTCATTCCCATCAAAATACATAAAGCCTTACACCCGAATATCTCGAAATGCAGCTTTGGTCATGCCATACCTACGCACCCCGATCCACCAATCCGTCTTATGCCTTACGAATTACACCTCACGTTTCACGAAAACGCTTGCTATGGACCAATGACCGATCATCACCCCCAAGGCTACAAACGCCCGATGCCCAATGCCGAAAGCCATTGAATTTGCGTCCTGCGACTTGCGACTGCGCCGAAGGCGCCCCCAATAACCAATGACGAATGACCAAACCGCGTCTAAGGCGCTACTCAACTTCCCGCGGATCGGTGATATACCCTGCGATGGCGCTGGCGGCGGCCACGGCGGAGTTGGCCAGGTAGATTTCGCTGGTGCGGGCTCCCATGCGACCCACGAAGTTGCGGTTGGTGGTGCTGACGCACTTCTCCCCGTCACCCAGGATCCCCATATAACCCCCCAGACACGCGCCACAGGTGGGGTTGGAGACGACGGCGCCCGCTTCGATGAGGGTATCGATGAGCCCCTCCTTTTCCGCCTGCATGAAGATCCGCTGGGTCGCGGGGGTGACGATCATCCGGGTGTGGCGGGCGACCCGCTTGCCCTTGACGATCTCGGCGGCGATACGCAGATCCTCCAGCCGACCGTTGGTACAGCTGCCGATCATCACCTGATCGACTTTGATTTTGTCGGCGACCGCCTGCTCCACCGGCTTGCCGTTGCTCGGCAGAAAAGGATAGGCGATGACGGGGGAGAGTTTGCCCACGTCTATGGTGACCGTTTGGCAATACTCGGCGTCGGGATCGGAAGTGTGGATCTTGGGTTCGGCCCGGAGACCGCCGTTGGCTTCGGCCCGTTCTTTGAGGTAGGCTTCGGTGATTTCGTCCACGGCGATGATCCCGTTTTTGGCCCCCGCCTCGATGGCCATGTTGCAGATGCTGAAGCGGTCGTCCATGCTCAGATGCTGCAGCGCTTCGCCGGTGAACTCCAGGGCCTTGTAGAGGGCCCCGTCGACGCCCAGAATCCGGATCACCTCCAGGATGATGTCCTTGCCGTAGATGTGGGGACCGGGTTGGCCCGTCAGCTCCACTTTGATGGTCTCGGGGACCTTGAACCAGTTGCCCCCGGTGATGATGGCGAAGCTGATGTCGGTGCTTCCCATCCCGGTGCTGAAGGCCCCCAGGGCCCCGTGGGTGCAGGTGTGGCTGTCGGCCCCGATGATTACGTCGCCGGGAACCACGAGTCCCTTCTCGGGGAGCAGCGCGTGCTCGATCCCCATATCCTTCTCGTCGAAAAAGTATTTCAGATCGTGTTTGAGGGCGAAATCGCGGCTGATCCTGGCCTGGTTGGCGCTGGCGATATCCTTGGCGGGGATGTAGTGGTCCATGACGATGGCGAAACCGTCGGGATTGGCCAGCTTCTCGGCTCCGCTCTCTTCAAAGGCCCGGATCGAGATCGGGGTGGTGATGTCGTTGCCGATGACCATGTCGATGTCGACACGGACGATCTCGCCCGCCTTGACGGGGCGGCCGGCGTGTTCGGAAAAGATCTTTTCGGTGATGGTTTGACCCATGATGAATCCTTGATCGTTTTGTAAAATTATCGCGATTATATCCAGTAACGAGTAACAAGTAAGACATGCGTCAAGTCATTGATGGTCATTGGTGGTCATTTATAGTCATTTAATCATTCAGTTGAACATTTCCACAATGACTGCACGCAAGGCGTGCGTAATGACCTCAAATGACAGCGAAGCGAATGACCGACAACTCCTTCTCTTGCGACTTGCGACCTGAGGAGCGAAGCTCCGTGCTTGCGACGAAAACTGCGTTATAATCCGCCCCATGACCCACAACGAACTCAGAGCCGTCGCCGACTGGCTGGCGTCGCAACATCACATCAAAAAGGCCCGCCGGGTCGAAAACAACACCATCGAGTTGAACCTGGGGGCCAAAGAGAGCCTCTTTTTCGATATGACCCGGGGACGCTCCACCGTCTATCTGGGGCCATCCCGGCGCCCGGGACAGGATTTCAACGCCCCCTTCGACACCCTGCTCCACCAGGCCCTCTCCCAAAGCAGAATCCTCTCCGTCGAGGTGCCGGAAAACGAACGGATTCTGCGCATCACCGTCCAACCCCGCAGCCACTACAAGGATCGAAAAATCACCCTGCAACTGGAGTTCACCGGCCGCCACTCCAACGCCATTCTTCTGGATGAGGATGGGCGGGTCGTCGAAGCCCTACGCCACATCGACGCCCAGCAGAGCTATCGGGTGGTCCAGCCCGGCGTCACCCTGGAAGCACCCCCGCCCCGCCCCGCCAAGGCGGAGCCCCCCCGGACCGGGGCGCTGATCCC
>JALWPZ010000194.1 GCA_026994745.1 Campylobacteraceae bacterium | reverse complement strand
AAATATTTTCATCAATCGAATCGATCGGTAATTATATACCAAAAAAAGGATTGCTTTCATGAAGCCTATCATCGCCAAAACCTGGCACCTGAGCCTCATCATCGGCCTGCGTTTCCTGGGCCTCTTCGTCGTCATCTCCGTCCTTTCGGCCTACGCCAAGGACCTGGCCGGCGCCACGCCGACCCTCGTGGGTCTGGCCGTCGGGGGTTACGCCTTCACCCAGGCCACCTTTCAAGTCCCCTTCGGAACACTCAGCGACAAGATCGGTCGCAAAAAAGCGATCCTCATCGGTCTGCTGATCTTCGCCGCCGGTTCGGTCATGGCGGGAATGGCCGACAATATCTACACCCTTCTCGTCGGACGCTTCCTCCAGGGAGCCGGCGCCATCGGCGCGGTGATCATCGCCATGATCTCCGATCACGTCCGGGAGGAGGAGCGAGCCCACGCCATGGCCGTCATGGGGATGGTCATCGCCCTGGCCTTCACCGCCGCCATGGTCATCGGACCCATCATCGGAGGAATGCCCAACGGGGTTCCCTTCCTCTTCTATCTGACGGCGGGAATGGCACTGCTCTCCATCGTCCTGCTCTTCACCGTGGTTCCCGAACCCCCCAAGATCACCCACAGCTTCGCCGAGGAGGAGGCCAAGGTCCGCCATGTCTTCAAGGACAAGGATCTGGTACGGATGTATGTCACCTTCCTCTTCCACAGCTCCACCATGGCCATCGCCTTCTTCCTCATCCCTCTGGCCCTCAAGAACACCTTCCACCTCCCCATGGGGGAATTCTGGAAGGTCTATCTCCCCGCCGTCTTCTTCGGAATCCTCGCCATGGGACCTGCCGCGGTCTTCGGAGAGAAATACAACAAAGGCAAGGAGGTCTTCCTCATCTCCATCGCCTTCATCGCCCTCGCCTTCTTGCTGATGGGCTTTTCCTCCAGCCTCTGGCTCTTCGGCACCGGGGTAGTCTTCTTCTTCATCGGATTCAATATGTTCGAACCCCTGCTGCAGAGCTTCGTCAGCAAATTCGCAAAGGCGCACCAAAAAGGAGCCGCCCTGGGGGTCGCCAACACCTTCGCCTACATCGGGATGGGGGTGGGAGCCACCCTGGCGGGATGGATCTTCACCCACTGGAGCGTCGAAGGGGTCGCGATCGCCGTCCTGGTGGTTTCGGTCTTCTGGGCGATCTGGATCTACGGGATGCGCAATCCCGGACTTCGCGGGACCCTCTACCTGGATACCGAACACTTCGACCGGGGGAAGCTTGAAGAATTGAAAGCCCATACGAAGGGGATCAACGACATCTACGTCAACGAAACGGAAGGGGTCATGGTCGTCAAATACGACAAAGAGCTCCTTGATGAGGACGAAATCCGAGGGATCATGCTCAAGCGTGATAAATAGCGACACCTCGATCCATCGGGGACTCCTGCCCTTCGGGATTCTCTCCTCACTATCCTCTTTTCACTCTTGAATCCAGCAAAAATCTCGCTATAATCGAAAACAATAAATTAAATTAATTATAGGATATAACAATGATAAGACGGGATTTTATTCTGTTCTCCTTTCTCTCGCCCTGGATCCTCTCCGCTGTGGAGATCGAATCGGTCAGCCCCGACATCCCTCTGGGCAAGGCTCTCTTCATCAACTGCCTGCAGCGAACCCAGACGCAACAGCTTCTCAAAGAGTATCTGATGGCCGCCCTTAATAGCAGCTACCACAATCCCAAAGAAGAGCTGCCCAAAAGCGTGAAGAAATACGATGAACGCTTCAATGTACTCTACGACTATTTCATGAAACGGATCAAGGATCCCGAAGCCCGGAAAAAGATGGAAGAGGCCAAACGGATCTGGGAAGAGAGCAAAACCCTGCTCCTCGCACCCCCCAGCCACGCCAACGCGTTGAAACTTCAGGAAAATTTCAAAAAGATGATCCACTTCCTGGGCGCTCCCAAGGTGCTCAACACCAAAAAGAGCTTCACGGCCGTGGCCAAAACGGGCCATCTCTGCCGGGAACCCCTCTTCATGTCCAATCTCTATCTAATGAAGCTATGGGGAGTGAAGCTCCCCGATTACGAGAAGAGGATGCAGGAGCACATCGCCAACTACCGGAAGAACCTGAAATTCCTCGAAGAGTACCCCGACAACACCGAGGAGATCAAAAAACATATCAAAATGGCCGCCCGGGACTTCATCTTCTTCGAAATGATGTACAAACAGGGCCGAACCGCCATCCCCACCCTGATCTCGAAAAAGGCCGACGACATCTTCCACCACATTCAACGGATCAAACAGCTCTATGGAAAGATGATCCTCTAAGAAACCTGGAAGTCAATGTATCAGCGGCGAAGATAGTCGCTCAGGATTCGGGAGTGATCGAAGCAAAGCTTCTCCCAGGAGATCTCTTCCAGAGGGTAGACGAAGGCACGCGTTGCATCGTCTCCTCCCACGGGCTTCCCCTCGGCCCGGCAGCAAAAAACCGCACTGACGGTATGGAAGCGGGGGTCCCGGTCGGGATCGGAGTAGACCCCCAGCAAACGCCGAATTTCCACCTCCAGCCCCGTCTCTTCTCTCATCTCCCGTACGCAGGCGTCCTCGACACGCTCCCCGATCTCCACGAAGCCTCCCGGAAGCGCCAGACCCCTGGGTTCGTTCTTGCGTTCGATCAGTACGATCCCCCGAAAGCGTTCCCCCTCGTAGAGTTCGATGATCCCATCGGTCGCCAGATAGGGGGTTTGGATCACGCTTCTTCCCTTGCGGCGAGGATCTCCCGGACCACCTCCCGGTCGTCGAAGGGGTGTTTGACCCCGGCGATCTCCTGAGTATCTTCGTCCCCCTTGCCCAGGATCAGCAGGATCTCCCCCTCCTCCAGCTCGTCGATGGCCCGCCCGATCGCTTCCCTGCGATCCGGGATGGCCTGCACGTTCTCTTTGCCCTTGAGGCCGGCCAGGATCTCTTCGATGATCGCTTCCGGATCTTCGCTGCGGGGGTTGTCGCTGGTGACGTAGATCTTTTTGGCGAAACGCCCGGCCACGGCTCCCATCCGGGGGCGCTTGCCCCGGTCCCGGTCCCCGCCGGCGCCGAAGACCACCGCCAGATCTTTGTCCTTGAGGCTGTCCAGGACCCGATACATCCCGTCATCGGTATGGGCGAAATCGACGATGATCGTCGGATCGGTACTCACCACCTCCATGCGGCCGCTCACTCCTCCGAAGTTCTCCACCACCTCGCAGATCCGGGCCAAGGGCTCATCGGTCAAGAGCTTGGTCGAAGCGATGGCGGCAGTGAGGTTGTAGAGATTGAAAAGCCCCATCATATTGGAGAAAAAGGCCTCCTGCTCATTCCGGAACTGGATCACCGCGCTGATGCCGCTTTGCAGGGAATAGGCCATCACCTTGAAGCTGGCCGGCTCCTCCACCCCGTAGGTGTAGGCGTTGGCCGGATTGAACTCGATGCTCTTGATCTCGTCCTTGTTGAGAAGCTTCAGGGAGTCGTCGGAGAAGAATCGGCTCTTGACCCGTCGATACTCCTCCACGGTCCCATGATAGTCCAGATGGTCCCGGGTGACGTTGGTGTGGACCTTCAGGGCGAAACCGATCCCCTCGATCCGCTCCTGATCGATGGCGTGGGAGCTTACTTCCATGACGAAATACTCCGCCCCCGCCTCCCGGGCCCGCTTCATGTTCCAGAGCGTCTCCAGGATCGAAGGGGTCGTCATATGCTTCTGCTCCAGAGGCCGATCGTCCACGAAGAGCCCCCGGGTCCCCTGCAGGGCCGCCGAACGCCCCAGATCGATCAGCAGGGAGTAGATCAACGCCGTCGTCGTGGTCTTTCCGTTGGTGCCGGTAACGCCGATCACCTTCATTCCCTCCAGGCCCCACTCCCGGATCAACTCTTCCGGCGTGACGCTTCGTACCCCTTCGGGCAAGGAGTCCCGATAGGGAAGGTTCTGGTGGGTGGACAGGAAAAGGCTCTCTGCGTCCACTTCCTGGGTATTGTCCGTCAGGAAGCGATACGCTCTCCCTTCCAATGGCACTTTCACGATCTCGTACCGTTATCCAGCAGATGGTAAAGGGCGTAGATCTCCTGGTCCTGCCCGAAGCTCTCCGCCAGACTGTCCAGATACCCCAGGGCCATTTCGTTGAAGCCTGCCTCCACCAGACGGTGGATGAAGTCGATGAACTCCTCTTTGGTCCGGATCACCACCCGGGTGGAGAACATGATATCCTCGAAAGCCTCCTTGAAGCTCCCCTTCTCCTCCACCAGCTGGACGAAATCGCTGTAGCGGATCCCATCCTCCAGCTGCTCCTCCTCGATGCTCCCGAAGAGTTGCTCCTGGATCACGACCCGGGTGGCGTAGATCGTCTGCATCAACTGGTCGATGATCTCCTCGGCGTTCTCGTTGGAGTTCTTGATCGCCTGGTAATAGTCGAAGAGCGCCTGGGCGTCTTCGTCGCTCTCCAGCCCCATATCGCTCAGAAAGACCCCGATCCGGGCATCCTTCATCTGGGGGTCCTCCCGCAGCAGGAGGCTATAGATCTTCATGGCGTTGTCGTATTCTCTTCGTAAAAATTGCTCTTCCGCTCGTTTCAACAATACATTCTTACTGGTCATTTTCCTATCCTCTACTTTAAAAAATATTCTATCACATCTTCAGATTCATATAAGCATAGATTGAAAAATTCCTCTGCAACCTGAGTCGCATTTTCTCTGCTTCTCACTCCATCTCCAGGCTCATCAGATACATCTCCTCCCCATCGATAATATCGGTCTGGTTACTTTCGCAACCTGGGCAAGCCAGGTTTAACTCCTCCAGAATCGTCTCTTTGCCACACATGCGACAATGGATCACCACCGGCTGAAGATTCATAACAAATTCCGCCCCATCACAGATTGTTCCATCTTTGAAGGTATCGAAAGCCGTCTGTAGCAGATTGGGCTCCACGCCACTAAGCACTCCAATCTTAGTAACTACCTTGGTAATTTTCGTCGCACCGTGCTTGGCAGCATGGCTTTCACATTGATCAAGCAGTGCCTGGACTATGGAATATTCGTGCATTGTTTGAACCTTTCAGGAGTTTTGGCGGGACAGAGTTTGTAGACAAATTCGCTCCGCAACGTATGAAAAGGGCTCTTTGGATCCCAAAACTGGGGATGCATGATCTCGAGCTCTTTTCGTTTGGCTGCCTCCATCGCCTGCTTCTCTTCGACCAGGCGGTCGGCTTTGGCATCGAGTAGGTCGTAGTAGCGATCTTCGTCATCACGCAACGCTTGGCAATAGACCCTGAGCGCTTCATCGTAATTTTCGACGGGCAGCACACGGTCAATTATCCCGATTGCGTGCGCTTTTTGGGCGCTGACGGGCAAGCAGGCATCAAGCAGCTTTTGGGAGGACTTTTCGCCGATGCGGCGTGGAAGTGTCCAGGTGTGGTATTCGCTGCCGCTGAGCCCCAGTGTTTTGTAGTGCGGATTGAGCACCACCCTATCGCAAGCGACGACTTTGTCGCAAGCCAGCGCCAGAAAAACACCGCCGGCGCCGGCGTTGCGTCCAAAGGAGGCGACGGTGAGCACCTCTTCGGCATAGAGGATCGAAGCTACGAGATCGTTCATGGCGTTGATGTTGCTCCAACCGTCTTCGCCCTGCTTTTTGCTATCTTCGAGGATATTGAGATGGATGCCGTTGCCGAAAAACTCGCTTCCTCCCATCAGCACCAGCACCTCGCAGCGCTCTTTGAGATATTCGACGGCGTATTTGAGGCGGATGCACTGATCGGCGCTCATGGCGCCGTTGTGAAAATCGAAGTGCAGATAGGCGATCCCCTCTTCCTCTTCGGCCCAGATTTCATAGAAAGTCTCATAACTGCGGTCGAAAATGAGCGGAATGCGCCGCTCCTTGACCCCCTGAATGCGCTCTTTGAGCACATAGGTAGCGGGCAGTTTGAAGCGACGCGGTTCTTTGAGATGGCTGATCCATACCGCTCCGTCGCGGGTTTTGAGGCAGATCGCACCGTTTCGTTTGGCCAGCACCGTTTTGATCGGCGCCTCGGCGAACTCCTCTCCCAGGCGCTCCTCTTTGTGGGCGCCGAAGAGGTGACAGGGCACACCGGCGATTTCATCCAAAACGCCCGGCAGGGAGTCGCTGAGGTTGATCTTTTTGATGATCGTCTCGGTATCGTCCGCTTCCCAGTCGATGGCCCGCTCTTTTTGGGTGAAGCGTGGGTGCATCGGATTTTTCAATTGCGGAGTTCTTTGGCCGTTTTCGTGGGCTTCGAGTAGACGGGAAAGCATCGATACCGCGGCTTGGGTGAATTCAAGCCGATAGAGGGACGCTTTGGTTGCTTTTTTTCGCACCGCAAAAGCCGCTTCGGCCAGAATGTTGCCGCTATCGAGCTCTTCGGCGGCCTCCAGCCAGACCGCACCCCACCGCTCTTCGTCACGGCTAAGGGCATGTTCCAGCGAATCGGGGCCCCGATCGCCCCTGGGGCCGGGGTGAAAGATATAGGTGGGCCGAATAGTGTAGACCTCGGGGGGGATGTAGCGGCGCAGATAGGGGCATAGGACAATTTCGGGGTTGTGGGCCTCGATCTCGCGGGCCATCTGATCGGGACTGACGGCATAGACGACGCACACCTCGTGCCCCAGATCCGCAAAGCGGCAAAAGAGGGCTTGCGAAAGGGAGTTGAAAGCCGAAACCAGCAAAGCGATACGCATTTTAAGCTCTGAAGCAAGAGATAAGAGGTAAGAAGTAAGAGTTTTGAATAGCCGCTTTGTGGCCTTGAATGCGGGGCAAAGCCCCGCCCCAATGAGTAGTGACCAATGACCAATGACAAGACAAAGTCGTTTCCATCAACAAATCCTTGGCAGCAGCTCCCCCGTCGGCAGCTCCAAAAAGCGCCGCGTCCCCCACGCACTCTCTAAAACTACGCGGCCGGGATGAGATGTCGTCACCGTACCGATTAGCGCGGCGCTCTCGCAGCCCGGGAAGGCTTCCAAAATCTCCAGCGCCAACGGCACTTCGGCGGGATCGAGGGCCATCACAAAGGTGCCTTCGTTGGCCAGAGCCGTTGGCTCGAAACCCAGCATTTCACAGATTCCGCGTACCTCTTCGCTGACGGGAATCGCTCCCTCTTCTATTTCGATGCAGAGCTCGTTGGCCGCCGCCCATTCGTTGAGCACCGCCGCCAGGCCGCCGCGGGTGGCGTCGCGCAGGGCATGGGGGCGGACGCCGGCATCCAGCAGGCTTGCCACCTGGGGCCAGAGAGAGGCGCAGTCGCTTTGCAGGGCGCTCTCCATCTCCAGTCCCTCTCGTGAGACAAAGATCGTCGCGCCATGACGGCCGATATCGCGGCTGACAATAATAGCGTCGCCCTCTTGGATACTGCGCACGCCGATACCCGGCGCCTGCACTTCACCGATGCCGGTGGTGTTGATAAAAAGCCCGTCCACCGTCCCTTTGGGGACCACCTTGGTATCGCCCGAAACGACCAGGGCGTCATTCGTGGCCAGCTCCTTTTTCATGCTGCGCACGATCCGCTCCAGTTTTCTGGCTTCAAAACCCTCTTCGATGATGACCGAAAGCGTGAGGTATTTGGGGGCCGCACCGATCATCGCCAGATCGTTGCAGGTGCCGCAGATGCTGAGCTTGCCGATGTCACCACCGGGGAAAAAGAGAGGCGAGACGGTAAAGCTGTCGGTGGTCATGGCGGGATTTTTCAGTGTCGGCAGCAAGGCGGCGTCTTCGCCGCGATCGAGAATCTCGTTGCCCAGATGCTTCCAGAAAATGTCGTGAATCAGCGCCTGATTCTCCGCGCCGCCGTTGCCGTGGGACAGGGTGATGGTTTTGGTCATTTGAGCAAATCTCCATATTTGTAGTAAGCCGCGCAGGCCCCTTCGCTGCTGACCATGCAGCTGCCCAGGGGCTTTTGGGGCGTGCAGGCGGTACCGAAGACCTGACATTCGGTCGGTTCGGCCATCCCCCGCAGTATATCGCCGCAGATGCAGAGTTTGTGATCTTCGATCTCTTCGATGGGGAGGATGTCACGGTAGATGACTTCCGCGTCGATATGCGCATACTCCTCCCGCAATTTCAGCGCGCTATTTGGGATATTGCCAAGGCCCCGCCACTTGAAAAGGGGCCGTTTTTCGAAGTAGTGCTCGATCTGCTTTTGTGCCGCCAGATTGCCTTCCATCGTCACGCTGCGGCGGTACTGGATCTCAAGCTCGCAGCGATCTTGCACGAATTGGCGCACCAGCATCAGCACCCCTTCCATCACATCCACCGGCTCGAAACCGCTCACCACCACGGGGCGGCCATATTTTTGGGGGAACTCTTCGTAGATCTTCGCCCCGGCGATGACACTGACATGGCTGGGGCCGATGAAGGCATCGATGCGGTTGTTGTAGCTGTCGATATGCTCGTCGCGGCTGTCGATGAGTTCTCTCATTACCTCGGGGACCGTGACGTGGTTGACGTGCACCAGCAGATTGTCCAGACCCAGTTTTTCGGCTCTGGCGATCATCGCCGCGGTCATGGGGGTGGTGGTCTCGAAACCTATGGCAAAGAAGATCACCCTTTTATCGGGGTTATCCTGAGCGATCTTGATCGTATCCAAGGGACTGTAAACAAAGCGCACATCGGCCCCGCGGCTTCGGGCATCCTGGAGGCTGCCCTTTGACCCCGGAACTTTGATCATATCCCCCAAGGTCACCAGGATCACATCCTCTTGCATCGCCAAAATATAGGCGTGGTCGATCCGCTCTTTTGGCATGATGCACACGGGACACCCGGGGCCGTGGATGAAGCAGATATTTGCGGGCATCAGCTGTTTGAGGCCGTATTTCATGATGGTATGGGTATGCCCGCCGCATACTTCCATAATGCGAATTTCGCGATTCAGCTTCGCCGCCTCTGCATGAATGAGTCGAGAGAGCGCCTTGATCGTCGCCGGATCGCGAAAATCGTCATACAAATTTTTAAGCTCCAACTTCCCGCTTCCCATTGCTCCCCTTCCTCATCTATCTCTTACTTCTTATCTCTTAACTCATCCCGTACAGTTATCCCCATCCAGTATCGCCTGTCGCCTCTCCTCTTCATCCATCAGGGCCAAAATTTCCTTGTAGGTCTCGATGGAAGCCAGAGCATCCTCTTCGCTGATGATATTCATGGCAAAACCGATGTGAATGAGCACATAATCGCCCACCTTCACCTCATCCTCGACAAAATCGATCCCCACTTCCCGCTGCACCCCCATCGTATCGACGACGGCCGTAGCTTTCTCTTTGTCGATCTTGACCACTTTGCTCGGTATCGAAAGGCACATTGAGATCCCCTATCGCATTTTTCGTTTGAATTCGATCCAGTCGATCACCTTTTGGATCGTCTCGGGCTCTTTTATATTCACTTCCAAGATATCCACACCGGGCTTAATCCGCCTGGCCTGGGCCTTTTCGTGCTCGATGTCGTAGTCGAAATAGGGCAGCAGATCGGTTTTGGTGATCAGCACCAGATCGGCCTGACGGAACATCACAGGGTACTTTTCGATCTTGTCACCACCCTCGGGGACGCTGACCAGTACGATATTCAGATGCGTGCCCACATCGTAGCTGGCAGGGCAGACCAGGTTGCCCACGTTTTCGACAAAACAGACGTCGATCTCCTCCAGAGGCATTTCGTGTAGCCCTTTGTGGACCATAAAGGCATCCAGGTGACACGCACTGCCCGTGGTGATCTGATAGGCGGGGATCCCTTTTTCTCGAATCCGATCAGCGTCGCGGTTGGTCTCCAGATCCCCCTCGATCACCCCGAAGCGAAAAGGAGCCGTCTGGGCCATCTTCTCCAGCAGCGTCGTCTTGCCGCTGCCGGGCGAGCTCATCAGATTGATCGCCAACACTCCGTGACGATCGAAATGCTCCCGGTTGTGCTGCGCTTCGTGGTCGTTTTTGTCCAGAATCTTTGTAATAACCTCGATTGTTTTAGCATCGTTGAGCTGTGGATTATGGTGCAGCGTCTCGTGGGCAGCTTGATGGGTGTGGCTGTGATGGTCGTGACTATGTTCGTGATGATGATCAGTGATGGAACATCCGCAATCTTTACACATTTTCATTCCTTCCTACTTGGTGTTTAGATGTTGGTCTATTGGCGAGTCGCTTCGTAGTGCAATTCGACATTTCACACTTCCTGTCTTTAAAATATCATCTGAGAGCCGACAACCAACGACACTGCCCCTGCCAAGGCAAAAGCCACGCGCACGTTGCGCTTACTGGTCAGAAGATTGTCGTTAATGAGTGAAATAAAATAGCCGAACACCATGAAGATTAGCATAACACCCGCGGTGAAACTGAGCACCATCCACAGGTTCACTTCGTTGTGAGCGATGGCGCTCAGCGTCACCAGCATTCCCCGTACGCCACCGATGCCCATCAGAGCACCAACGGTCAGGGCCGAAGCAGTGCGTTTTTCGAAATCGGCATCGTCGTGGTCGTGGGATTTTCCGAACCATATGTGTACGTGCTCTTTACCCTCGTGAGTATGCTTTCCAATCTGGATGCGATCGGTAGCCGCCATATAAAGTAGATAAGCACCAATAAGAAGAATAACCGTAGAGGATATGATGTCGCCATACCCCAGAATCTCTTCGCTCAAATTCACCTGTTGCAAGATTTTCGCAAAGATGAATAGGCTGATACCGTGACCTACGGCAAAGGCCATGGTGATCCAGAGCGTCTTGGCCCGGCTTTTTCCGATCGAAAAGTCGGCGATGGCGGTGAGATGGTCGGGTCCGAAAGCGTGAAGGATACCATACCAAAAGATCAACATATATCCCATATGCTCCATCGGCAAATCCTATAACTGAATACTGATTCAGTTTTTTCTGCATTGTAACTCGTTATGATAAAAGCAGGATGAAAGAGGGCATATCTTGTATAGAAGCCGGACCTATTGAGATAGAGCGTTGTATCTTTTGCGGCGGCGACAAACTTTATCGTCTATCGGACGGGCGCAATAAGTGTGGAGGATGCAAACGGCGCTATTCTCCCAGGAAGTTAAAACGAGAGATGGTGCTGATCGAACTCTTTTGCCGGGAACACAATGCCCTCGAAACGGCCAAAGTGACAGGGATGAGTTACGTCACGGCCAAGAGCTTTTTCGATCACATCCGTCGATCTTTACCCGCATTGCTGGAAGCCGACTACGAACGCCACCGCGACAAAGTTGTCGAATACGACGAATATCTCTACCTCGACCACTCCAAACGTAAAAATAAACGTCACATTTTCGACGCCCACGACCTGCTCACCTTCGATTACGGCGGACGCGTCTATTCGATCCTGATGCCGCCATTGGATCGATACAAACAGGCCTTTTTGCACGACGGCCTGGAAGAGGTCTACTACAAAGAGTTTTCGAGGTTTTTGAACATCCACCGCATCGCTCGGCTCAAAAGCCGTGACAACACCATCGTACGTTTCTGGCGTTTTCTGGATGAGCAGATGAAGCGTTACCGCGGGGTGAATAAAGAAAACTTTTTCTACTACCTCAAAGAGGCGGAGTTTTTGTTCAACTATTCGATGCCGGATAGGGTAGAGGTTTTGCGAAAGACACTAACGGAGTTCAAAGCATAGTAAAGTTGTCCAAGAGAGATGGCCGCATCGTTGGGGGGCAAGGATCGAGAGAGCATCAGTCGATCGGAAAAGGGGCTTTTCAGGCACGCTTGCATAAGGGTTCGGTTTTGAAAGACACCGCCTGCCAGAATGATAGGCAGATGAGGATGCATCTCAGAAAAATGGATGATTATCTGCACGATCCCTCCGACAAAGGCGTGGGCGGCATCTTTTTTCCCCTGACTTAAGAGCGTTACCAGAGGAGCCCAGTCGATCTGGGTACCCTTGATCTCAAAAACTCCTGCATCATCACTATCACATTCCGATGCCTCCAACCTCAGGCCGCTTTCACCCTCGTAACTTTGAAATTGACATACGCCTGCCAACGAGGCGACGGCATCGAAGAGTCGTCCCATGGAAGTGGAGAGGGGAGCATTAAGCTCCCTCTGCCACGACTGGTGTAACAGACGGATTTCGGCCGATTCGAAAGCCGCCACCGTCGGATTATCCATGGCAAGAATCTCATCTAGGTCAAAAAGTTCGAAAAGCAGCGCCAACGCGATACGCCGTGGCTCCTTGACCGCTTTTTCTCCTCCGAGCAACCGAAAGGGTCGCAAATAGGCGATGCGTTCGAAACTTTCGGCATCGGCGAGAAAGACCTCTCCTCCCCAGACGATACCGTCGGTGCCGTAACCGGTTCCGTCGAAGGCGAAAGCCAGCACCTTGTCGCGATAGCCGTGTTCAGCCATCACTGCCAAAACATGGGCGTAGTGATGTTGAACCTGCATAATTTTCAATTTGTTATTTTTCACTTTTAATTCATTCGCCCATCTGGTCGTCTCGTAGCCGGGATGAAGGTCGCAGACGATCGTTTCGGAGCTGAAATCGTAAAACCGGCGGAACGTTTCGACGGTGCGCTCGAAGTACTCCATCGCTTCGATGCTGCCAAGATCGCCGATGTGGGGTGAGATGACGATCTTGTCGCCAAGGGATAGGGCGATGGTATTTTTCTGGTTAGCGCCGACGGCCAGAACAGGGGGTGTATGTTTGATTCCTTGCAAAGGGAGGCTCAGAGGCGCGATACCGCGGGCGACGCGCAGCCACTGTACCCGACTCCCCACTACCTGTGCCACACTGTCGTCGCATGCATTGACGATCTCCCGATCGTGATCCAGGACGGCATCGACCACATCTCCCAGTTTTTGGCGAAGCGCTTCCCCGTCACGGATGATCGGTTCGTCCGAGAGGTTTGCACTGGTAGCGACGATGGGACGATTCAAGCGTTCAAGCAGCAGAGTGTGCAGCGGCGTATAGGGCAGCATCAGGCCGAGACGGTCGATCCCCGGTGCCACCGCTTCGGGCAGGTCGGCGGTTTTCTTTTTGTGCAGCAGCACAATGGGTCGCTCTTTGGAAGTCAGCAGATTCTCTTCGGCTTCGCCGATCCATGCCAACTCTTTGGCCGTATCGAGGGAGGGCACCATCAAAGCGAAGGGTTTGGCGGGGCGGTGTTTACGCTCTCGCAGTCGCTGCAGTGTCTCCTCATTGGTGGCGTCGCAGACCAGATGAAAGCCACCAAGCCCCTTGATCGCGAGGATCTCTCCCCTTTCAATGCGACGGGCCGCCTTCTCGAGAAAGGTTTCGCTGGACGTTTGACGATTGTCACCACTGTCAAGCTCCTGCCAACGGCCGTTAACCTTGTGCCAAAAGCCGAGCCTGGGGCCACACTCCCAGCAACCGATGGGCTGGGCATGGTAGCGGCGATTGCCCAGATCTTCGTACTCACGACGACAGGCATCGCACATGGGAAATCGATCCATCGATGTGTTGGGGCGATCGTAGGGAACGGTGCGAAGGATACTATAGCGGGGGCCGCAGTCGGTGCAGGTGATGAAGGGGTAACGATACCGACGATTCGACGGATCGTGCATCTCTGCCCGGCAGGCGTCGCAGAGGCTCATGTCCGGAAGCACCGCGACATTTTTGTTTTCATGACTCTCGGAGTCTATGATTTGAAAATCCTGTAAACCCTGAGTTTGACACTCTTTGACAAGCAACGAATCGATGCGCGCCAGTGGCGGCAATTCCCTTCGTAGACGCTCCAGGAAGCGATCCAGCTCTTCGGTCCGCCCCTCGATGTGCATCGTCACCCCTTCCGAATCGTTCCGCACCCAGCCGCATACCTTTTCTCCTTTGGCAATGCGGTAGACAAAAGGGCGGAAACCGACCCCCTGCACCAGACCGCCGATCAAAATACTGTATGCTCGAATATTTTCGAAAGACACTAAAATGCACTTTTTCGAATTGATAATTGCATCGGCATCGTAATTCAATTCTTCATTTTTAACTTTTAATTTTTCATTGCTTTTTTTCCGTCCAGGGCGATCCGGTCGGAGAAATAAGGTTTGGAAATCTGGAATTTACTCAGAATCCGGCTGAAAAGGACCGAATTGGCGAAGAGGTCACCCATCAAGAGAAACGAATCGATCTTGAACTCCCGCTTCAACTGTCCCAATACGGAGACGACCATATCGCCATAGGCTTCGAAAACGCTGTAGGCGAGATAGTGTACGTCCGTCCCGGCGAGGCGGAAACTCATTACCGAACCGATCATCGCGGTGTAATCGAATCCCCCCTCCTGGAATTGCATGTCGATCTTGAGCCCGCCGTTACCGTGAAACTCCAGGGACTTATCGCTGAGGGTTTCGAATCCGGGATTCTCCAGATCGAGGATCATAGAAAGCACCGTGAACAGATCGATCGGCTTGTCCAGGGACTCTTTGAGTTTCACACCGGTTGCGGGGAAGCGGTCGGTGAAATTCTCCAGCAGGCGCTTTCGTCTGGGATCTCCCATCATCTCCGAAATCGTCCGACGCAGGGAAAAGGGTTGAAACTCGATCGCCTTTTTGACTCCGACTTCGTTGATAACAGGAAAGCTCACCCCGTGCCCGCGACTCAGATACGCCCCAATGGCCTCCGATACTTCGGCCTCCTGTCGGACGTTGAGAAAACGGTTAAGGACCGGATCTTCATCCAACAGCTCCAGCGGGGCGCTGATCCGATTGTCGTAAATCATGTGAAGATGCTCCTGCACCAGGATCACATCGGGTTCCCCCTGACGCTCATCGAAAAAGAGGGTCGTAATGTCACTCTCCTTGGCGTTCAAGGCAGCCAGGACGCTTTTGACATTGTAGGGAGCTTTGACACGCAGAAACTTTTTGCCGGTGATCTCTTTGAGCTCCTCATCCTTGACGGTGACCTTGAGGGTCGGTTTTTCGATGGAAAAGAGCGCCTTGATCTCTTCGTCAGTGACGAGAAAGAGCTCCCGTACCTTCGACGCGTCGCAGAGTAGGACCGTATCGTTGCCGTTATAGTGTGGAGAAAAGTAGGTAGCATCCCGATTCTCATAGACTTCATCGTTGGCGTAATGGGTACAGACGATCGTGTCGTCCAGATAGCGATCGCTGGCGGGGTCGGTGATCTCCTCCAGACAACGGGGGCAGGGAGCCAACGCATAGGCGGGAGAATGGAAGCGCTCCGCTTTAGGTTCGGTATCGGCCCGTTCTGTCATTATTTTCCCCAGAAAGATCGAATGGGGCAGATACTTCCGGGTATAGGCACTGAAACGCTCCAGGGCAGCGGGGTTCTCCTCGGAGAGAATCAGCGTGATCGTTTTATTGTTCTGTTCGACACTCCCTTTGACCCCACTCTCATCGATGGCGGCCTGAAGAAACCCGGCGAAATATTTATGTTCGATCTTGAATTGGATGGTCTGAACGATGGACATTGCTCACCTTGCTTATTGGTATATTGGTGTATTGGTGTATTGGTTGCTGGAGGCCGCAAAGCGGTCATCCAAAATTTTTCATTCTTTATTTTTAATTTTTAATTCCACCTTCCGCGGGGCGGTAGGGTTTGCGTAGTATTCTATCACCTCATCAAGACTTAGAAGTTTCGGTTTCGGTTTGGCCATCACTCCGCTTCGCTCAAGCTCGTCGAGCGCGGTGTCGATAAATGCGGAAAAGGCGGCTTTGAGGGTATCGCTAAGACCTGCTTTGACACTCAAAATATCTTCGGGGACAATGCCGACAATGTTGACGTCACTCAGGTTGCCGTTGAGGGCCGCGATTTCCAACATCTCCACGATCTCCACCTCGTGGGCCGTCTGCTTGTAGCTGCCGAGCCCCAGAAGCTCTTCGCCCGGGATGTTGTAGATGGAACCCGGAGCGTCGTTTTTCATCGTGATCGTATCGAGGATGATCACTTTGTCGTAGTCGGTGTAGTAAGTCATCAATTGAAAGCCCAGCACTCCGCCGTCGACCAGTGTCACATCACCGGTAAAATCGTAATTCTCGGCCAGATACCGCTGGGCGTAGACCCCGACTCCTTCGTCGCGGAAAATCACCGTCCCCGCACCCACAACCGCTATACGCAAAACATTCCTTTTTAGGTAAGAAGTAAGAGATATGGATGGCCGCAATGCGACCTTCCAATCAAATACAAAAAGCGGCGAAACTGCCTACTATCTTTTACTTCTTACCTCTTATCTCTTATCTCAAAAGGGGCCAAGCCCCGCCATATCAATCTTTTTTGACGAATTTGCTTCCGCCAAAGACGATGGCGATATCGCCCTCCTGCCAGTAGATGGTACGCCAAACCTGATAATAGATGTGAAACATCACCCAGACGATGATGAAGTACATGCTCATATGG
>JALWPZ010000193.1 GCA_026994745.1 Campylobacteraceae bacterium | reverse complement strand
GCCCTGGTGGGCACCAAGCTTCTGGGAATCAATCTGACCATGCCCGGGGTCATGGGAATGGTGGGGCTCGCCGGCGTTGTCGTCAACGACGCCCTGATCATGCTCGACTTCATCCGGGGCTCAAAAAATTACGAAGAGCTGGTCCACAAAGCCGGCATGCGCCTGCGCCCCATCTTCCTGACTTCCCTCACCACGGTCCTGGGGCTTTTGACCCTGATCTTCTTCGCCAGCGGCCAGGCCCTCATCATCCAACCCATGGCCGTCAGCCTCGGATTCGGGGTCGCCTGGGCCACGGTGCTCAACCTCGTCTATGTGCCGTTGATGTACGCGGTGATCTATCGAGTGGGCAGGGGTGCGAACGAAAAAACGCACTATAATAGCGATGCATGATCCCAGTTTTTGCAGTAGAAAGTGCGGTAGATGCATTGATGCTCGGTGCACAGGGGTGTCGGAGAGAAGCGCAGGCGCACCTGTAAGGTGCGTTGAGCATTCGCTTCGATCGCCCATGCCGCCGATGATCGATACAGATGGCGTGCTTGCTAATGCAAACGTTGGGATGAGAAGAGGAGAAGAGAGTGCGCAGAGCTTACACCCTGATCGAAATCATCTTCGTCATTGTCATTCTCGGCATCCTCGCGGCGGTCGCCATTCCAAAGTTCACCCTCTTCAAGCAACAGGCCGAAGTGAACAACGTCATTCATGCGATTACCGACATCAACGGGTCGGGAGGGAAATCCTCTTTTCTCAATGCGACGGAACTCAATGGAGAGAGCATTCGGGATCTGGAGATAAGCGACCTGTACAAAATCCAGAGCCCACGCTGGACCCTCTCCAGCACCTGGCAAAGGTCCGATGCACTGTACAGTTCTGTAGACGGTGAAATGCAAATCCGTTTCAGACTATCCAAGCGCTCCCTAGGAGGCAATCCTCCAGGAACGGTTTTTATTGAAACGATCCACTGCAACAATATCTACACAGAACTCTTCCGGGAAAAAGGTTACC
>JALWPZ010000192.1 GCA_026994745.1 Campylobacteraceae bacterium | reverse complement strand
TCCAATTTCTGCTCGACCTTCTGAACTTCCTGTTTGATGTCGCTCATAGGGCACCTCCTTATTTGATCTCGATCTTCTTGGGCGCTTTGTCCACGCTCTGTGCTTTGGGGATCTTGACGGTCAGTACGCCGTCTTTGGCTTCCGCCTCGATCTTGTCGGCATCCACGTCCTCGGGCAGGCTGAAGCTGCGCTCGAATTTGCCATAGAAGCTCTCGACCCGGTAGAAGTCTTCCTCCTTGCGCTCCTCCTCGATCTTGCGCTCTCCGGAGATGGTCAGGACATTGTCCTTGACGTCGATGTTGATATCCTCTTTCTTCACTCCGGGCAGATCGACTTCGATGTAGTAGGCGTCGTCGGCCTCCCGGGTATTGACGGCGGGCACGAAATCCACCGCCGGAGCCTCGGGGGCCGCCTCGGCGCTTTGCATCAGCCGGTTCATATACTCGAATGTCTTTTGCATGTTCTGTAATTCACGGAAGGGATCGAATCTTGTAATTCTCATGACTCACTCCTTGATTGGGAATTGTGGCGAGGGATCACCACATACTTCAGTGGAATTCTATCAAGCCGGAGTGAAAGCGAATGCTACCTGGGTCGCATTTCCGATCGAATCTTGAGTGTTTATCGCTTAGGGTTGAGAGCTGAGTCGATGCGGGGTGCCTGTCGAATGAGTAGGAAAGTTTGGAATTCAACAGAATAATAGGCTTGCTCAATGAAAATTCGAAGGAGGATTGAAATATAATCTTGGGAAGTTCCGAAACGGAGTGGTGACCCCTAGGAGACTCGAACTCCTGTGGCCAGGATGAAAACCTGGAATCCTAACCGCTAGATGAAGGGGCCGTGTGTTTCGGTAGGCGCAATTATATAGGCGATATACTTATAAATTTCTTAAAAAAGACGAAGGCAGGGAAGAAAATGGGAAAAAAACGATGGGCACTCTTATCCGCAATGGCATTGGTCCTTGCATTGGCGGGTTGTATGAAAGAGGAACCGACCCCGCAGGAGGGGATCTTCGTCGTCTGGAAGAGTCCGGTGATGAAGTACGCCGATCAGGGATTCCTCTATCACGAAAAGGAGAAGCTGCGTCTGGAGATCTACGCCAGTGGCCAGCCGGCCCTGAAGCTGACGGTCACTCCCACCCAGGTCTGCAGCGGAGCCCTCTGCATGAGCAAGAGGGAGTTCAATCTCCGCTACCTCTCCCCCCACTATCCCGAGGATACCCTGGAGCGGATCCTGGAGGGGAGGGAGATCTTCGGGGGAGAGGGGCTCAAGCGGCAGCGTGAAGGATTTACACAGCGTTTGAAAAAAACCGGCCTCTACGATATTCAGTATTCGGTCTTAAAGGATTCGATAGTATTTCGCGATACAATCAACCAGATCCTGATCAAAATCCAGCGGGAGGGAGCCTGATCGATGGCCAAATACGTAGGGGCGCACGTCAGCGCCAGCGGCGGGGTGGAGAACGCTCCGCTCAACGCCATGGAGATCGGGGCGAAGGCCTTCGCCCTGTTTACCAAGAACCAGCGCCAGTGGAAAGCCAAGCCTCTGAGCGAAGAGAGCATCGCCGCGTTCCGGGAAAACCTGGAGAAGTCGGGGATCGAAGCGAAGCACGTACTGCCGCATGACAGCTACCTGATCAACCTGGGGCATCCGGAGGAGGAGAAGCTGGAAAAGTCCCGGGAAGCCTTCATCGACGAGCTGCGACGATGCGAGCAGCTGGGGCTGGAGAAGCTCAACTTCCATCCCGGCTCCCATCTGGTGAAGATTCCCAAGAAAGATCCCGACTACGAGCGGAAGCTGGAAGAGGCCGAGAGGCACTGTCTCGACGTCATCGCCGAGTCGATGAACCGTGCCATCGAGGCGACCCCCGATTCCCAGGTCAAACTGGTGATCGAGAACACCGCCGGACAGGGGAGCAACCTGGGGTACCGCTTCGAACACCTGGCCCATCTGATCGACCGGGTCGAGGCGAAGGATCGGGTGGGGGTCTGCCTGGATACCTGCCACACCTTCACCGCCGGCTACGACCTGCGGACGCCGGAAGTTTACGAAGAGACGATGAGAGCCTTCGACGAGATCGTGGGCTTCGAATATCTGGAGGGGATGCACATCAACGACTCCAAGCCGCCCCTGGGCTCCCGGGTGGACCGGCACCACAGCCTGGGGATGGGAGAGCTGGGTTGGGAGCCGTTCCGTCTCATCATGAACGATCCCAGAATGGACAATATCCCGCTGATCCTGGAGACCATCGACGAGAGTCTTTGGCCCCAGGAGATCCGGGCGCTCTACGACCTGATCGAAGCCTGAACCACCCAATCGAAAACAAAGGAGGAGAAATGAAACGATTGAAAGCGGGAGCGATCGCTCTAAGTCTGGCGGGTGCCACCGCCCTGAACGCCGCGGGGTACAAACTCCCCGAGCAATCCATCAATTCGGTGGCTCTTTCCGCCGCCTACGTAGCCCACACCACCGGTGCGGACACCGCCTACTACAACCCGGCGAACATGGTGTTCCTGGAAGGGGACAAGCAGTTCGTCGAAGCGGACTTCACCTGGGTGCACCTGCCGGCCATCGAGTTTGACGGAATACAGGTTTTCCCTGGACCCACATTGGTCCCTGCGACGGGGAATAGTAAGGTCGAAAATATTCCGGTAGGACATCTCCACTATGTCTCACCTGCTTTCGGGGACTGGCGTTTTGGTTTTAGTGTGACAGCTCCAGGGGGGCTTTCCAAGCGTTGGGATGATCCGATCCAAAAGCTTTTCGCCGAAGAGTTTACACTGAAAATCATTGAAGCGAATCCATCGATCGCATATCGAATTAACGATCAATGGAGTATTGGAGCTGGTATACGAATGGTGTATACAGATGGAACGGTCAAGAGTGATGGAATGGTTCCCAAGCGCGGACGAATGGCGAGGGATATGAGTGGTGACTCCATTGACTGGGGATATAATCTTGCATTGAGTTTTCGTCCGGCAAAGGATTGGAATCTTGCCGTGACGTATCGCTCCAACGTGGATTTGACGGTTGATGGAAGTGCTACGATCTATGCGGGGAATCCGACCGTTCCGATTTATAAAGGTGGTGCCAAAGTTACCGTACCTCTTCCTGCCACTTTGTCTCTGGCCGCGGCGAAAACCTTCAACGATGTTTTGACAGTAGAGCTGGTCTATGAGAGGGTGTATTGGTCCAAATACAAAGATTTGGATTTCGACTATGATGTTCCTCTGCCGGTCTTTGACGCGCCGATCGCCAAAGATTGGAAAGACAGCAACACTATCCGTTTGGGACTGAGCTACCTCTATAACGACCGTTTGACCCTGATGGCAGGATACGCCTACGATGAAACCCCAGTTCCTTCCAGGACCTTGGGTTACGAGCTCCCCGACAGCGACGCCCACCTCTTCTCCGCCGGTTTCCGTTACAAGCAGACGGAGAATCTGGAGTGGGGAGCGGCGATCCTCTACGACTATAAAAAGAAGAGAACGCTTAGCCTGGGTGAAAACGAAAACGGAATTGTAGGTACCTTCGACAAGGGTGGCGCGCTTTTGACCACGGTGGGCTTCCAGTACAAGTTCTGAACGTATCCTGAGGGAAAGGGGAAGGCATGGGCACACTGCACTACCGTTTCAACAATTTCTACGAAATGGTGCTGACCCACGGGACCAAACATCCCCGGCGCAAGGCGCTCTTCGTCGGGGACGAAGTGATCCGCTACGGTGAGCTACTGCGGCGGGTGGATCTCTTCGCCGGCTATCTCCACGAGATCGGGGTGAAGCCCGACGAGCGGGTGGCCCTCTTTTTGCGCAACTCCTGGGAATTCGTCGTGGCGGTCCTGGCCATCAGCAAGGTGGGGGCGATCACCGTTCCCATCAACACCTTCCTGAAATCCGAAGAGCTCAGCTACATTCTGGAGGATAGCGGCTCGGTACTTCTGATCGCTTCAGCGACCTTCGAGAAGGTGGTCCACGACTCCCGGGTCAAAGAGCTGGTCCGGGGGATCGTCTGGGAAGGGGGCCTGCGTCTCCCCGACGACTTCAACGTCACCTTCGAAGAGGCGATGGAGGCCCGGCTCCACTCCAAACCGGTGATGCGCACCCTGGACGATCTGGCGGTATTCTTCTACACCTCCGGGACGACGGGAAAACCCAAGGGAGCGATGCTCAACTACAAGAACATCCTCTCCAACGCCGAGTCGGGATCGCAGCTCTTCAATATCACCCATAGAGACCGGACCATCGTCTTTCTGCCCATGTTCCACTCCTTCACCTTCTCCATCGGGACCATCCTTCCTCTCTATGTGGGGGCGGGGATCGTGATCATCCAGTCTCTGCGGCCTTTCAGCAACATTTTCAAACAGGCGCTACTCAAGCGGGTGACGATCTTCTTCGGGGTGCCCGATGTCTACAACGCTCTGGCCAAGGCGAAACTGCCCTGGTACTTCATGTGGTTCAATAAAATCCGGATCTTCGTCTCTGGCGCGGCGCCCCTGCAGCACAAGACCCTGGTGGCGATGCGGGAAAAGTTCAAACGGGCGAAGATGCTGGAGGGGTACGGGCTGAGCGAAAGCTCTCCGGCCACCTGCATCAATCCCCTGCACAAACAGAAGGAGCGCTCCGTCGGCCCCGCCATGCCGGGCTACGAAATCAAGATCGTCGACGAGAATATGGTGGAGCTCCCCCGGGGAGAAGTGGGGGAGATCATTCTCAAGGGCGACCACGTGATGCAGGGGTACCTGAACCGTCCCGAAGCGACCGCCGAGACCATCATCAACGGTTGGCTGCTCACGGGGGACATGGGATACATGGATGAGGATGGGTATCTGTTCATCGTCGATCGCAAGAAGGACCTGATCATCTCCAAGGGGATCAATATCTATCCCAGCGAGATCGAAGAGGTGATCGACGAGTATCCCGGGGTAAACGTCAGTGCCGTCATCGGGGTTCCGGACGAAAAGAACGGGGAAGTCCCCATCGCCTACGTGGAGCTGGAGGAGGAGGTGGAGGAGTTCGACCTGGCGGGGCTCAAGAAGTATTTGCGGGAGCATCTGGCCAACTACAAGATCCCCCGACAGATCCATCTGATCAAGGAGCTGCCCAAGAACGCCACCGGCAAAGTTCTCAAGAGGGTCCTCAAAGAGCAGTTGAAAGAGAAGGAAGAAGAGTGAAAAAGAATTTTCATAAAATTTTCGTCACCGGTGGGGCCGGATATATCGGCTCCCATACCTGCGTAGAACTGCTGAACGCCGGTTACGAGGTGGTGGTCTACGACAATCTGAGCAACTCCAGCGAAGAGGCGATCCGGAGGGTGGAGGAGATCACCGGCAAGCGTCTGCAGTTCATTCAGGGGGATATCCGGGACGGGAGCCTGTTGGAAGAGGCGATGCAGGGATGCGACGCGGTGATCCACTTCGCCGGCCTCAAGGCGGTGGGAGAATCGGTGGAGAAACCCCTGGAGTATTACGACAACAACGTGGGGGGAAGCGTGCAACTGCTGGAGTCGATGAAGAGGGTGGGGATCGAGACCATCGTCTTCAGCTCTTCGGCGACGGTCTATGGCGATCCGGAGTTCCTGCCCCTGACCGAGGAGCATCCTCTGCGGGCGACGAATCCCTACGGACGGACCAAGCTGATGATCGAGGAGATCCTGCAGGACCTTTTTGTCGCCGAGCCTCACTGGCGCATTTCGATCCTGCGATACTTCAACCCTGTAGGGGCCCACGAGAGCGGCCGTATCGGAGAGGATCCCCAGGGGATCCCCAACAACTTGATGCCCTACATCACCCAGGTGGCGGTGGGCAAACTTCCCAAACTCAACGTCTTCGGCGGGGACTACGACACCCCTGATGGCACGGGGGTGCGGGACTACATCCATGTGGTGGATCTGGCCAAGGGGCATCTCAAAGCTCTGGAGGCTCTCGATTCGCCTCAATGCGAAGCGATCAACTTGGGAACGGGGCAGGGTTACAGCGTTCTGGAGATGGTAAAGGCATTCTCGGAAGCTTCGGGGCGGGAGATCCCCTACGAGATCGTCGACCGCCGTCCCGGCGACATCGCCGCCTGTTACGCCGACCCGGGCAAGGCGGAGAAACTATTGGGCTGGAGGGCGCAAAAGGGACTGCGGGAGATGTGTGAGGATAGCTGGCGCTGGCAGGCGGGGAATCCGGAGGGATATGGCGGATGAGGTATTTTGCCTCATCCGAGTGAGGAATTAAGAGTGAGGAATGAGGAATTTCGGTTTGCGTTGCTTGGCAACGCTTTTTTTTGGAGGCGGGAATTGATTCCCGCTTTGACACACAGGGCCCGTAGCCCCGTGCCCGTAACTTGCAACTGAGAAAACGAAAGGCCTCTCAATATCTCCGTTCGTTCCTTCGCTTGTTTCGTCCGCCGTTGCGGTTGTAGTTGCCTCTTCCACCCCTTTTGTTGTATCCCCGGCCTCCCCGGTCGTTCTTGAGGCGTTCGAAGAGGCGTTCGATCTCTTCCAGGCTCTTTCCGATGCGGTCGGCTCCCCGGACCTCTTCGCCGCTTTGGACCATGCTCAGGAGTTTGGCGGCCAGGGTGGTGAGGTCGAACTCTTCCTTCAGGATATCGATCATCTCCAGGGCGCTGTTGTCGATCTTGGCTTCCCGGATCCGCTGGAGCAGGTCGTCGCTCTTTTTGGCGTGGATCTCGCCGATGCGGGGGACGATTCGGCTTTCGATCCGGCTGCCCACGCTCTTCTGGATCCGCTGGAGGGATTTGAATTCGTGGGGGGAGACGATGGAGATGGCGGTCCCCTCCTTGCCGGCTCGGCCGGTCCGTCCGATGCGGTGGACGTAGCTTTCGGGGTCGAAGGGGAGGTGGTAGTTGAAGACGTGGCTGACATCGTTGACGTCCAGGCCCCGGGCGGCCACGTCGGTGGCGATGAGGATCTCGGCTCCACCGTTCTTGAAGGCGCGGATCGTCGCTTCTCTCTGTCGCTGGTCCATGTCGCCGTGGAGGCCTTTGGCGTCGTAGCCCTGGGCGGCCAGGAAATCCCGCAGGCGGTCCACCTCTTTTTTCATCCGGCAGAAGATGATGCTCTTTTCGGGGTTCTTGTAATCGAGCAGGCGCACCAGAGCGTCGTCCCGCTCCTTTTCATCCACCACGTAGAAGAGTTGGCGGATCTTTTCGTTGGTGACGTTGCCGCCGGTGATGGAGACGGTGGCAGGGTCTTTCAGGATGCTCTGGGCCAGGGCTTTGATCTCTTTGGACATGGTGGCGGAGAAGAGCAGGGTCTGGCGCTCAGTGGGCAGGTGGGTGAAGATTTCCCGGATGTCATCCAGGAAGCCCATGTCCAGCATTTCGTCGGCTTCGTCCAGGATGACGAAAGAGGGTGAGAGGGCGATTTTCCCGCTTTGAAGCAGGTCGATGAGCCGACCGGGGGTGGCGACGACGACGGAGGCGTTGGCCACATGTTGGATCTGTCGGCTGTAGGAGCTACCGCCGTAGACGGTGGCGGTGCGGATTCCCAGGGCTTTGCCGAAACGAAAAATTTCGTCACTGACCTGAGTGGCCAGTTCCCGGGTGGGGACGATGACCAGGGCTTCGACACTGCCGTCGCAACGGAGCTTTTCCAGCATGGGCAAGCCGAAGGCGGCGGTCTTGCCGGTTCCGGTGTGGGCCTGGGCGATGAGGTCGCGCCCCTCCAGGACGAGGGGGATCGCCTCTTTCTGGACGGGGCTGGGCTCACGGAATCCCGCGTCGCGGATCGCCTGGGCGAGAGGGGTTTTGAAGTGGAAATCTTCGAAGGTCATTGTTGAATCGCTTTCACGGCAGGAGGCTGCGCTATTCGGGTGCGGGCTGATTCGCTGCCGGGAAAGGAAGTACACGGAGAAACTCAGGGTTCGAACAAAGAAATAACGGGGGCAACCTGACGGTTTGGTTTAAGATGGCGTATTGTAGCGGTTTCGTTCTGCTTATGCAAGGAGGGGGGCGAAAGCGGAGCTTTCGAGTGAGGAGTGAAGAACTTTGGTTTGCGTTGCTTGGCAACGCTTTTATTGGAATAGAGGAGGGAATTTGTTCCCGCACTGTGCAGGGTTGAAGTACTGCCCTCAATGACACGTGACCAATGATTGCGTTGAAGGCGACATCAATGCCAACCAATTTCATACATCCAACGACTACAATCTCGGTAATGCCCATTGTCGGCGGTATGCGATCATTCGCAACGTGACGCCGGCCAGGAAGAGGAGAGTCAGAGTGAGGCTGTTGATCCATCCGACTCGGTCCAGGAACCAGATCACCAGTCCGATACCCACGGCGATGATGCCGTAGAAGCCGCCATGCAGGACGTAGGGGACCTTGTTGATGAGTGCGTCGCGTAGGATCCCTCCGCCCACGGCGGTGGTAAAGGCCAGCAGCGTGATCCCCGCGGCGTTGAACCCCGCCTCCAGAGCCACCGAAGCGCCGGAGATGGCAAAGGAGACCATCCCCAGAGCGTCGACGAAGACGAAGAGGGTCTTGGAGTCGATGGCGACCCGACGGTGGATCCGGCGTGCCACCAGGAAGGTAGTGACCGCCAGGACCGTGAGAGTCGGCAGGGGATCGGTGAGGGAGATGGGGGTTCGGTCCGCCAGCAGGTCCCGGATGATTCCACCGCCCAGGGCCGTGAGAAAGGCGCTGAGGTAGATCCCCAGCAGGTCGAGCTTTTCCCGCACACCGATGTAGAAGCCGCTGAGGGCGAAGGCGGCGATACCAAGGTATTCCGCTATCAGGAGAAGCATCGTTGCTCCTGATCGCAAGTGAGAAGTGAGGAGTGAGGAGTGAGAGGTTTCGGGGCGTTGCGCTGCAACGCGTATTTGGTGAATGGTGAATGGTGAATGGTGAAGGTTTTCGGTTTGCGTTGCATAGCAACGCTTTGATTCGAACGACAAAGAGGGGTTGAACCCCGTTCCAACGACAAACGACGATCCACCAACAACCCGGGCCTCCGGCCCGTCAATGGTTGAGGATCTGCTTAAGGAAGAGTTGCAGTCGTTCGCTTTCGGGGTGGTGGAAGAAGGTCTCGGGGTCGTTCTCCTCAACGATCTGGCCGGCGTCCATGAAGATAACCCGGTCGGCCACCTTGCGGGCGAAGCCCATCTCGTGGGTGACGGTGATCATGGTCTTGCCCTCTTCGGCCAGTTTGATCATGACGTCCAGGACTTCGCCGATCATCTCCGGATCGAGAGCCGAGGTGGGTTCGTCGAAGAGCATGATGTCGGGGCTCTTGCAGAGTGCCCGGGCGATGGCGACACGCTGCTGCTGGCCGCCGGAGAGCTGGTTGGGGTATTTGTGGGCCTGATCGGCGATGTTGACCTTTTCCAAGTAGTACATGGCGGTGTCGATCGCCTCTTTTTTGGGCTTTTTGTAGACCCAGACCGGGGCCAGGGTGAGGTTCTCCAGGATCGTCAGGTGGGGGAAGAGGTTGAAGTGCTGGAAGACCATAGCCACGTTGGAGCGGACCTCCTTGAGGTTCTTGACGTCGTTGTTGACCTCGATCCCCTTGACCTTGATGCTCCCCTCCTGGTACTCTTCGAGTCGGTTGATGCAGCGGATCAGGGTCGATTTCCCCGAGCCCGAGGGACCGGCGACGACGACGATCTCCCCTTTTTTGACCTCCAGGTCGATCTCTTTGAGGACGTGGAAGTCGCCGTACCATTTGTTGAGTTTCTCGATCTGGATGATCGGTTCCCCCAGGGGGTGGATCGCTTTTTTGTCCTCCTTGGTCTCGGGGAGGGGAGCGCCCTGGGCTTCCCGGGGGGTTTCGGTCTGTGTTTGTGTCTGTTCTGCCATCGGTTTGACCTTTATTTGTTATTGGTATCGAGCTTTTTTTCGAGCCGCTTGGAGTAGAGGGACATGCTGAAGGTGAAGACCCAGAAGACGAAGGCGACAAAGACGTACCCTTCGGTATCCATTCCCAGCCAGTCCCGGTCGTTGGCGGTGACGGTGACCATGGCCAAGAGATCGAAGAGGCCGATGATCATCACCAGCGACGTGTCCTTGAAGAGGCTGATGAAGGTTCCCACCAGGTTGGGGATCGTTACCTTGATCGCCTGGGGGAGGATCACCAGGGCCATCTTCTGCCAGTAGCTGAGCCCCAGGGCGTCTGCGGCTTCGTACTGTCCTTTGGGGATCGCCTGGAAACCGGAGCGGATGTTCTCCGCCACGTAGGCGGCTTCGAAGAGGGTGATCCCGATGAGAGCCCGGGCCAGTTTGTCGAAATTGACCCCCTCGGGGAAGAAGAGAGGCAGGACCACCGAAGCCATGAAGAGGACGGTGATCAGAGGGACCCCCCGGACGAATTCGATGTAGAAGACGCTGAGGCTTTTGATGATAGGCAGCTTGGATTGGCGTCCCAGGGCCAGGATGATCCCGATGGGAAAGGAGAGGACGATCCCCACCGAGGCGATGACCAGGGTGAGCAGCAGTCCGCCCCATTTGCTCGTCTCTACCATGGGAAGGCCGAAGGATCCCCCATGCAGGAGTACGAACGCGTAGATGGGAAAGAGAACGATCAAAAGCAGTTTGAAGGGATGGAGTCCTCTGACGAATTTGGCGAAAGCACCCAGGGCAGCAGCGGAAGCGATGACCAGCTCGGGACGCCAGATCTGGTCGTGGGGGTAGAAGCCGAAGAAGAACATGTTGAGCTTCTCCTTGACGAAGACCCAGCAGGCGCCGTTCCCGGTACAGTCGGCTTTGCTGTGGCCGACGAAGTTGGCGTCGATGATCGCCCACTTGACGAAGGGGGGGATGATCATGTAGAGAATGGCCAGTCCCAGAATCGTGAAAGCGATATTGTAGGGAGAGGAGAGCAGGTTGCGGCGGACCCAGGCGATGGGCCCCCGTTCCAGCAGGGGCGGCTCTTTGGCCACTTTCGGGGGGTAGACCATCTTAGCGCTCCTTGATTTTCATTTTGGCGTTGAACCAGTTGAGGATCAGCGAGACGATGAGGCTGATCATCAGATAGGTGAGCATGGTGATCAAGAGGATCTCCAGAGCCTGGCCGGTCTGATTGAGGCTGGTACCAGCGAAGATCGTCACCAGCTCGGGATAGCCGATGGCGGCGGCCAGGGAGGAGTTCTTGATCAGGTTGAGATACTGGTTGATGATGCTGGGAATGGCGATACGCACCGCCTGGGGCAGGACCACCAGTCGCAGCTGCTGCAAGGGGGAGAGCCCCAGGCTGGTGGCCGCCTCCTTCTGCCCTTTGGGGACCGCTTCGATCCCGCTGCGGATCGCTTCGGCGATGAAGGTAGCGGTATAGATACTAAGGGCGAAGAGCAGGGCCAGGAATTCGGGGGTGTAGGTCTTGCCGCCCCGAAAGTTGAATCCATGAAGCTCGGGCATTACTGCTGTGATGGGTCGCCCGGCGAGGA
The DNA here is from genome assembly GCA_026994745.1 of Campylobacteraceae bacterium. Lineage (GTDB taxonomy): Bacteria > Campylobacterota > Campylobacteria > Campylobacterales > Sulfurovaceae > Nitratifractor. The sequence goes on along the minus strand of JALWPZ010000192.1, from coordinate 5,055 downwards.
AATAGGCCAGGAGAGGAAGGAGGATCAGAAGGATCAATCCCGTCAGGAAGACCGGGAACTGCTCTCCGGTCTTCTCCTGCCTCTTCTTGGCCCAGCGGGAGATGAGATAGATGGCGACCACGGCCAGGAAGAGCGCCGCCCCGATCATCCAGGCTCCCGGGCCGAAGACGAACTCGGGCATGAAAAAGCCCCGGTTGTTGATGAAGACCGTATCGAAGAGGTTGATACTCTGTCGGGTAGACGGAAGGGTCGCCAGGACCACGTTGTACCAGAAGAGGATCTGCAAGAGGACCGGGATGTTCCGGAAGGTTTCGATGTAAGCCGCGGCGATGCGGTTGATCAGCCAATTGGGGCTGAGGCGCCAGACCCCGATCAAGAGCCCCAGCAGAGAGCTGAAGACGATCCCCCAGAAGGAGACAATGAGAGTGTTGAGCAATCCCACCTCGAAGACCTTGAGATGGGTATCCATGGGGGTGTAGGGGATCGGCGACTCGGTGATGTCGAAACCGGCGGTGGCGTGGAGGAAATCGAATCCGGTCTTGATCCCACGCTGCTCAATGTTGTGGGCGGTATTCTGGGCCACAAAGAAGAGAAAGGCGATGAAGAGGGCGATCGTGATGATCTGATAGAGAATGCCACGAACTTTTTCGTTGCGTAGAAAGGCGGGCAAGGGAATCCTTTTTCTGAATTAGGAGTTAGGAATTAGGAGTTAGGAGTTGAACGGAGCCTCGTTCCAATTCCTAATTTCTAATTCCTAATTTCCAGGGCCCCGAAGAGGGGGCACTGTGATTATCTGAACGGAGGAGAGTACTGGATACCGCCCTTGTTCCAGAGGGCGTTGAGTCCGCGCTCGATCTTCAGAGGAGTCTTGACCCCGACGTTGCGCTCGAAGATTTCGCCGTAGTTGCCCACCTGCTTGATGGCGTTGGCGAAGCATCCCTTGGGGAGTTTGAGGTTCTCGCACATTTTGCCCTCGACGCTCAGGAGTCGTCGGACTTCAGGATCGGTGCTCTTGGCCGCCGCTTCGTCCACATTGGCCATGGCGACCCCTTTTTCCTCGGCGGTCAGCAGGGCGTTGCGGGTCCACTTGGCGATGTCGAACCACTGATCATCACCCTGGCGGACGGCGGGAGCCAGGGGCTCCTTGGAGATGATCTCGGGGAGGACCACGTACTTGTCGGGATCCTTGAGCTTGGTCCGGGTGGCGTAGAGGCCGGAGGCGTCGGTGGTCAGGACGTCACAGCGACCGGAAGCGAAGGCCTTGGTCACCTGATCGTTGGTGTCGAAGGTGATCGCCTTGAACTTCATGTTGTTGCTGCGGAAATAGTCGGCCAGGTTCAGCTCGGTGGTGGTGCCAGCCTGAATACAGACGGTGGCACCGTCGAGCTCCTTGGCGCTCTTGACCCCCAGGGCACGGGGAACCATGAAGCCCTGTCCGTCGTAGTACATGACGCCGGTGAAGTTGATCCCCAGGGAAGTGTCCCGGGTTTCGGTATTGGTGGTGTTCCGGGAGAGGACGTCGATCTCGCCGCTCTGCAGGGCGGTGAAGCGCTCCTTGGCGTTGAGGGGGACGTACTTGACCTTGGTCGCGTCGCCCAGGACGACGGCGGCCAGGGCCCGGCAGTAGTCGACGTCGAGACCGCGCCACTGTCCTTTGGAGTCGGCTTCGCTGAAGCCGGGCAGACCGGTGTTGACCCCACATTTGAGGACGCCGGCCTTCTGGACATCCTCCAGGGTTCCGGCCATGGCCAGGGTAGCGGTAGCGAGGGCGGTAACCGCCGAGAGTTTCAAGAGTCGTTTCATCACTGTTCTCCTTTTGATTGATGGTTGACCCGCTAAGTTTAGAATGATTTGGATTAAACAAAGCTAATAAAAGATGATAATTTGGAGATTCGAATGGAAAAAAGCGAATGGGGAGAAGAGGGAGTGTGGAAACGGGGCTCGATTCAGGAGGGATCGGGGCTCAGGGGGTCGATCTCCCAGAAGAAATCGATCCAGGAAGGGGCCTCTTTCAGGTAGTAGTCCGGTTGGATCAGGGAGCCCGGTTTGTGGAAGAGGGTGGCGATCTTGAACTCCGCGCCGGGGTAGAGCTTTTTGAGGGTGTCGAGGACGGCGACGAGGGTCTCCCCGCTGTCGGCGATGTCATCGAGGATCAGAACCTTGCGGGCGTCGGAGAGGTCGGGGATGTTGAAGATCTCCAGGGTGTCGAGCTTGCGGGTGCGGTCGTAGTGGATGGAGTTGAGGACGAAGACCCGGCGGGTATCCATGGAGATCCCCAGAAAATGCCCCATGGTCAAGCCTCCCCGGGCGATGGGAAGCAGGGTGTCGAAGCCCTCGTCCTCGATCATCCGGTGCAGATCCCACATATCCTTTTGGAACTCTTCGTAACTGTAGTAGTACTTTTCCATCCCGGCCCCCTTGCGTAATTTAATGAAGGATGAAGACGATCAGACTGATGGCCGTGATCAGATAGATGCCGAGATTGAGCTCGGAGAACTTCCCCTGCAGGAGTTTGAGGAGAGTGAAGGCGACGAAGCCCGCGGCCAGGCCGTTAGTGATGGAGTAGGTCAGCGGCATCAGCAATACGGTGAAGAAAGCGGCGGTGGCCGTGGCCAGATCCATCTTCTCGAAGTTCATCTTGCCCAGTTCCGTGAACATCAGGATCCCGACGATGACGAGAACCGGATAGATGGCGGGACCGGGGATCGCTTTGAAGATGGGAAGCATGAAGAGGGTCAGGATGAAAAAGGCGGCGGTGAAGACCGCCGTCAGCCCCGTGCGCCCTCCCGCCTCGACCCCGCTGGCGGATTCGATGAAGCTGGTGGTGGTGGAGACCCCCAGCAGGGAGCCGCCCACGGTGGCTACGGCGTCGGCCTCCAGGGTCTTCTCCAGGGCCTTTTCCGGATCGTCCCCCTCCTGGAAGAGGCCGGCGCGGGCTCCGACGGCGGTGAGGGTCCCCAGGGTGTCGAACATGTCGGTGACCAGGAAGGTGATGATCACCGGCAGCAGCGCCAGGGAGAGAGCAGAGAGGATGTCGAGCTTGAAGGCGATGGGTGCGATGGAGTCGGGCATGCTCAGGAGCCCTTCGGGGAGTTTGCCTAGGCCGAGCCCCCAGCCGATGGCCGCGGTGATCAGGACCCCCAGGATGAAGGAGCCTCGTACCTTATAGAGGGTCAGAGCCAGGGTGAGGAAGAGGCCGAAGATCCCCAGGAGCACCGCCGGCTCTCCCAGATTTCCCAGGGTGACCAGGGTCGCTTTGCTGGGGACGATGATCCCCAGCTGCTTGAGGCCGATGAAGGCGATGAAGGCTCCGATCCCCGCGCTGATGGCCCGTCTCAGGTCCATGGGGATCGAGTGCATGATCCAGACCCGGAAGCGGGTGAAGGAGAGCAGGACGAAGATCGCACCGGAGATGAAGACGATCCCCAGGGCGGTCTGCCAGGGGATCTTCATCCCCAGGACCAGGCCGTAGGTGAAGTAGGCGTTGAGCCCCATTCCCACGCTCATGACCACAGGGGTGTTGCTCCAGAGGCCGTTGAAGGCGGTTGCCAGGATCGTGATCAGCGCCGTGGCGGTGATCACCGCTCCCATGGGGAGCCCGGCGTCGGCCATGATGAATCCGTTGACCGGCACGATGTACATCATGGTCAAGAAGGTGGTGAATCCGGCGATCAGTTCGGTACGGACATTGGTCCCTTTTTCCCGAAGTTTGAAGCGTTGCAGCATGGAATAACCCTTCGTCGAAGATTGTGGAAGAAAAAGAAAGTATATCACGAAGAATCTTGTGATAGAATCGAAGATCGTTCGCAGTTGTATTGTAAGGAGAAGGAATGGGATGGATCCTACGCACGATCGTTGCGTTCATGAGCGTGACGCTCCTCTCGGAGGCGGGGGTGCAGGGCGCCCGGCTCATGGCGGGGGATACGGCCAGGAAGATCCTGGAGAGGGCCTACGCCTATCTGGAGGCGCAGCCCGCCTTCAGTCTGAAGGCGGTGACGATTAACGAGGACAGCTTCGACGGGAAGTTGACGGTGGAGGTCCGGCACCGTCTGCGGGTGGACCTGGAGCGCGATGGACGGATCCTCGTGGAGATCGACGGAGACAGCAAAAACCGTACCTACGCTTTGGACCGGGGCCGCTTCGTGGCCTGGGACCGCCCCACGAACCTATACGGGGAGCTTTCGGTTCCCAAAGAGAACGATGCGGCTCTGGATTTCCTCTACGATCGCTACGGCATGGCCACGCCTCTGGCCAACCTGCTCTACAGCGATCTGAGCAAGCGGCTGATGCCCAAAGCCAGAGGGTACTATTTCGGCATGAGAAAGCTTCGGGGGACCTGGTATCACTATCTGGTATTCGACAATCAGGTCAAGGAGCTGGAGCTCTGGATCCAGGCCCGGGGGGCTCCGTTGATCCGGCGATTCGTGGTGATCGACAAGAGCACCAAGCTTCGGCTCCACAGCGCTACCGACATTGACTGGATCTCCGTGGGGAGCGTCGCGGGAGATCCCTTCGCCTTCCATCTTCCGCCCGATGCCCGACGGATCCCCATCGAACCCTCCCGTGCGAAGGAGCAGTGATGAAGAGTGATGCAGTGACAAAACAGCGAGGCTCCTTTCTTTTCCGCTTCCTATTGGTCGCGGCGCTGGTCGGCTTCTTCGCTCCCTCCATCCAGAAGAGTGCCGAGTCGAAGGGGGGAAGCGGATACACGCTGAACCTTCTGAGCAAAGCCGAGGCGAGGAGGGGAGGCCGTGGAGGAGGACGAAGTTTTCGGGGCGGCGGCAGGAGCTTCAACCGCGGTGCCATGCGCAGCCGACCCAGCCGTGCTTCCCGTCCCGCGCGGAGTCGCCCTGCCCGGGCCAGTCGGCCCAGCCGCAGCCGCTACCAGGGAGGAAACTTCCATCGGGCTCCCCAGCGGAGCCGACCTTCCCGGGCGTCACGCCCCAATCGGAGCCGCCCCGCCACCCAGCGTCCCGGTCGCAAGCGGCCTACGGCGACCCGTCCCGATCGGAAGCGACCGGTCCAGAGCCGACCCGGCTCAAAACGCCCCCAGAG
>JALWPZ010000191.1 GCA_026994745.1 Campylobacteraceae bacterium | reverse complement strand
ATTATGATCCTTTTGCACAAGCTAAAAAGATTTTTATAAAAGAAAAAAAAATAAAAACAGTAGTTAAACAATCTTTGAAAACATCTTTAACTCTTGTTACTGTCTTGAATGATAAAGCTTTTATCAACTCTAAGTGGTATAAGAAAAATGATAAGTTATATGGCTATAAAATAGTTTATATAGGGAATGATAAAGTTATGCTAAGAAAGCAAAATAAAATAAAATATTTACAAATCAAAAAAACTAAGAGTTTATTGAAAGTGGAGCAACGCAAATGAAAATAATACGAATAATACTTTTTATGATAGCAAGTACAACTTTTTTAATGTCGTCATGTAATGATAAACTTTTCTCCTTTTCTATTGGAGCGGATACAGCTTCTAGCAAGGTAAAAATCATAGATATATTGAGCAATATAGCCGATACTTGTAAGATAAGTATAGTTTTTGAAGATGATTACTCAAAAAAAATTGTAAGAAAAAGATTGGGCAATATTCATGTTACAAACTATACATTAGCTGAATTATTAAATTTTATACTTGGAGAGAATAATATCTTTTATAGATATGATGATAAGGGTAAAGTTTTAAAGATAAGTTACAATAAAACCAAATCATTTTATATAGATTATGTTAGTTTTACAAGCAGAAAATCTACCAGCAATAAAGTCATAAATACAGGAAGCAGTGATACTTCAAGTAATACTACAGATACTACAAGCACTTCAGGGGGAAACGATACTACAACTATGTCATATAGTTCAGAGTTTTTGTTTTGGAAAAAGATAAAAGATGAGATAAACTCTATTTTAAAAAGAGAAAAAAGTAGCAGTGATAAAATTACTCCTGCTCTTATCAATCAAGATGCGGGTATCGTAACTGTTACAGGAACAAAAAAACAGTTAAATGCGGTTGAAAATTATATAACAATTTTAATGAAAAGATTACATAAACAGATAATGATAGAAGCAAGAATTATAGAAGTACAATATAATAGTGATCATA
>JALWPZ010000190.1 GCA_026994745.1 Campylobacteraceae bacterium | reverse complement strand
GGTCACGACCACATCCTTGTAGGGGAGGCTTTGGGGGAGGGAGAGGGCCAGGACCATGGAGAGGGCCCCCCGCAGTCCTCCCCAGGACATGATCACCGCCCAGGAGAAGGGAAAGCGGAACTTCGTGGGATAGAGGCTTCCCCAGACACCGGTGACGACGAGGAATCGGGCCAGGAGCATGGCGACGTAGGCGGTGAGGATCAGAGCCCAGAGATCCAGCAGCATGGAGAGTTTGACGGCGAAACCCATCAGGAGGAAGATCAGGGAGTTGAGGGCGAAGGCCATGAACTCCCAGAAGCCTTCGACGCTGAGGCGCACCGAGGGGTAGATGGTCCGGGAGAGGACCCGGTTCTGGAGGATCAGGCCCGTCGCCACCGTGGAGATCACTCCCGAGAGTTTCAGCTGGTCCGCGACCAAAAAGGAGCCGTAGGCGGCGATGACGCTCAGGGAGATCACCACCATGGCGTCGTCGAGATTCTCGATCATCCAGGCGACGGCCAGGCCGATGAGCAGGCCCACCAGGGCTCCCAGCCCCGCGACCTTGAAGAATTCCAGGGTGATCTCCCCGGCGGTGGTGACCTGGTGATCGACGAAGCTGAGCACGATGGCGAAGATCACGATGCCGGTACCGTCGTTGAGGAGGCTTTCGCTCTCGATGAGGAGCCGGAGGCGCTTGGGGGCGCCCAGCTGCTTGAAGATTGCCACCACCGCCACCGGGTCGGTGGCCGCCACGGCGGCGCCGAAGAGCAGGGCGATGGGCCAGGTGACCGAGGGGATGTGGGTGGAGACCTCTCCGGCGTAGACCAGGACCCCCGCGCTGACGAGGGTGGAGAGAATCACGCCCGGGATCACCAGGGCACTGATCCCCCAGATGTCCCTCCACATGGCCCGGGAGTCCAGATGGACCGCCGCCTCGAAGACCAGGCCCGGGAGGAAGAAGGCGAAGAGGACCGCCTGGGTCAACTGGGGCGGATGGAGCAGACCGATGTTCCCCAGCAGTACCCCGATGGCGACCAGAGCGACGGTGTAGGGCAGGCGGATCCTGCGCACGACGATCGCCGCCAGAGAGGCGATCAGGAAGAGAATGAGAATGGCGATCTCGTAGGGCATCCCGGCTCCTCGTCAGCTCCGGCAGAGGGCCCCTGTGGCCCCGGCAGTATGGAAGCGGCTCGCTTCCGGAGCCTGTCGACGGGGTTCCTCGCGATGGTTCAGGGGCTTCAGGCCAGCGCTCCCAGGGTGTGGTGGAGGAAGAGGGCCAGCAGGACCAGCAGGCTGATGCCCGCCGGTTTGGAGTAGATCCGGTTGGCGGTGATGAAGACCAGCATCAGGGTCGCGGCGATCATCACGGCGATGTCGAAGACGTAGGCGTGCATATCGAGCTTCAGGTCCCGGACGAGGGCCGCCCCACCCAGGACGACGGTGATGTTGGCCATGTTGGAGCCGATGATGTTCCCGATGGCCATGTCCGCCTTGCCTTTGGAGGCCGCGACGATGGAGACGATCAGCTCGGGCATGGAGGTTCCCATGGAGATCATGACGATCCCGATGATCCATTCGCTGACCCCCAGGGAGCGGGCGATGCTCGAGGCGCTCTCCACGGTGAACTCCGCACCGACGATCACCAGGAGGAATCCGACGATGAGCAGCAGGGTGGTGCGCAGCCAGGAGAAGCCCTGGGCCTGGACCTCCTCGATCTCTTCGTCCTCCAGGGCCAGCACTTCGGCGCCGCTTTGGCGCAGGAAGAGGATGTAGGCGAACATCAGGAGGATCAGCAGGATCCCGTCGAAACGGCTGAAGTTGTTTTCCAGGGACATGACGGCGAAGATCAGAACGGGAAAGAGGGCCCAGGAGCTGTCCTTGGCGAAGAAGTCCCGGTGGGGGTCCACCCTCTTGGCGATGAGGAAGACCGAGGCGAGGACCAGGGTGATGTTGAGGATATTGGATCCGATGACGTTGGAGACCGCCAGCTCGGGCTTGCCGTTGTAGCTCGCCGCGATGGAGGCGGCCATCTCCGGCAGGCTGGTCCCCAGGGCGATGAGGGTGGCTCCGATGACGTATTCGGAGATCTGGAAGCGCAGGGCGATCTTTTCGCTCTGGGCCACCAGGACGTCGGCTCCCCAGATCAGAGCGGCCAGGGAGAGCACGAAAATCAGATAATCCATGGTCATTTCTCCGTTCTTACGATGAGGCTCTCGGGCAGTCCGAAATGGCGGATGAGCTTCTCTTCCTCCCGGCGCATCTCCCCCTCGTCGACCTCGTGGTCGTAGCCCAGGAGGTGCAGGAGCCCGTGGATCAGGAGCAGGGCCAGCTCCTGGTCGGGGGAGTGGCCCAGCTCCCGCGCCACGGAGCGTACCCGGTCCATGGAGATGGCGATGGAGCCCAGAGGGAGCTGGGGGTGCTCCGCCTCCAGCGGGAAGCTCAGGACATCGGTGGGACGGTCGATCCCCCGGTACTCCCGGTTGAGCTCCCGGATCCGCCGGTCGTCGCAGAGCAGCAGCTCCACCTCCCGGTCCGTCAGGGTGTCGGCGATGGTCTGTAGCAGGGATTCGTCGAAGTTCGCAGCCGTTTCGTCGCTGATGAGTAGCATGGAGGGAAGTTTAGCGAAAAAGGGGAGAAAGGGAAAGTGCCGGGAGCAGTCCTTTCAGTCGTAGCTGAGCACTTCGGGGGTGTCGAGGGATGCGCCGTGATGGACCCGGGGGGAGGTCTCGGGGAAGGCGCGGATCACCCTGCGCCGCTCCTCTTCGTGGGGCAGGGAAGCGGGGTGGTAGAAGTCGCGGGAGGGGGCCGTCTGTCGGGGCTTTTTCTTCGTTTCTTCGTTCCATCCCGGGGGCCGGCAGAGGGTCCGTCCCCGATCCCAGCCCAGCCGATAGGCTTCGGAACTCCGATATTGCCCGTAGTTTTTGCTGTAGTAGCCCTTGCCGGTTTCGCACCCATCCCTGACCCCGGACCGATAGAGGGGATCGGCGTTTTTCCCGAAGTTGATGCCGTCGTAGCAGACGGCGCCGTTGCGCTCGTCGGAGGGATCGCAATATCGGCCGGTGGAGGCGCAGCCCGACAAGAGCAGGACCACGCCCGCGACTCCCACAAGAACTCCCAAGACTCTTTTTCTCTTCACCTTCCGCCTTTGCCTCTTGAACTGTGCTATTCTATCGTATCAGTCACAAAGAACGGGCAAAGGAGAGAACGGTGATCTTTCGAGGGGTACTTTTATTGGCGCTGCTATCCTTCTCCGCACTCTGGGGAATGGACCGGGACGGTGCCCGGGCCGTCAGCGCCGAGCGCCGGGCCAGCGGGATGATCTCTCTGAAAAACGATGCCCGTCTCGCCCGGGCGGCCTATCACCATGCCAAGTATCTGGGGAGACTGCGCGCCAAAGGGCACACGGAGCGTCCGGGGCGGAGCTTCTTCTACGGCAAGACCCCCTTCGAACGTTTCGCTCGGGCCGGCTATCCCAGCCGGGTGGGGGTGGAGAACATCTCCTACGGGGATCGGAACTATCGCCACTCCGTCCGGGTCCTGATGTCCACGGTCTACCACCGCCTGGCCTTTCTCGATTTGCGGATCGACGCCATCGGCAGTTCGGAGTACGGCAACCGCAAAGGAAGGATCTACGTCTACGATATGGCCGCCTCCACCATCGCGGATCTCTGCCAAAAAGGGGAAAGCGGCGGGAGTGGAAAGTATCTCTACGGAGTCTGCGCCAACCCCAAGACCCGGATCTCCCAGCAGGCATTCTCCTCCGCCCTGCGAAGGATCGAGCGGAGGAACCCCCGCATCGTTCTCTACCCCTATCCTGGAATGAACAACGCCCCCCGACGGTACATCCGCGAGACCCCCGACCCCTTTCCCAAACTCTACGGCGCCGGGGTGCCGGTCACGGCCCAGTTCAATCCCGCCTATTACCGGAAGGTACGACTCCTGAGCTTCCGTCTCTATGACCGCAAAGGAAGGAAGCTTCCGGCCAAGGTTCTGACTCCCGGGAATGACCGACACGAGAAACTCCCCCCAAACACCTTCGTACTGGCGCCCTTGAAAACTTTGCAACAAGGGGAGAGCTACCGGGCGGTGCTGGAGGTCGATGCCGACGGAAAACGGGTCCGCAAAGAGTGGACCTTCCATACCCGATAGAGAAGGAGCAGCCATGGCGACGGAGTTTCAGCGAAGGGTCTGGGAGGCGATGCGGCTGATCCCCCGAGGCCGGGTGAGCACCTATGGAGCGATCGCCAAGTACCTGGGGAGTGACGCGGTACGGGCCGTGGGGACGGCGGTGGGCAAGAATCCCTATGCCCCACACGTCCCCTGTCACCGGGTGGTGCGCAGCGATGGAAAGGTGGGGAACTACAGCGGAGGGGAGGGAGTCCCCACCAAGATCGCCTACCTGAAGGAGGAGGGGGTGGAGGTCCGGAACGGTCGGATCGTCGATTTCGAAGAACGCCTCTACCGATTCGAGGATCAGCAGGTGACCAGGTCGGCGGGGAGCTGATCGTGCTGGCCGGGAAAGACGCTTTCGACGTTGAGCTCGGGATGGATCAACTCCCTCAGCTTCTTCTGGATCACCATCTTGGTGGTCATGGTACTCATGGAGCATCCGTTGCAGGTACCGCCCAGCTCCACGTAGGCGGTTCCGTTCTTGATCCCCAGGAAGCCCATGGTTCCTTCGTGGGACTTGACATACTCCTCGATTCCGGGGAGGAAGTTCTTGACGGCGACACAGAGGTCTTCGTCGCTGAATGGCATCATGGTTTCGATCCTTCGTTTGAGAGATTGCCGCCGAATATAACCAAAGAGTTTTAAAGGAAGATAAAAAGAGAATGCGTTGTCTGAGTTGCCAACGGATCTCGCTCCGGGTGATCTGCCGGGAGTGCCACGAGACCCTTTTGCGCCCCACGGTCTCGACCCGGAAGGTCGGGTCGATGGATGTGATCAGCCTCTTTCGCTACCGGACCATCGCCCCTTTTCTCCAGAGCAAACACACCCCGGCGGGGTACCGGATCTACCGCTACTTCGCCCGGGAGCATCTGCGTCCCTTTCTCCAGGCCTTCGCCGAGGGGTTGGAGCGACCGGCGTACCTGATCGGCATCGATGAGCGTCCCCGGGGCGGATACTCCCACACGGCGGTATTGACCCACTACTCTTCGGTCCCTTCCCTCCGGCCTCTTCACTCATCCTTGTTGGCGGAGAATCGGGTGGAATACGGCGGGCAGCCCCTGAGCTACCGCCTCCAGAATCCCAGGGATTTCCACTACTCGGGCCCCGGGAAGATCGAGGCGATCCTCGTGGACGACATCGTCACCACCGGTACGACCCTGGGAGAAGCCCATGGGATACTCCTGCGCGCGGGGGTGGAGGTGCTCTTCGCCCTGACCCTGGCCGACGCGCAGGAGTGAACGGGGCCAGCCTGGGAGAATTGGCTCCTACCTGCTTCGCTCCCGTTCGATCGAGTTCAAAAAGGAGTGGATCGCAGGGTAGTAACGCGGCGAATCGATGATGTCCCCGTGGGTGGTATGGGGCAGTACGACGACTTTCGGTTCGGTTTTTTGAAAGGCTCGGATCAACGCTTCGCTTCGGGGACGGGGGATGACCCGATCCTCTTCGGCCAGGAGGATCAGGGTGGGGATATCGATCCTGTCTGCGTAGCGCCAGCTTTCGAAGGGGTCCTTGAGGATCCAGCGGATGGGAAAGAGGGGATAGTTCTCCTCCCCCAACCGAAGGATGCTGTCGTAGGGAGTGGTCAGGATCAGGGCGTCGGCGGGGCGTTGGGAGGCGAGATAGATCGCGACGCCGCTCCCCAGGCTCCGTCCGAGGAGGAGGATCTTTCGATGCTTCCCGGCCACCGATTCGTAGATCCGTAGGGCATCCGTGAACAATGCCTCCTGGGAGGGGCTTCCGCTACTGGCACCATAGCCCCGGTAGTGGGGAAAGTAGATGGTGGCATGGGGAAAGTGCCTGGCCAGATCCTGGGGAGATTCCCAATATTTCTCCGAATTTCCCGGGAAGTAGATCAGCGCCTCGGGTTCGTCGGGATGGGCCACTTCGACCCAGATCTTCTTTTCTCCATCGCCCAGATAGAATCCGTGGCCCGTCCGGGTCTCATGGGTGGGGTGAAAGAGGATGCTACGCTGCTGGAGATAGAGATAGAGGAGTGCTGCGAGATAGAGGAGCAGAGCGATCGAGAGAATCCGAGCGATCCAGACCATGAGGACTCCTTTCAGCCCCAATCATAACGAAGCTGGGATTAGTGTTCCTCTTTTTGCAGTTGGGACATGGCCCACTCCTTGACCAGTTTTCGCTCTTCGGGGCTGAGGCGTGCCTCTTTGTGGACCCAGAGGTAATCGGGGGGAGGCATCTTCCAGTCGATGGATTTGGCGATCCCTTTGTAGAGCTTCTCCTTCTTCTCTTCGTCGTACTGGTTCCAAATGGAGAAGTTGAGCCAGTTGCGTCCGTTTTTCACATGGCTGCGGACCTCGAAGGAGATGGGGGCGATGTCGCTGTACCAGGGCCACTCGGTATGGTTGGAGTGGCAGTCGTAGCAGGAACGTTTCAGGATCGCCATCACCTTCGGGGGCGCCTGGATCTCGTCACCGGGCTTGGCTTTGGGGGGGTTGGGGACCTCGATGCGGATCAGCTGGATCAAGAGAAGTCCGGCGACGAGCCAAGCCAGCAGGATCTTGAGGGTCTTCACGCTTCCTTGTCCTTGCCCAGGATCGTGCACTGGCCGGTCACGGCGCAGGCGGGGCAGAAGCCGACCAGTCCGGCGATGAGGGGGATGACCCCCAGGTAGAACCACTTGATCCCCGTATAAACGCCCAGGCCGATGAGGACCAATCCCAGAACGATCCGGAAGGGGCGGCAGAATTTCGCCATTTTTTTCGCGTTGATAGCCATGATGACTCCTTTTCGATCAAGAATATTCGACGGAACTATATCAAAAATCACGATTACAAATGGTTTGTAATGGTAAAGAAAAGTTTTTGGACTTCTACCTCGCGAGTCCGATCTTCGTCGCCTCCAGAAAGAGATATTCCCGTCCGGTGATCACGACCCGGAACTTGTGCTGTTGCAGGTACTTCTTGATCCAGAAGAGATCCTTGATCACCAGGGAGAGTTCGCTGAATGGATAGTGCTTCGGTCGGGCGCCATAGAGGAGTTCCCCGTCGATCCAACGGCTATTGGGCCAGCCCAGGAGTAGAGCTCCGTCGGGATTCAGATGCTCCTGGACCAGGCGCATGATCAGGGGCTTGAGTTCGATCCCGGGGCTTTGCAGGGTCCCGATGGAGAGGATGAGGTCGAAACGCCCCAGCTCCAGGGATGCCAGGTCGTTTAGGTCATGGGTATAGGTGCGCAAAACATTTGGCCAAAGTTCTTGGGCCCGTCGAAGCGCGCTCTCTGCACGGTCGATGCCGACGATCTCCATCTCTTCGAAACTCCGATTCGCCAGGGTCCGAACCGGCTCCAGCTCCCTGCCCTCATGGATCCCCAGGTCGAGGATCCGCTTCCGTTGCGAAATCCCCAGGCGCTTGAGCGCCTTTTGATAGTAGTAGAGGAAGCCGGGCTCCTCGTTCTTGTCGATCCTCTGGAACGTCCCTCCGCCCTCGTATTTTCCCGAATCGTTTTGTTGATGGAAGCTTCGGGAGGGCTCCAGCTTCTCCAGGCGCAGAAGCAGACGGATCTCGTCGAAGGGTTTGGGGGTGAGCAGGCGGCACTCCAGGGATTCGGCCAGGGCATTCCATGCCCGCCAGGAGCGACATCGATAACTTTGACCATTGAGGGTAATCTTCTCTCCCGCATAGCGCCCGCGGCAACGGTCGGGGTCGAGGATTAGGAAGGAGAGGGTCTCGCCGGGGTTCAGAGTGAAGAGCGTCTCCTGGATTCGGCAGGAGATCCGGGCGAGAGGGAGATTGGAGAAGTCGGGTGGCTCTGTCATCGATTCAACGAAGTGTGTGAACTTCTGCAGAATCAGAATTTCATCAGGCTCAGACCGAAGCCGATGTTGTAGCCGTCCATATTGGTATTGGAAAGGGTACCCTTAATAGTAAAGGTCAGGTCCAGTTCCTTGAGCCAGTCGAAGGGCATGAGAGAGCCGATCTTCCAATAGACCGTGCTTCCTCCACTCCAGGCCGTATCGAAGCCCAGTCGCTCTCCTAGATCGTGGTCCACGGCACTTCCGTTGATGAATATCTCCGCCTTGAGAGGCATGCCCCACCAACGGGTCAGCTCGTGGCTGAAAATCCCGGCACGCAGGTTTCCGCTCCAGTCGTGATCGCTTCCGATGGAGGAATCGTCGTAGTCGAAGGTTAGGTAGTGGGCCGTCAGGATCAGGTAGGGTCTGTAGCCTTGGAAGGTAGGATGGAAAGCTGCCCGTGCATAGAGATCGTAAAGCCAGTTATTCTGCCGGCCATCGAAGAGCTCTTTCGATCGAGGGTCGTTGCCGGAGTAGTCTCCGTCGCTTCCCAGATAGAGAGCGGTCGCTCCTCCCATCAGGGCGAAGCCCGGAGAGAAATTGTAACTGATTCCTCCCCCCCCTTTGGCATAGAGGGAGGTCAAATCGATATCGCTGCCGTCGGGCAGTGAGTCGTCCTGCTCGTATCGGGAGTACCCGACGGCTCCCTCCACATAGGGGCGGAAGCCTTCGAAAAGATCGCCGAAGAAATAGGTGCCGGGAATCGTGATGTTTTTTAGGTCCACATCGCCTTGTCCATTTTCACCATCGAAGTGATAGGTTCCGGAATGAAGCGTATAGTCATTGAGCATATAGAGGCTTCTCGTGATCACGGTGCGATATTGATCTTCGAGAGCCCCGGCATGCAATGAGAAGATAGAGAGGAGAAGTGCGCTCCCCAATCCTTTTCGTAACAGGGTCATCGGTTTTCCTCTCTTTTACATTATTGATGTACATACACGATTATAGCAAAAATAAACAGAAGGTAAATATCAACTTTGATCGGGTCGATCGGGAAAAGTGTGAAGTGGCGCGGAAGCGACCGTCTCGGGGAGGGGTCAGAATTTGGCGATGTTGAAGCTGACGCTGGCTTTCCAGCCGCTCAGATCGTTGTCCCCTCCCGTTCCCTGGAGGTTGAAGGCGAGCTCGGTATCCTTGAAGGCGTCGTTGAAGATGGGGATCATGGGGCCGATCTTCCAGAGCAGGCTGGCACCGGCGTGGTAGGCGTTGTCGAAGCCGGTGGCGTCGGAGAGGTCGTTGTCGAGGAAATTGGCGGCGACGAAGAACTGAGCCCGCACCGGCAGCTCCATCCAATAGGTGAGGGTGGGAGTGTAGACCCCGGCGCTGACATCGGCATTCCACCCTTCCGTATCACCGATCCCGAAATCGTAATCGATGCTCAGGTAGTGGGCCGTGAATTCGGCGTAGGGCTTATATCCGTTGATCTCCGTATGGTAGTTGATCCCGCCAAAAAAGTCGTATACGTTGCTGTCGGAGTCCTTTCCGAAATATTTTCGCATCTCGGGATCACTGCCGCTGTAGCTTCCGTCGGTGCTGGCGTGGAGCACGGATGTACCCAGGACCAGGCCGATGTTCCGGTTGGGGTTGTAGTTGATCCCGCCACCGATTTTGACGAAGGTGCTGTCGAGCTTGACGTTCCCCAGGTTCCCGGTGCCCAGATCCACGTTGTCCTGGGTGATCTTGGTGAAGCCGAAGCCACCCAGAACGAAGGGTCTCCAGGTGTCGCCCACCTCTCCGAAGTAGTAGCTCCCGACGAAGTTGGCGTTGCTCAGTTCGGGCTTGTCACCGGTGCCCTGGGCTCCCATCTCGTACCATCCCGTCTGCAGGTAGAGGTTGTTGGCGCTGAAGAGGCTCGCGCTGATCAAGTGTGTGTAGTGATCTTTCTCCGCTTCTCCTGCGAAGGCTCCGGTTGTCAGAATTGCGGCTGCCGCCACCGTCCATATCGCTCGCTTCATTACGTTTCCCCTTTGCGATCCGTTTACTTTCCGTATATCATATCGTACTTCGGCTTGGAAACGAACTCAACCGACTTTCAACTCCTCCGGGTTTTCCAACTCCTGGACCTGCCAGGGGAGCCCCTGGCGGTTGAGCTCCTCCATGAAAGGATCGGGATCGAACTCCTCCATATTGTGGACCCCCGGTTCGTACCACTTCTTCTCCAGCATCAGTTTGGCGCCGATCATCGCCGGCACGCCGGTGGTGTAGCTGACCCCCTGGCTGAGGACCTCGGCGTAGCAATCCTGATGGTCTTTGACCTGGTAGATGTAGATGGTGCGTTCCTTGCCGTCCTTGAGGCCGTGGACCACGACGCCGATGTTGGTCTTGCCTCGGGTGCGGGGACCCAGGCTGGCCGGATCGGGGAGCAGGGCCTTGAGGACATGGAGGGGGATCACCTCACAGCCGTCCACCTCGATGGGATCGATGCGGGTGAGTCCCACGTTGTCCAGAACCTTCAAATGGGTCAGGTAACTCTCCCCAAAAGTCATCCAGAAACGGATCCGCTCCAGGCCGGGGATGTTTTTGACCAGGGACTCCTCCTCCTCGTGATAGAGGAGATAGCTATCCCTGGGCCCCACCTCCGGGTAGTCCCAGACCATCTTGATCTCCATGGGTTCGGTCTCTTTCCATTGGCCCCTCTCCCAGTAGCGACCCTTGGAGTTGACCTCCCGGATGTTGATCTCGGGGTTGAAGTTGGTGGCGAAGGGGTAGCCGTGGTCCCCGGCGTTGCAGTCGAGGATGTCGATGGTCTTGATCTCGTCGAAGTAGTGCTTCTGGGCGTAGGCGACGAATACGTTGGTCACTCCCGGATCGAATCCGCTGCCCAGCAACCCCATGATTCCCACCTCCCGGAAGGCCCCGTCCCGCGCCCACTGCTCCTTGTACTCGAACTTGGCTGTGTCGGGGTGCTCGTAGTTGGCGGTATCCAGGTAGTCGGTCCCCGTGGCCGTGCAGGCGTCCATGATGGTCAGGTCCTGGTAGGGCAGGGCGACGTTGATGACGATGTCGGCCTGGGTCTTGCGGATCAGGTCGATCACTTCCTCTTTGTGGTCGGCATCGACCCGGGTGGTCTTGATGGCCACGCCGGTTTTCTCTCTGACGTTGGCGGCGATGGCGTCGCACTTCTCTTTGGTCCGGCTGGCCAGGGTGATCTCGCCGAAAGTTTCGGCATTCATGGCGCATTTGAAGGCGACGACGTTCCCGACGCCGCCGGCTCCGATGATGAGGGTTCTGGTGGACATATCCTGCTCCTGATGTGGAAATTGAGTTATTATATCCCAAAAGAAGGGAGCTTTTCATGCGCAGAAGGTTGGGGATCTACGCTTCGTTGTTTTTGTCTCTTGGGCTCCTTCTCTCCTTCGTCCGCCCCTATCGGGTCAGTGACATCAGCATGAACTACTCTCTGATGGATGGGGACATCGTCTGGGTGGAGAATTGGTCGGCGGGTTTCCATGTGCCCTCCTTTTTCTTCTACGTCGACCGTCATCTATGGAGCCGGGAAGAGGGGATGAGGCGGGGGGCGATCTACGCCTTTCGTCACCCCCTGGACCGGCGGCTCTATCTCAAACGTTGCGTGGCCCTTCCCGGAGATCGTCTCTTTCAGAAGGACAAAGATCTCTACCTCCAATTGGGCGGGGATTCGGACCGTACCCGGGAGTTCGCCGAACAATCCGGGGCCCAGGCGGTCAGGATCCGGGGCGAATGGTGGCTGAAGAACCCTTACGAGCGTTTCTACGTGGTGGTTCACGATTCCAGCGTCGTGGGCCCGAAAGAGCTGATCGACTATCCCCTGACCACCGTTCCGCCCCATCGCTACTTCTTCATGGGGGACTACCGGGACAACTCCACCGACAGCCGATTCTTCGGGCCCGTTCCCTACGAGTACATCTACTACAAGGTCTTCTCGATCTGGAAACGGAGCCGCACGATGGAGGAGCTGGGGAGCGTTTCCCATTTCGACGAGCTCCATCCCCTGGTGATCCGTAAAAAATATTAATTACTATTAAAAGAGTTTTGCGCTATACTCGTTTGGAAATCGTTAAGAAACGGTTATGAAAAAGGAGTGAACGATGAAACGAGTGATTTTGGCGCTGCTATGCGCGGCGGGTCTCCAGGCAGCGGACCACGACCTCTATCGCCACTCGGTGGAACTGCTGGGTGGATACAGCTTCAACAGCGACGATATGGTCCTCAAGGATGGGTGGGACTGGGGGGCGCGGTATCAGTACAACATCACCACCGCCAACCCCTGGCAGCCCGGAGCCGTCCAGTTCGCCTTCGACTATCAGTTCAAGGAGGATTACGTCGGCGGCGGGAGCAGCTCGGTCTACCGCTGGGGGGCCAACGCCCTCTGGTACGCCGACAACCCGAGCCCCATGACCCCCTATGGCCTCCTCGGGGTGGGCGCGCAATTCTTCAGTGAGGAGCTTCACGGGGCCGACGATGGCCTCTTCGCCGCCATCGGCGCGGGGGTCGAGTATCAGCTGAGGGGGGATTTCTCTCTGGTCGGCGAAGGCAAGTACCTCTACGGCGGGGACGAGAGCGCGATCCTCACCAGCGTCGGTTTCAAGTACAGCTTCGGTCAATAGGTCGGGAACGAATTCAGTGGAAGAGATCCTCAACAACCTGGCCCTTTACGGCTACATCATTCTCGCCGCCTACTCCTTCGGGGGAGGGATGGTGGCCCTGGCGGGTGCGGGGATCCTCTCGGCCCTGGGAAAGATGGATATCACCACCTCCATCGTCGTGGCCTCCCTAGCCAACTTCCTGGGGGATACGGTCCTCTTCTGGCTGGCCCAGACCAACAAGAAAGAGGTCCTCAAATATATGCGCAAGCATCGGCGCAAGATCGCCTGGACCAATCTGCTGATGCGCCGCTACGGTTGGATGAGCGTCTTTCTGCAAAAGTACATCTACGGGGTCAAGACCCTGGTTCCCATCATCATGGGGCTCTCCCGATTCGATCTGAAGAAGTTCATCGTTCTCAACTTCTTCGCTTCCATCGTGTGGGGGCTCGTCGTGGGGTTGGGGAGCTACTACTTCTCCGCCGCGGTCCGGGCCTGGTTCTCCTGACACTCCTATCCACGGGAACCGTTTCCCATTGTCCGTTCATCTACCCAACTGCGCTATCATAGGGGCAATCCTATATCTATGAATTGAAGGAGAAGATCATGAAACTGTACGAAGTGGGGCCCAAGCCCGTCGTCAACCAGCATGGGGTCAGTTTCGACACCACCCATCCCGACCGATACCCCTATCTGAGCCCGGCCATCGAACTGCTCGAAACCCTGGATTTCGATACGGAAAAAGAGGAGCAGCACCTGAAGCAGCCCCGCACCGAACCCTACCGGGGGAGCGCCCTGGAGCAGAAAGTCCGGGAGGTATGCGGGGATATCGATGGGCTGCTGAGGGAGACGGAGGAGAGGACCAGAGCCCTGATCCAAGAGCTGGAGGAGAAGGTGCAGAGGACCGAACGCCTCAGCCCCGACGAGAAGCGGGCCTGGCTGGGGAACATCGCCTCGATGCGGGAGTACTACCTCCAGTACATCGCCAATCAGACGGTCTATCGCTGTCTGCTGGAGAAGTTGGCCGACCGCTTCATCCACTCCCACATCGCCTCCATCACCTTCCCCCTGCGGAACAATTACGGGTTGGTCCTGGACGATCTGATCCACATCATGCGGGACCATAAACCCCCCTTCGACGGGGAGATCAAGGTCGAAAAGCGCGACGGCGCCCTGGTGGGCCGTTTTCTCAAAATGAAAGCGAAGAAGTAATCCGATGACCCAAACCGACATCCTGATCATCGGTGGCGGCCCGGCGGGAATGGTGGCTTCGGCCACCTCCCGCCAATACTATCCCGACAAGAGCGTCACCGTGGTCAAAAAGACCGAAAAATCCCTGGTCCCCTGCGGGATCCCCTATGTCTTCGGGACGATGCTCGACTCCCCCGAGGACGATATGATCCCCTGCGGGCAGATGTCCAAGAAGATGGGGGTCAAACTCCTGGAGGACGAGATCATCGAGATCGATTTCGCCACGAAGACCGCCCTGGGCAGCGGAGGGGAGGAGTACCGCTACGAGAAGCTGATCATCGCCACCGGCTCGGTCCCCAAAAGACCCGGGATCGAGAATGTGGACGCGCCGGGGGTCTTCTTCGTCCCCAAGGATCCCGACTACATCCTCATGATGCACGCCAAGGTCGAAGCGATGGAGACCGTCGCCGTCATCGGTACCGGCTTCATCGGGGTGGAGATCGCCGGGGAGCTGGCGGAGAAGGGGAAAAAGGTCCATCTGGTGGGCAGCCGCCTCCTCAAGCACGCCTTCGATCCGGAGCTCTCCGACTACATGGAGCAGAAGATGCTCCACGACCGGGTCACCTTCCACAAGGACAAGCGCACCAGCCGGATCCTGGTCGACGAGGCGGGGCGCGCCCGCGGGGTCGCCTTCTCCGACGGGGAAGAGATCGAGGCCGACGGCGTGATCCTGGCCACAGGCTATCGTCCCAATACGGAGCTGGCGCGCAAGAGCGGCCTGAGCATGCGCCAGTACGGGACCATCTATGTGGACGAGTATATGCGTACGACCCAGCCCGACGTCTTCGCCATCGGCGACTGCGCCGAGAAGCGCCACTTCCTCACCAAGCGTACCGTGCCCATCATGCTGGCTTCCACCGCCACCGCCGAGGCCCGGGTCGCCGCGGCGAACCTCTACAAGATCAATCTGGTCAAGAGCTTCAGCGGGACCATCGATATCTTCTCCACGGTCATCGGGGATACCTGCTTCGCCTCGGCGGGGATCACCGAGGAGGACGCGGCCAAACAGGGGATCAACACCGTCAGCTCCACGGTGATGGTGGACGGCAAGCACCCGGCCAAACTCCCCAACAACCACAAGCAGGCGGTGCGCCTGGTCGCCATGGACACCAGCGGGATCGTCATCGGCGCCCAGGTGATCGGCGGCACCGATATGGGGG
This sequence comes from Campylobacteraceae bacterium, assembly GCA_026994745.1. GTDB lineage: Bacteria > Campylobacterota > Campylobacteria > Campylobacterales > Sulfurovaceae > Nitratifractor. The sequence goes on along the minus strand of JALWPZ010000190.1, from coordinate 1,525 downwards.
AGATGATCAATATCCTGGGGGTCATCATCGAAAAGCGCATGACGGTCTACGACCTGCTCAACCTCCAGGTGGCCACCCATCCCCTGCTCACCTCCGGCCCCACCTCCTACCCCATCGTCCAGGCGGCCCAGAACATCGTCGTGGAGCACATCAGCTGCTGAGACGAGTATGCCTGTGCGATCGGGATAATGGGACAGCACTCTCAAAAGAGTGAAGAAAAAAGGATGAATAGGAATTTAACATAAGAGAAGTTTTACGGAAGTAAATTGATTTACTAAGCGAAGCGACAAGCCGTCGCCCGCTTTCCCAGAGAGGGGAAGTAACTTAGAAGCGGTAGCTCAGACCCACGGTAACCATATGGGCGTTGTAGTCCAGCTTCCCATGGAGCAGCTCTTGGCCATTCTTGACCACGTCGATGGTGTCGTCTCCATAGTCGGTATAGCGGTACTGGATGCGGGCATGGAGATGCTCATTGATCTTCATCTCCACACCGGCACCGACGGTCCAGCCGGTCAGGGTCTTGTCCTCATCCCAGCGGATAGTTTGTCCTGCTACCAAAGCATCACCCTTGAGATTCATTCCACCCCAGGCGATACCGCCGGTGATGTAGGGGAGTATATCTCCCATCACCATACCGGCTCGCAGGCGCAGGGAGGCGTCCCAATCCTGCTCGACAGTGGTCTTTCCATAGGTAATGCCGTTGTCCCCGACAATGTCTTCCGTGGCATCGGCATCGACATAGTTCCATTCCCCCTCAACCCCGATGAGGAAGTCGTTCTCCAGCAGCCAATTATATCCGGCAAAGAGGCCACCGGTCCATCCATTCACATCCATACTATTATGTGTTTTAACTGGAACACTTTGTTTGACATATGTAGTTTGAGGTATTGTATATCCGGCACCTGGGTATGGTTCTACATTTATTGTTTTTTTGATTGTTGTGTAGTCCGTAAAGTTATAATCCACATCTGCATTCCCCCAGAGACCACCAAGCTGGACTCCGATGTAGGGTCCGCTCCAGTCATCCATGACCACTGGTGGAGGGGGGGCGAAATCCCCACCTGCGTAGAGGGCGCCGCTAAGAGCCGCCGCCGCGACAACCGATCGATACAACTTTTTCATTTCCTACTCCTTATTGGTTTATATTCAGTTAATTATATTTCCGTTTATCTTAAATAATTATTAATGTATAGTTGTAATATTAAATTTATTACAGTTTTTTTGTTTAATGTGATCTAAGGGGTCTATGGAGGAGTGAAAGGGATACCGTTTGTCTTGCCGAGGAGATGGAAATCGGTTATAATCGCCACGGAAGGCAGGCAGATGGCTGCTTGCGGTTCGTCCGCAAGAGGAAAGTCCGGGCTGCGGTGAGGCAGGACTCCAGCTAACGGCTGGCCGGAGCGATCCGAGGGCAAGTGCAACAGAGAGTAGACCGCCGATGGGTCCCGTACGGGATCACAGGCAAGGGTGAAAGGGTGGGGTAAGAGCCCACCGGTGCCCCCGGCAACGGGGGCAGCCAGGTAAA